>NC_008268.1:2462000-2766000 GCF_000014565.1 Rhodococcus jostii RHA1 | reverse complement strand
TTGCGGCGGGCGGCCGCGGTCCTCGCGGTGGCCGCGGCAGGGCTCCACGCCGCGTCGCTCGGTGAGCATGCGACGTCGTCGCCGATGGTCGGCCTGGTGACCGTCGCGATGATCTTCGGATGCCTGTACTGCGCGCGGCACCTGTGGATGCGCGGATCGCACCGGGATTGGGGTCTCGTCGCGCTGATGAACGTCGGCATGATCGCGTTGCACGTCACCGTGATGAGTCCCGGATCCGGTGGCGGCGGCCACCACGGGCACGCGATGCACGCGGCGGCGTCGGCTCCGATGGGTCATTCGATGTCGACTCCGATGGCGGCGGCACTCGCGACGGCCGCACTCGAAGCGGTCGTCTCCGTGACGGTGCTGTTCTACCAGACTCGGCTCGACGCTCGAGAAGTCCCGGCCTGACGGAGAGGATTAGTTTTGCACTGGCGCAAGATCGTTCGCCACCAGTGCGAGAATGTCGTTCGCGTGACTGACGGCAATGAAATGACCACCACCGCTGATCGGGTGCCAGACAGCGCCGGGAGTCTTGTCCGCTACCGTCTTGTTGATGATCTCAGGCACCAGGGTGTCAGCGCTGCCCTGCCAGAAGTGCACGGGGCGCGTCACTTTCGTCATGTCGAACGGCCAGGCCTTGTAGAGCATCGTGGCGTCGACGACGAGTCCGTCCGCGCCATGCCGAAAGCACTCGCGCCCTGCCCTCAGGAACGCGTCGAGGACCTTCTCGTCAGACAGCACCTCCCGATCCGCGGTGCACGCCGACTGCGTGATCGCCTTCGCGTAGCGGTCCGCGAAGTGGGTGGCACTGATACCGAGCACGTCGTACATCAGTGTGAAACCAGGGTGGAAGTGAAGTTCCAGGCGGCCGCCCAGCGCGTCGACGCTGCTGAGATACTTGGCGGCCCAGTTCGATCCGAACGTTCCGTAATTGCCACCGGCGATGCACACGACATTCACCAGGCGCGCGGGGTCCAGATACGCGGCGGCCGCCAGGGCCCACGGTCCACCCTCGGACCAGCCGGTCACCGCGAATCGCTGTGCGCCGAAGGAGTCGGCCAGCAACAGGAGGTCATCGGTCCAGCCTTCGAAGGTGCGGCCCGGTTGAGGATCGGACCCGCCGATGCCAGGCCTGTCCGCGCACACGAATCTCAGTCCGTTGGCCTTCGCATGCGAATCGAACAGCTCGGCCTCCAGTCGGCTCGAGGGTCCGCCGTGGTTGTGCAGCACGAGTGGTCCGCCCGGGTCACCGGCTTCGAGATACGTGATGGTCCGGTCGCCGACCCGGATACTGCCCTCTCGCATCACGTGGACTCCTCACAGCGTTGGCCGGACGCCGAAAGTGGATTGGCGGCGTCGAAACTGCAGGTACTCCGATCAATCCCCATTAGACATCACCGGCGGGCAGGCGGTACACCCGTCGTGCGGTTTCGCCGAAGAAGAGTGCTTGTTCTGTCGACGGCAAGCCGCCGAGTGCTGCCTGGACGGTGGACACCATGGTTTCGGTATCCCACAGCAGATGGTCGATCGGGTAGTGAGAGGCGAACATGCATCGCCCGGCGCCGAAGATGCTGAGGGCCGTCCGGACCCACCGACCGATCGCCTCCAGGGATGTTCCGAAAATGAGGGCGATTCCCTGCAACTTGAGGACGACGTTCGGAAACTGACTCACTGCCGCGAGGCGTTCCTCCCAACGGGTGAAGCCCTCCGTAGTGAGGTCGACCGGCCAACCGGCCGCTTCCAATACAAACGTGGTGTCGGGATACGCGGCGATGAGTTCGTGCGTGGCGGGTAGCTGCTCGTCGTAGACGAGCAGATCCCACACCAGCCCCGCATCGGCGACCTGCTCGAATCCACGCAGCCAGGCCGGGTCTGACAGGTAGTCGCTGCGCGCACCCAGGCGCTTGATCGGGTCGGCCGCCCAGTACAGCGGCTGACGCACAGCCCGGACCACCGGGAGATCCCCGTATCGCGCGAGAACGCCTGTCAGATCGCCTGAATCGAGCTGCACGGCCGCGATGAAGGCGTTCGGCACACCGGCACGGTCGGCGCAATGCTGAATCCAGACGGCCTCCGCGACTCCGTCTGCAGCACCGAACTCGCACGCGACCGAGGCCGTGACGGGCGTTCCCTCGACCTGTGCCCGATAGTCGTGCGGCAGGTACCGGTGCGCAGCGTCATAGTAGTTCGGCAGCAAGGCGGTGAGCGGGGGTGGGCGACTGTCGATCCACGGGTACGCGAGGTCGGGCAGGTTGATGAAATGATGATGAGCATCGACAATGTCCACCTCACACAGCATATTTCAGTCGTCGACGTGGGATCGGGCAATTGGTCGAGCGCGGCGCGTGTGGTCGCGTGGATCGTTAAGGTGTCGACATGGAACGCCGGATCGACGAAGCCCTGGTCCATTACGTCGAGCACGGCATCGGCGTGCCGCTCGTGGCTCTGCACGGAGCCGGCGTCGATCATCGTGAGATCGAGGCGGCGATCGAGGCCGTCGTTCCCGGCACGGGATACCGACGGATCTACCCGGACCTGCCGGGGATGGGCCTCTCGACAACCGGCGGCCTGACCTGCAACGACGATGTGGTGACGCTGCTCGGTGACTTCATCCACAGTCTGGGTGCGGGCCCGGTGTTGCTGGTCGGACATTCCTACGGCGCGTACCTGGCACGCGGGGTGGCCGCACAGCGACCGGACACGGTGCGCGGCCTGGCGTTGTTGTGTCCGGTCACCGAGCGGTCACGACACGTGCCCGATCACGCCGTGGTTCGCCAGGACGCCGATGCCTACGACGAACTCGAACATGCGCAGAGGGCGGGGTTCGACGAGTACTTCGTCGTGCGCACGCCGGCCACCGCTCGCCGCTACCGGGACCATGTTCTGCCGGGTACGACGCTCGTCGACGAGGATGCCCTCGGGCGCATCTTCGCCGGGTGGACGGTCGACGTCGGGTCGAGTGCGTTCTCGGGACCGACGTTGATCGTGGCGGGCCGCCGCGATTCGGTCGTCGGGTACACCGACGCGGCCGAATTGCTCGAGCGCTACCGGCACGCCACCCTGGCCGTCGTCGATGGCGTCGGTCATGCACTCATGCACGAGCGGCCCGAACTACTTGCCGCCCTGTTCGGCGACTGGTTGGATCGGCTGACGTGCTCGGCCGATGGTTCTACCGGGACGTTTCCGTCCAGGTGACCGGCAGTTCGTGGACGCCGTAGATGTTCATGTCGGTCCTGAGTTTCACGTCGCCGGCGGGGATGGCGAGCCCCAGGGTCGGGAAGCGGCGCAGCAGTCCCTCGAATCCGGCGCGCATCTCGAGACGGGCCAGTTGCTGGCCCAGGCACAGATGGACGCCGTGGCCCAAGGACAGGTGACCGCGGGCCTTGCGGCGGATGTCGAGGGTGTCGGGGTTGTCGAAGCGCTGCGGGTCGCGGTTCGCGGCCAGCAACGAGACGACGACCGTCGATCCCGCGCGGATTGTTTCGCCGCCGAGTTCGATGTCCTCGGTGGCGTAGCGATAGAAGATGTCGGCAACGGACAGGTAGCGCAGAAGTTCCTCGACGGCATCGGGGAGCAGGTCCGGGTCGGTGCGAAGTTCCGTCAGCTGCTCGGGGTTCTCCAGCAGCGCGAAGGCGCCCAGCGCCAGCATGTTGGCGGTGGTTTCGTGGCCGGCGAGCAGCAGCAGGAAGGCGGCACCGGTCAGCTCCTCGATGGTGAGGTCGTCATCGCGGGCCAGATCGGACAGTATGTCGTCGCCGGGGGCGGCGCGCTTGCGCGTGACCAGATCGGCCAGGTACGTGCTCAGTGCGCCGTACGCGGCCATCTTGTCGTCGAGCGGCTGGTCCTTGATCAGGAACTTGGCGGAGTTGACCTGGAAGTTGTCCCGGTCCGCGTAGGGGACACCGAGCAGTTCGCAGATCACCAGCGAGGGCACCGGCAGCGCGAACTCCTTGACCAGGTCGACCGGCGGGGTCAGGCGCGCCATCGCGTCCAGTTGCCGCTCGGCGACGTCGATGATGTGGTCTTCGAGCTGCTTCATGCGTTTGACGGTGAAGGCGCCGGCGAGTTTGCGCCGCATCCGGGTGTGGTCCGGCGGGTCCATGGCGATGAACACGCCCGGCATCTGCGGGGACGGCTCGGTGGCGGCGGGCATGCCGGGGGTCTCGTACGGCACGTGGAGAATGCCGATGTCCTGGCGGGAGCTGAACCGGGTGTCGGCCATGAGCTGGCGGACCGCGTCGTAGCCGGTGACGAGCCAGCCCTCGTGACCGTCGGGGAAGACCATGGGACTGACGGGACGAGTCTCGCGCAGCCGGGTGATCCGCCGGGGCGGGTCGAAGGGGCCCGCATCGCGTTCCATGGGGAGGCCGTACGGGACGGCGACCGTTTTACTCATCGGATGTCCTTTCGTGGCAGTGTCAGTTGCGGGCCGTGCCGCTACCGCGAGTACTCCCGGTTGAAAAGCCTTTTCGACCAGAGGTATCCGCCGAGGGCGATGACGGCGCACCAGCCGAGCGCGATCCATGCGTTGTTCCCGATCGGGGTACCCATGAGCAGGCCGCGCAGGGTTTCGATGATCGGGGTGAACGGCTGGTACTCCGCGAACCAGCGCAACCCGGCAGGCATGGAGTCGGTGGGGACGAACCCACTGCCGAGGAAGGGCAGCAGAACCAGCGGCATACCCACATTGCTCGCGGCCTCGACGGTCTTGCTCACCTGGCCGAGCGCGACGGAGAGCCAGACGAGCGCGAACGTCACCACCACCAGGAAGCCGGCAGTGGCCAGCCACGCGCCCACCCCCGCGGTCGGCCGGAAGCCGACCAGCAGTGCCACTCCGATCACGATCGCGACGCTGAGCATCGCCTGGATCACGCTGCCCAGCACGTGTCCGGTCAGCACCGAGACGCGTGCGATGTGCATGGTGCGGAACCGGGCGATGATGCCCTCGGTCATGTCCATCGCGACCGAGATCGCTGTGCCTTGGACCGCGGCCGTCACGGTCATCAGGATGATCGCGGGCACAACGTAGTTGACGTACTCGGCGCGCCCGCCGGACACCCCGCCGAGCCCTGCGCCCAACGTGCCGCCGAACACGTAGACGAACAGCAGCAGGAAGACGACCGGCATTCCGACGAGAGTCACGGTCATCGACGGGTACCGCAGCATGTGATCGAGGTTGCGGCGCAGCATCGTTGCCGAGTCGCGCAGCGGGTGGAACCGGAGGTCCGCGGGGGCCGGCTCGGCGAGGGTGTGGGCGGGGGCGCTGATCATGAGGTCACCTTCTCGTTGCGGGGGTTACCGGTGAGGGCGAGGAAGACGTCGTCGAGATCGGGGGTGTGCACGGACAGCTCGACGACCTCGACGGCCTCGTCGTCGAGCCGGTCGATCAGGGTCTTGAGCGAGCGGAGGCTGCCGTCGCTGGGTACACGGAGGGCGAGCGCGTCGGGGTCGCGCGAGACCTTGTCGAGGACGCGCTCGGCCGCTTCGAGGCCGCGTGGGTCGGCGAACTGCAGGCGGACGTGGCTCCCGGGGATGCGGCGCTTGAGCTCGTCCGCGGTTCCCTCGGCGACCAGGCAGCCGTGGTCGAGGACCGCGATCCGGTCGGACAGTTCGTCGGCTTCCTCCAGGTACTGGGTGGTCAGGAAGATGGTGACGCCGGTGGCGACCAGGTCCCGGACGATCTGCCACATGGCCCGGCGGCTGCGTGGGTCCAGGCCGGTGGTCGGTTCGTCGAGGAAGATCACGCGCGGGCTGCCGACCAGGGTCATCGCGAGGTCGAGCCGCCGCCGCATGCCTCCGGAGTAGGTCGAGACCGGCTTCGAGGCCGCGTCGGCCAGGTCGAACTGTTCGAGCAGCTGCGCGGCGCGCCGCCGGCCGTCGCTGCGGGCGAGGTGGTGCAGATCCGCCATCAGCAGCAGGTTCTCCTTGCCGGTGAGCAGGTTGTCCACCGCCGAGAACTGGCCGGTGACACCGATTGCGGCGCGCACCGCGTCGGATTCGCGGGTGAGGTCGTGGCCGGCGACTCGGGCGTCACCGGCGTCGGCGCTGATCAAGGTGGACAGGATGTTGACCGTGGTGGTCTTCCCGGCGCCGTTCGCGCCGAGTAGGGAGAAGACCGTTCCCTGCGGGACGGTCAGATCGATGCCGTCGAGCACCACGTGGTCGCCGAACGACTTGCGCAACCCGGTCACCGCGATGGCCGGCTGAGATTGCCTGGTGGTCATGGTTTCCCTTTCTCGAAGTCCAGAAGTGGATCAGGAACGACGGATCGTGATGCCGCCGAACGAGGTGTGCGCGCGGATCTCGACGGTCTCGTCGGACGCCTCGGGCCGGGTGGTGTTGTCCAGCAGGTTGCGTACCTGGCCGAACTTGGTGTTCACCTCGAGCCAGGCGGCGGTGCCCTCGGCGATGCCGATCTCCAGGTCGCCCATCGCGGTCCCGAGCTCGACCGAACCGCGGGCCACCTCGCCGAGGCGAATGCTGCCGTTGGACGTCTTCGACTCGACACTCGCGCCGGCCCGGTCGACGGAGATGTCGCCGTTCGCCGAGCGCACGTGGACGTCGCCGGTGACCGCGGCGATCACGGTGTCACCGTTGGAGTTCTTGACGATTGCGGAGCCCTCGATCTCGCCGATGCGGACCTTCCCGGAGCCGGTGCGGATCTCGGCGTTGCCCGCGACACCGTCCGCGGTGACGTGACCGGCCGCGGTGTCCACTCGCAACGGACCGGTCTGCTCGAGCCGGACGTTCCCGGTGGAGGTCTTGAACCGGCACTGCCCGAGCCGGCCCGTGCCGCTGAGGTCTCCTACCTGCACCTCGCCGGAAACCTGCGAACCGCTGGGCAGGTCGATGGACACCTCCACCGACCTGGACTTGCGGGAGAAGTCGAGAACGCGCGCTTTCGGCCCCATGACCTGGAGCACGCCGTTCGCGTAGTCGACGCGGACCCGCTGGGCGGCCTGCACGTCCGACTCGTCGGATTCGTCGCTCGGGCGCACGTCGACGGTGGTGTCGGTGCGGTCGCTCGCGGTGATCCGCACATTGCCGACGCCGAGCTCGATCGTGACGGAAATCGGTTCGGGTGTATCGAAATTGGGCATAGCTGTCCCCTCAGGATGAGTTGGTGAAACATCCCCGCAGGTCGGGGACGTGGTGTGGGTAAGGCGGTGCGGCTAGCGCACCCAGCCGGTGAGGCTCTGCTTGGTCGGTTTGCCGCGCTGCTGGGCGTGCTGGACGCGGTCCGGTTGCTGCAGCGCGGACGAGGCCGCGCGGACCAGCCAGGCGTTGACCGAGCGCCCCTCCTTGGCTGCGGCCTCCTCGACCGCGGCCTTGAGCTGTTCGGGTAGGCGCACGTTGATCCGCGCGGTCGGGCCGTCCTCGGCGATCGGGGTGCCACCGTCCGCCGGTGCGGCATCGTCATCGGCCGGTTCCTCGATCGGCTCGGCGGGCCGCGCGGTCACGACGAAGTTCGGGTCGCGCCCGCGCAGGCGCAACTCCACCGATCCCGGGGCCAGATCCTGGGTGATCTCGTCCGTGGCGGCGGACAGTGCGTCCAGCAGCGTCATCCGGATCGCCGATTCGAGCGACCCGGTCAGGCGCTCGACCAACGCACGGGATTCGTCACCGCCGGCTTCGGCGAGGGTGGCGAATTCACGTCCGAGGTTGCTCACATACGGTGTCAAATCCATGGTGCCATCGTGGCACAGCGATGGCACCATGGCAAGGGTTTAGTGGCTCAATGGCGGTGCCACATGGCACCACCGGGCTCCTCTCGGATGAAAATTGCTGGTTGTTGCCCCTCGGCCAGTCGATCAGACGTCTCTCGAGGTCAACGGTGACGGCCGAGCGCCGTCCACGTCCGTGATGTCATAGCGTTCGGCCATGGCGGCCGCGACCAGCACCTGTCCGGAATGCGTCATTATTTCGGGATCGGCGGCCAGCGCGGCGATGACACGGCCGATGAACTGTGGCGACTCGGAGTTCGACAGGTCGAGGTACGCCGCAGCCTCCATCACCTTCTCCGTCCGAACGAGTCCCGGATAGAGCGAGACGACGGCGATGTCGTGTGACAGGAGTTCGTATGCCATGTCAGCGGACAGCTTGTCGGTCGCGGCCTTCGAGACGCCGTACGGCACATTCGCGATGTGCTTCTGCGCGGCCCAGAACGAGATGTTCACGATGAGCCCGGATCGCTGGGGGACCATCATGCGGGCCGCGAATGTGCCGGCGACGTAATGCGCTCTGACCCCGGCGGCGAACATCGCATCCCATCGCCAGATCGGTTGCTCCCAGAAGGGAAGGCCCCACGTGAACCGGCCGTCGTCGACCATGCGCTCGTAGCCACCCCACACGTTGTTCACCAGTAGATCGAGTCGCCCCGTCTCCGCGGTCACGCGGCGAAAGACAGCGGAGACCTGTTCGTCATCGGTGTGATCGCAGGTGGCCGGGATGCATCCGGCCGGCAAGTGCGCGTCGTGCACCGTGCGTCCGGTGACGTACACCGTCGCTCCGGCCGATGCCAAATGTTCCGCTACGCCTCGGCCCACTCCGCGGCTGCCGCCGGTCACGAGCGCGACCTTGCCGTCGACCAGGTGATCGCCCATGAGTACGAATGTCGGGGACCGGGCGGCGCGTGTCAACGGCACGGTGCCCTGCGAATAACGGCCGGAACCTCCCTGGGCAACGGCAGTCTGCGCCTAGAATCCCAGTGAGCAGCGACTCCCACTCGACCTCTGCGTACGAAGGGATCGACCCCATGAGCTTGTCGACTCGTAGCCGGCTGCGTCGAACGGCCACCGCGCTCAGCATCGTTCTTGCCCTCGCCACCGTTTCGTGCGGATCGGACGATCGCGGCGGCGAACAGCAAGCAGCGGAGCACGGTCCCGACGTCGCGCACACCGATGCTCCCGACGCCGACAAGATCGTCGATATCGTTCGCGACAAGCTGACGGAGCTCGATCTCAGCGGCGCCGTGTTCGGTGTGTGGCGCGGCGACGAGGAGATCGTCGCCGGGGCGGTGGGAGAGTCGCCGCTCGGCGTTCCCGCGACGCGTGACATGCAATTGCGAGTCGGCCAGCCGATGGAACCGATGCTGTCGACCGTTCTGCTGCAGCTGGGCGAGGCCGGAACGCTGAGTCTGGACGAGCCGATCGCCAAGTGGGTGCCCGACTTTCCGCGGGCCGACAAGATCACCCCGCGGATGCTCGCCAACAGCACCACCGGCATTTCGGACTACGTGACCAACCCCGATTTCCTGAAGATCTTCTACGCAAATCCGATCAAAGGCTTTACGTCTCAGGAGATCTTCGACCTGGCCAACGCCCGCCCGCCGCTGTTCGAACCGGGGACCAGTTTTGCCTACGCGCACAGCGACCTGTGCCTGCTCGGTGTGGTACTCGAGAAGGCGGCGGGAAAGCCGTTGGGCGACCTCCTGAAGGAGCGGATCTTCACGCCGCTGGGGATGGACGCGAGCAGCGTGGTGCTGACACCCCAGATGAGTGAACCGACCCTGCACGGCTATACCAACGAACGTGGCGTCTTCGAGGACTCCACGTTCTGGAATCCCACGGCGTTCCTCAACAGCGGCAACATGAACTCGACGGTGGCCGAAGTCGCGCGGTGGGTTCGTGCGCTCGGCACCGGCGAACTCCTGTCCGACACGGCGTTCACGGAGATGATGGCGGACAAGACCGCCGGGCTGGGCCCGCTGACTGCGGACAAGTACTTCGCATTCGGAACCGTTCACCTGGGCAGTTGGCTGCTCATGAACCCGGCATTCGGGGGCTACAACGGCATCGCCCTCTACGAAACGGAGTCGAAGACCACGATTGTCGTATACGCCACGCTCGGACCGACGGCCAATGCCAACGCCAATAACACTGTGCCGATCGGCAAGGAGATCGGTGCCCTCCTCTTCCCCGACAACCCGCCGAAGGTGCCCTGACGCTCACCGCGCAGGTCGACGGGAGGAACCCGGCGGGTCCGCGAAAACCGTTGTCGCTACGGCTAACCGGCATCCTCTTGGGCGGCGAGTTGCACCCTGATCCGCGACGTCGCGTTGATCAACGACTCATTGTTGACGGCGGCCGCAGCGTCGGCGTCGCCCTTGCGGGCGGCCTCGACGAGACGTTCCTGGTACCTCCACAACGAGTCGTCTCCGGGCGTGTCGAGGGTGCCCTGCGCACCGACGATCTTGTAGGCACGGCAGTGTTGCCACAGGGTGCGGATGGAATCGACCAGCACGGGGTTCGCTGATGCTTCGTAGAGAATCGTCAACAGCGCCTCGTCGTGATCGAGCAGCGCCACCACCCGGCGTTCGGCGATAGCGGCCTGCATGAGCTCGTACTCGGTGTGCATCCGCTCCACGTCCGCGGGGCTGATCTGCTGGGCGCCCAATCGTGCGGCTTCCACCTCGAGCAACCGTCGCACGTCGTAGACGTGGACCAGTTCGGCCAGGGTCAGGCCTTTCACGACCGCGCCCTTGTGGGGGACGCGCTCGGCCAGACCGGCTTCCTCGAGCCGCCGGATCGCCTCGCGCACCGGCATCACGCTCGTCCCGACCTGCGCGGCGATGTCGCGAATGCGCAGGCGGGAGCCGGCAGGCAGATCGCCGTTCATGATCGCCTCGTGCATCGTCTCGTAGACCTGGTCGGTCAACAGGGACGTTTCGGCGCGCTTGGTCATTACCACAGCTCAAATATAAACCGCACGAGGGGCGCAGCTGTGCGGCAGACGACCTGCGCGAGTCTGCGAGCCGCGCCGCACACCGGTGCCGCGACACACCGGCAGCCTGAGTTGGTCGTGCGTCCAGAGCGTTTACGCTCGTCGGAGGTGCTCGGGGCGGAGTGACGGACGGCGGGTGGGCTGTGAAACACAGGGCGCGTAGATCAACTCTGGTGGTGGTGACGGCAGCGGCCGCGGTACTGACACCGATCGTGGCGTCGGCCCCGGTGGCAGCGGATCCGGTCGGGTTCACGAAGACCACGCTCCATTTCCAGGTTCTCGTCGGACCGAACCGGGACGAGCCGTGCGACGTGATCGGCGACGTGTACAAACCCGACTCGGCGTCGGCGTCGAATCGGGTGCCCGCCGTCCTCACCACCAACGGCTTCGGCGGTTCCAAGAACGATCAGGCCGGTATCGCCTCGTTCCTCGCGTCCCGCGGTTACGCGGTGCTCGCGTACTCCGGGCTGGGCTTCGGCGGTTCCGGCTGCAAGATTCACATGGACCACCCCGACTACGACGGGCGCGCGGCGAGTGAACTGGTGAGCTTCCTCGGTGGACGCGACGGCATGGCGTTCGTCGATCCCGCGCACACCGTCCCCGTCCCCGGTCTCGACTACGTGGTGCAGGACCCGACCGCTCACCACGGCGTCGCCGAGGCGCACGATCCGCGGGTCGGCATGATCGGCGGTTCCTACGGCGGGGCCGTGCAGTTCGCTGCGGCCTCGGTGGATCCCCGGATCGACACGATCATCCCGATGATCACGTGGAACGACCTCAGTTACTCGCTCGCGCCCAACGGCACCGACCAGATCACCGGGGTCAGCACGTCGGTTCCCGGTGCGTCGAAGGTGGTGTGGTCGCTCATGTTCGGGGCCATCGGCGTGACCAACCCCCGGGCCGAGGGCTACGCGCAGGACCCTGTGCGGGCGTTGGGTTGTCCCAATTTCGCCGACCCCGCGTGCCCCGCGCTGACGCAGGCCGCGGTGCAGGGCTATCCGGACCCGGGGTCCGTCGACTTCCTGCGCCGGTCGTCCGTGGTCTCGTACGCGGACCGGGTGAAGATTCCGGCGTTGATCATGCAGGGCCAGCAGGACACCCTGTTCGATCTCAACGAAGCGACGGCCACGTTCGAGACCCTGCAGGCGCAGGGCGACGACGTGAAGATGATCTGGCACAGCTGGGGGCATTCCGATCTCACTCCCGCCGAGGGCGAGATCAGCATGAAGGATCCGAACCCCGACACCCAGTACGAGACGGGCCGGATGGTCGACTGGTTCGACCACTATCTGAAGGACAGCGCGGTCGACACCGGGCCGGTGTTCAGCTACTTCCGCAACTGGATCGACTACACCGGCAACGCCGCACCCGCGTACGCCGAATCCTCGGATATTGCGGTAGGCCAAGACTATTCGCTCTACCTCTCCGGCGACGGCGCACTGACCGACCGACTCGACGGCATCGTTCCCGGCTCGCAGACGCTGAACACGCTGCCCGGCGGCCTCCCCACCGACCGGGAGGCGCCGGACACCCGGCCGGGGAACCAGGTCCCGCAGGGCATGATCTCCGGCACCCAGGCCGAATGGTCGTCCGGCATCCTCGATGCCCCGCTGGACGTGGTGGGCGCCCCGACGCTCGACGTCCGTGTCACCGCTGCACCCGCGGTCACCGGGGTCGAGGACTCGGTCGTGGTCTTCGCGAAGCTGTACGACGTGGCTCCCGACGGCACCGAAACGCTGATCAACGGACAGGTCGCTCCGGTGCGCATCGTGGCACCCGGTGAGCCCCTCGAGGTCACGATGCCGGCCATCGTCCACCGCTTCGACGAGGGGCACCGCGTTCGCCTCGTGGTGTCCGGGGGAGATCCGAGCTTCCGCGGAAGCCTGGTGCCGCACCAGGTCACCATCGCGTCCGGTGACCCGGGGCAGGCGCTGGTGCTGCCGGTGACCGGCAGCTGAGGTTCGGGCTCGTCCTGCTCACTCCCGCATGATCATCAGGGCGGCTTCCCGCTCGAGATCGAGGTAGGGCTCGCCGCTAACGTCGATCGCGACCCGATTGATCGTGCCACCGGTGAAGCGGTGGGGTGATTCGCCCGGGTAGTCGTCGGTGATCGGCTCGCCTGGGTGGCGGCCGACGTACGCCCCGGCACCCGCGATCGCGAACGCACCGAGCTGCGTCTTGATTCGCCCCTCTCCGACCTTTCGGTCGGCGTGGTACAGCGACAGAATTCCTGTGGTGAACGTCGGCTCCTGCCCATCCTTGTCGAACGAGGCAGACAGGATCAGATCCGTTCCGAAGGGGATGTCCTCGGAGCCGACGATCATCTGTTCTTCACTGCCCACGAAGTTGTTGACGTAATGCAGCCGTTTGTTCTTCACATACAGTGCGTGGCCACCGAAGCGGGATCCGATCGCGAAGAGGACGCCTTCGGCTCCCGGCGCCGGGATGTCGACGAGCGCACCGATCACGAACGATCGGCCGCGGGTGTTGACCGCTTGCCACTCGGACACTGCGGCGACGTCCGGGTAGTACACGTACCGGTTCCGCGTCGCTGTGAGCTGGGGTCGGGGCGTGTTCATGATCTCGACACCTGATCGATCGTCCAGCGGGAACGCCGCGTTCGCACCGGCTTCGGCGAACCAGAGGTTCACCATCTCCCGCAGCTTGTCCGGGTGCTTCGCAGCCAGGTTGTTCACCTCGGCGCGATCGATGTCCGTGTGGTAGAGCTCCCATTCGTCGTCGTTGAAGTGGCCCCAGCCCGCCAGAGTCGGATGTGTCGTGACGGCTTTCCAGCCTTCGTGCCAGATCGACCGCGACCCGAGCATCGCGTAGAACTGTGACTTGCGCGCCGAGGACGTGGATTTGTCGTCGATACTGCTCCGCATGCTGACGCCGTCGAACGGGCTCTGGACGTGTCCCTTGATCGTCTCGGGGGCGTCGATCCCGAGGATGTCCAGGATCGTCGGCACCACGTCGATCGCGTGATGGTACTGGTCGCGGATCTCGTCCCGGGCCTTGGTTCCGGCCGGCCACGAGATGATGCAGGGGTCGGCGGTTCCGCCGTTGAACTCGTAGCGCTTCCACATCTTGAACGGGGTGTTGAACGCCATCGCCCAGCCGTTGGCGTAGTGGTTATATGTCTTGGGTCCGCCGAGATCGTCGAGCTTCGCGAGGTTTTCGGCGAGGTCGTCCGGGATGCCGTTGGCGAACTTCATCTCGTTGACGGAACCGTTCGGACCACCTTCACCGCTCGCGCCGTTGTCGGAGACGACCACGATCACGGTGTTGTCCAACTGATCGTTCTGCTCGAGATAGTCGAGCAGACGCCCGATGTGATGATCGGCGTGGGCCAGGAAACCTGCGTAGACCTCGGCCATTCGCGCGAAGAGGCGCTTCTCGTCGTCGTTCAGGGTGCTCCACGGGCGGGTGTAATCGAGTTCGGGGAACGGTTCGCCCTCGGGTCCCGACCGGGTTTCGGGGGTGCCGATCGGGTTGATCGGCGGAAGCTCGGTGTCCGCGGCGACGATCCCCAGCTCCTTCTGCCGGGCGAGGGTCTGTTCACGGATCGCGTCGTAGCCCATGTCGAATTTGCCCGCGAATTTCTCGATCCATTCCTTCGGGGCGTGATGCGGGGCATGACATGCGCCGGGCGCGTAGTAGAGGAAGAACGGCTTCTCCGGCGCGATCACCTTGGCGTCCTTGATGAACTCGAGTGCCTTGTCCGTGATGTCTTCGGTGAGGTGATAACCCTCCTCCGGTGAACGCGGCTGATCGACCGGGTGGTTGTCGTAAACCAGATCCGGATACCACTGGTTGGTCTCCGCGCCGAGGAAGCCGTACCAACGCTCGAAACCTCGCCCACTCGGCCAGTTCCGGCGAGTGGCGGCCAAATTCATCTCATCGGTCGGGCAGAGGTGCCATTTGCCCACCATGTAGGTGTTCCAGCCGCGCTCGGCGAGTATCTCCGGGAGCATGCCGTTCTCCGGCGGGATCGTTCCACTCGCGTTCGGGAATCCGATCGAAGCCTCGGTGATGCAGGCCATGCTGTTGCGCGTGTGGTTGCGTCCCGTCAGCAGGCAGGAGCGGGTGGGTGAGCACAGCGCCGTGGTGTGCCATTGGGTGTAGCGAACACCCTTGGCGGCGATCCGGTCGATGTTCGGCGTTTCGATCGGCCCGCCATAACAGCGCATCGCCGAGAAACCGACGTCATCGAGGACGATATAGACGACGTTGGGCGCATCGGCGGGAGCCTTGGGTGGCTCGAAGGGGGCCCAGTCCGGTACCGAGTCGCGAATGTCGACGTTGACGACACCCCGAAATGGCTTGCCCATGGCACGGCTCCTCACGTGTAGTCCTGGGTTTCAGCGTCGGCCGCCGCGCCGTCGCGAACCTCACCCGGCACGGGTGAACCCGGTGAGCGCCCGACCGCGGCGGGACCTCGCGAGAATGGGCATCGAAGTGATTGACATCACAGGAGGGCCTGGCCCACACTGGAACCCTAAATTGAACCCGATGTCAAGATCAATATTGCGTCGGCTGGTTGAGAGGAACCACAGGTGACCAAACTCGGAGGAGTGTGCGACAAGCGCTTCACGGCGTTGCAGGAGGCACTGAAGGACAATCTCGACTCCGGTGAGGAACTCGGCGCGTCGATCGTCGTGACCCTCGACGGAGAGCCGGTGGTCGACATGTGGGGCGGATGGTCCGACACCGATCACACCACCGAATGGGAGCGCGACACCATCACGAACGTGTGGTCGTGCACCAAGACGGTTACCGCGCTCGCCGCATTGGTGCTCGCGGACCGCGGACTGCTGGACGTCTACGCGCCCGTCGCGAAGTACTGGCCGGAATTCGCCGCGGCAGGCAAGGAACGCGTCGAGGTCCGCCATCTCCTGTCACACACGTCGGGTGTGTCGGGGTGGGATCAGCCGATCACGGTCGAGGACACGTACGACCTGGCAGAGTCCACGAAACGGCTTGCCGCCCAGGCGCCGTGGTGGGAGCCGGGCACGGCGTCCGGGTATCACGCGCTGAACTACGGCCATCTGATCGGTGAAGTCGTCCGCCGAATCGACGGGCGCACGCTCGGCCGTTTCGTCGCCGAGGAGATCGCCGGGCCGCTGGGGGCCGACTTCCACATCGGATTGGACCCGTCGGAGTTCGGCCGGGTGTCGAACGTGGTCCCGCCGCCGCCGTTGCCGATCGATCTGGCCTCCCTCGACCCCGCCAGTGTCATCGTCAGGACGTTCACCGGCCCCGGACCGGACGCGTCCGCGTCCTGGTCCGACGAATGGCGCAAGGCGGAGAACGGCGCGGCCGGTGGCCAGGGCAACGCCCGGTCGCTCGCCCGGATCCAGTCCGTCGTGGCCTGCGGGGGAGAACTCGACGGCGTCCGCCTGCTGTCGCCGGACACCATCTCCCTGATCTTCGAGGAGCAGTCGAACGGCGTGGATCTGGCTCTGGGGCAACCGATTCGATTCGGCATCGGGTACGGTCTGCCGACGCCCGTGTCCGTGCCGTTCGTACCCGAGGGACGCATCTGCTTCTGGGGTGGCTGGGGCGGCTCACAGGTCGTCGTCGACACCGAACGCCGGATGACCATGACGTACGTGATGAACAAGATGGGGCCGGGACTTCTCGGCTCCGACCGGACCGCCCAGTATGCGACGGCGACGTTCGATGCGCTGAGCTGACGCACCCGTCCGTGGCACCATGCAAGGAGTCACGGGCGCGAGCGACCTCGGAGGCAGGCATGGAGAACGACGTCGAATTGGGGCATCTGCGGCGGTGCGTGGAGTTGGCACGGGAGGCGGTGGAGGCGGGCGACGAACCGTTCGGCTCCGTCCTCGCCTCCGCGGACGGCGTCGCTCTCGCCGAGGATCGCAACCGGGTCGCCGGCGGCGACGCGACCCGCCACCCCGAGTTCGAGCTCGCCCGGTGGGCAGCGGAGAACATGCCGCCCGAGGAACGCGCGAGAGCCACCGTCTTCACATCGGGCGAACACTGCCCGATGTGTTCCGCCGCGCACGGCTGGGTGGGGCTCGGACGCATCGTCTACGTCAGTTCTGCCGCGCAGACGGCGCAGTGGCTCGCCGAACTGGGTGTCCCGCCGGCACCCGTTCGGCCGATCCCCGTCCAGGACATCGCGCCCGACGTCGAGGTGGAGGGTCCAATTCCCGAACTCGAGGAGGCGATCCACGCACTGCACCGGCAATGTCACGCCGGGGCGTGATCAGGACGCCAGCCCCTTGTCCTGCAGCCATTCCCGGGCGATGTCGCCCATGTCCTCGAGGTCGGCCACCCGCTGGTTCATCTCGATGAGATCGTCGGTGGTCAGTGCCGCCGACACGTCGGCCAGGACGCCGCGGACATCGTCGCCTGCCTTGTTCTCGTTGATGATCGGTGTGATGTTCTCCGCCAGGAACAGGTGTTTGGTGTCCTCGAGTGCCACGAGGTTCTCCGAACGCATCGCCGGGTCGGTGCTGAACACGTCCGCCACTTCGATCTGACCGCTCAGCAAGGCGTTGAGCGTCAGGGGACCGCCGGCGTCGAGTGCCAGGAACTCCTTGAACGTCAGGCCGTATTTGTCCCGCAGGCCGGCGACGCCGTTCTCCCGGGTCTTCCATTCGGGCGGGCCGCCGAGGGTCAGCTCGTCGGCGTGGGGCACGAGGTCCTCGATCGTCTCGAGCGAATACTCGTCCGCGGTTTCCTGTCGCACCGCGAGCACGTCCTTGTCCTCGGCGGGGGACGGTTCCAGTGCGATGAGCCCGGCGGGCAGCTTGGCCTTGATCTCCTCGGTCACCTCGTCCGACGCGGTCGCGGTGGTGGCGCTGTCGAGGTATTGGAGCAACGCACCCGAGTACTCGGGCAGCAGGTCGATGGAGCCGTCACGGATGGCCGGGACGTACACCTCCCGGCTTCCGATGTTCAGCTTCTCGGTGACGTCGATGCCGTTCGCGCGCAGCGCCTCCGCGTAGATGGTCGCGATCAGCTGGCTTTCGGGGAAGTCCGCGGAGCCGACGACGATGGCACCGTCGCTGCTTCCGCCGTCGTCGGATGCCAACGGGTCCTTGCCGATCCCGCATGCCGTCAACGACATCAGGGTGGCGCCGGTCAGCGCGACGATCAATGCCTTCTTCATGATGATGTCCTTCAGATCAGCGAGGGCTCGGGAGCGGACGCGGGTCGGGCTGCGACGGCGGTGTCTTCGGAATCGGATCGCTTCTTCGCGCCGCTCCGGTCGCGTCGCGTCAGACCGGGTGAGACGACCCGAACCGTGAGGAATCCGATCGCCAGGTCGAATGCGAGCGCGAGGAGGGACACGAGGACCGCTCCGGCGGCCATCTGGGCGTAGTCGCTCTGCGCTTTGCCGTCGATGAGGAGACGTCCCAGTCCGCCCAGCGAGATGTAGGCGGCGACGGTCGCGGTCGAGACGATCTGCAGCACGGCGCTGCGCACACCCGACAGCATCAGCGGCAGCGCGCAGGGCATCTCCACCTCGGTGAGGATGCGCATCGACCGGAACCCCATGCCCCGCGCAGCGTCCACGGCGGCCGGGTCGACCGAGCGGATGCCCGCGTAGGTGTTGGTGAGAATCGGGGGGATGGCCAGCAGCACCAGCACGATCAGGCTCGGAATCAGATAGGCCAGCTTGGTCGAGAACGACGGTGCGATGACGAGCACCAGCAGGATCAGCAAACCGATGGTGGGAAGGGCGCGCAGCGAGTTGGCCAGGCCCGCGACGACGACCGCTCCGCGACCGGTGTGCCCGATGTACAGGCCGAGCGGAACCGCGATAAGTGCCGCCGCGAACAGGGCGAGGAACGTGTACATCAGGTGCTGGAGGAGGAGAGCGGGAATGCCTTCGGGTCCGGTCCAATGAGCACCGTCGAGCAGAAAGTCGATCATGATGAGACCACCTTCGGGGTCCACGGTGTGAGTAACCGATTGGCGAGCACGATGAGTAGATCGAGAACCAGCGCCAGCAGCAGGCAGAGCGCGATACCGGTGATGATCGGTGTGTAGAAACGCAGCTGGAAGCCCTGGGTGAACAGTGAACCGATCTGCGGGATTCCGAGCAGCGCGGCGAGTGAGACCAGGCTGACGTTCGACACGACCGCGACGCGCAGTCCGGCGCAGATGACGGGAACACCCACCGGCAGCTGGACTTTCAGCAAAGTCTGGTACGGCCGGTAGCCCATCGCGGTGGCGGCGAGCACCGTCTCCTGCGGCACCGAATCCAGGGCGTCGGCGATGACGCGCACGAGGAGGGCGACGGTGTAGATCGTCAGTGCGACGACGATGTTCATCGGATCGAGGATCTTCGTTCCGAGGATCGGCGGGAGCAGGACGAACAGCGCCAGCGACGGGATCGTGTAGAGCAGGCCGGCCGTCCCCACCACATAGGGGTTGATCCGGCGACTGCGATGCGCCAGCCAGCCGATCGGCAACGCGACGATCACACCGACGACGAGCGGCACGAGCGAGAGAAGGATGTGCCAGCCGACCAGTTCGGCGATGCGATCGGACTGGCGGCCGAGCCATTCGATGTTCATCGGGCCATCGCCTCCGTGGCCACGAGATCCGCCGACTCGATCGCCGCGACCGCCGCGTGTGCCGTCACGGTTCCCACGAGCACACCGTCGCCGTCGACGACGACACCGCGTTTGCTGGGTGCGGACAGGGCGGCGTCGAGCAGGGCCCGCATCGTTCCGTGCGCATCGGCGACCGTCCCGCTGAGATTCACGTCGTCCGGGCGAATGCGGTCGACGACCTTCGCCGGTTGCACCCAGCCGATCGGCTTGTTCGCCGGGTCGACGACGAGCAGCCAGTCGTCCGTGGTCCGGGTGAGGGCGTCGGATGCCGAATCACCGAGACGGGCAACGGGTTCGGCGATCGTCTCCACGCGGCCGCCGAGGTTCGAGAAACCCAGCGAACGGTAGCCGCGGTCGCGTCCGACGAAGTCGGCGACGAACTCGTCGGCGGGTTCGGTCAGCAACTCCAGCGGCGTCGCCGCCTGCGCCAGGATCCCGCCGGTCCGCAACACGACCACCTGGTCGCCGAGCTGGAGTGCCTCGTCGATGTCGTGCGTGACGATGATGATCGTCTTGCCGATGTCCTTCTGCAGTCTCAGGAATTCGTCCTGGAGCTGGCTCCGGACCACCGGGTCGACAGCGCTGAACGGTTCGTCCATCAGCATGAAGGCCGGGTCCGCGGCGAGGGCGCGCGCGACCCCCACTCGCTGCTGCTGGCCACCCGAGAGCTGCCACGGATACCGATCCGCGAAGTTCGCCGCGAGACCGACCGTCTCGAGCAGCTCCATCGCCCGGGTTCGGGCCTCCTTCTTCGTCTTTCCCAGCAATCTGGGCATGGTCGCGACGTTGTCCACGATGGTGCGGTGCGGGAACAGTCCGGCGTGCTGGATGACGTACCCGATCCGCCTGCGCAACAGCGCGGGATCCATGTCCGCCGTGGATTCGCCGTCGAGGGAGATGGTTCCGGACGTCGGTTCGATCAATCTGTTGATCATGCGAAGCGACGTCGTCTTGCCGCATCCCGACGGCCCGACGAGTGCTGTGATCTTCCCGCTCGGGCACTCGAGGTCCAGTTCGTTCACCGCTGTTGTGCCGTCCGGATATGCCTTGGTGACTTTGTCGAATGTGATCATCCGCGTGCTACTTTCGTGTAATCCGAGTGGAGACACACTCGGAAGTTCGGTGTCGTGGGACTGCTTTACCGAGTTGTGTCTTTCTCCGGATTGGGCATCTGTTCCAGAAACTTCACCGCTGCTTTCAGGTCGTCGCTCAGAGGACGGTCGGTCGTCCGCGGGTCCAGGCACGCGCGTGCCCGGTCCAGGTACGCGCCGAGTTCGGTGGTCGTGTCGAGGTCGTGGTCCTGCTGGCCGAGGGCGCGCACCGCCGAGATCAGTTCGCACGCGAGCACGATGCGAGACTGGGCGAGGATGTCGGTGAGCTGTGTGGCGGCCTGCGACGCGAAGCTCGCATGGTCCTCGGTTCCGCGGGAGATCACGGTGTGTCCGAGAGAGCCCGGCGCCGCGGCCATCCGGATCTCGGCGATGGCCGCGGACGTCGTGTACTCCAGCAGCATGGTGCCGCTGCTGCCCGCCGGACCGTCGGCCAGGAACGGCCGGAGACCGGTGACCACCGGATCGGAGAGATTGGCAAGTCTGCACTGCGACAACAGCGCCGCGCTCGACAGCGCGAGTTTCGCCTCGTCCACGGCGAGGGCGATCGGCATTCCGTGGAAGTTCCCGTTGTGGAACACGGCGTCGTCCTCGACGGAGATGAGAGGGTTCTCGGAGGACGAGTTCATCTCGATCGCGAGCGTGCCCCGCAACCGCTGCAGCGCCTGCCAGGTCGCCCCGAGGATCTGCGGCAGGGCGCGGAACCCGTAGGAATCCTGCACGCGGGCAGCCTGTACGCGGTGGCCCGCGAGGAGTTCCCGGACCCGGCCGGCCACCTCCTCCTGGCCGAGGTGCCTGCGGGCAGCCTGCACCCGTGCCGCGAACGGTTCGACGGAACTGCGCGTCGCCAGTAGCGATAGCACACCGACGATCAGCGAGTGCTCCAGCCAGTTCGCCACGCTGTCGGTGGCCGACGCCGCGAGCGCGACCGTCATCGCGTTGGTCGAGATCAGTGGGAGTGCGTCACCCTGGTGTGCGGTCCACCGGGTGACGAGTCGACCGTCCCGCAGCGGTGCCTCGCCCATCAACCCGAGCGCGATCTCGGAGAACGCGCTGAGGTCGCCGGTGCCTATCGCCCCGCGAGCGTGCACGGTGGGCTGTTCGTCCGCCGCGACGGCATCGATCAGCGCGGTCACGATGTCGGGGTGCAGACCGGATCCGCCGTTGAGAATCTGGTTGACGCGAATGATCATGGCGGCGCGGACGACGTGATCCGGCAGCGCGGGGCCCGAACCCGTGGCGTGGCTGCGGAGAAGTCGAAGATCCTGGTCGACGCCGTCGGAGACGGAGGTGTCCCGGTTGCCCCCGACACCCGTGGTGCGTCCGTAGATGGGCTGTCGTTCGGCGATGCGCACGGCTGTCTCCCACGAACGGCGTGCGTGGTCGAGCGCTGCGGGGTCGGGCTCGATCACGACGGGTTCCCGGGCGAGCGCCGTGAGCTGGTCGACGGTGAGCTGGGCGCCGTCGAGCACCACCGGAAGGGGCGGGTGCGGTTCCTCGGTCGAGCTGGAATCTCTCCGGGTCATCAGAACTCCGTGATCGATGTGGTGTGCCTCACTCTTCGAGATGTATAGTCCTGTATATACCGCGGCGTGTCAACCGTCAGTTTCCTGCCATGACCTCTGCCGCAAGACCTCAGTGAGCGGCTGGCATTCCGGCTAGGTCAACCTCTCACTTCGATCAGTCCCTCCGTGAACTTCCGGGACGTAAGGTCTCGGGAGAGGTGCATTTATGGCCATGCATCGATCCCGCTATGACTGATCGACCGAAGGAATGAGTCCAATGCCGCAGCAGGTACGAGGCGTCATCGCCCGCTCCAAGGGTGCCCCCGTCGAGATCGCGACCGTCAACATTCCGGACCCCGGTCCCGGAGAGGTGGTAGTCGACATCGCGGCATGCGGTGTGTGCCACACGGACCTCACCTACCGCGACGGCGGGATCAACGACGAGTTCCCATTCCTGCTGGGCCACGAGGCTTCCGGCATCGTCGAGAGTGTCGGCGAAGGCGTCACGTCCGTGGCGGTCGGCGACTTCGTCGTCCTGAACTGGCGCGCCGTCTGCGGTCAGTGCCGCGCCTGTAAGCGCGGCCGCCCGCAGTACTGCTTCGACACGCACAACGCCGCGCAGAAGATGACGCTCGAGGACGGCACCGAACTGACTCCCGCCCTGGGGATCGGCGCGTTCGCCGACAAGACGCTCGTCCACGCCGGACAGTGCACCAAGGTGGATCCGTCCGCCGACCCGGCAGTCGTCGGACTGCTCGGCTGCGGCGTAATGGCCGGCCTCGGTGCCGCCGTGAACACCGGCAACGTCTCCCGCGGTGACACCGTCGCCGTCATCGGCTGCGGTGGTGTCGGCGACGCCGCGATCATGGGCGCCCGCCTGGCAGGCGCCGTGAAGATCATCGCGATCGACCGGGACGACAAGAAGCTCGAATGGGCGAAGGACCTGGGCGCGACGCACACGATCAACGGCGGCCAGGTGGACGCCGTCTCGGCCGTGCAGGAACTCACCGGCGGTTTCGGCGCCGACGTCGTGATCGATGCGGTCGGCCGCCCGGAGACGTGGAAGCAGGCGTTCTATGCCCGCGACCTCGCCGGCACCGTCGTGCTGGTCGGTGTCCCGACCCCCGACATGACCCTCGAGATGCCGCTGATCGACTTCTTCTCCCGCGGCGGATCCCTGAAGTCCTCGTGGTACGGCGACTGCCTGCCCGAGCGCGACTTCCCGGTGCTCGTCGACCTGTACCAGCAGGGCCGGCTGCCGCTGGACAAGTTCGTCACCGAGCGCATCAAGATCGACGAGGTGGAAGCGGCGTTCCACAGCATGCACGCCGGTGAGGTGCTGCGTTCGGTGGTCGTTCTGTGAGCGGGCAATTGCGGATCGAGCGGGTCGTCACCGAGGGAACGTTCGCCCTCGACGGCGGAGAGTGGAACGTCGACAACAACATCTGGCTGATCGGTGACGACACCGACGTCGTGATCGTCGACGCCGCCCACACCGCGCAGCCGATCATCGACGCGGTCGGAGGCAGGCACGTGAATGCCGTGATCTGCACGCACGGTCACAACGACCACGTCACCGTCGCCCCCGAACTGGCCGAGCGTCTGCACGCCCCTGTGCTGCTGCACCCCGGCGACGACGTGCTGTGGAAGATGAGCCACCCCGACGCCAAGTACTGGCATCTCGAGGACGAACAGCGGATCGCCATCGCGGGCACCGAGATCCAGGTGATCCACTCGCCCGGTCACTCACCGGGGTCGGTGTGCCTGTACCTGCCCGAGGCCGGGGCACTGTTCTCCGGCGACACCCTGTTCTCGGGCGGTCCCGGCGCCACGGGCCGGTCGTACTCGGATTTCCCGACCATCATCGGGTCGATCCGCGACCGGCTGTTCGCTCTTCCCGAAGAAACGCTCGTCCACACCGGACACGGTGACGGAACCACGATCGGCACCGAGGCCCCACACCTCGCCGAATGGATTGCACGAGGAAACTGACTCCATGACCGACACCACCGACAGGTACACCTTCGACGAGGACGATGTCGTCGTCACGCACGAGAAATCCTATGCGGCAGGTGTTCCTGCGGTGTTGGTGTCGTTGCGTCGTGGGCTCGAGCAGATGGGACCGGTGCGCACGGCCCGGACGTTGATGAAGTTGAATCAGCGGGAGGGGTTCGACTGTCCGGGGTGTGCGTGGCCGGAGACTCCGGGGCACCGCAAGCATGCGGAGTTCTGCGAGAACGGTGCGAAGGCGGTCGCGGAGGAGGCGACCACCCGCAAGGTCGGCCCGGAGTTCTTCGCGGCGCATGCGGTGTCGGATCTGCTGGGTCGGACCGAGTTCTGGTTGGGGCAGCAGGGCCGGTTGACGCATCCGATGGTGCTGCTGCCGGGGTCGTCGCACTACGAGCCGATCGGCTGGGACGCGGCGTTCGCGATGATCGCCGGGGAGTTGCGGGCGTTGGCGTCGCCGCACGAGGCGGTGTTCTACACGTCCGGGCGCACCAGCAATGAGGCGGCGTTCGTGTACCAGTTGATGATCCGGGCGTTCGGAACCAACAACCTGCCGGACTGCTCGAACATGTGCCACGAGTCGTCGGGCAGTGCGTTGGTGGAGACGATCGGGATCGGGAAGGGCTCGGTGTCGGTTCCCGACCTCGAGAACGCGGACCTGATCCTGATCGCCGGGCAGAACCCGGGCACCAATCACCCGCGGATGCTCTCGACCCTGGAGAAGGCGAAAGCCAACGGGGCGAAGGTGATCGCGATCAACCCGTTGCCGGAGGCGGGGTTGATGCGGTTCAAGGACCCGCAGAAGGTGCACGGGGTGGTCGGTGACGGTGTGCAGATCGCGGACGAGTTCCTGCAGATCCGGATCGGCGGCGACCAGGCCCTGTTCCAGGGTTTGGGCCGTTTGCTGCTCGAGGCGGAGGACCGCAATCCCGGGACGGTGCTGGACCGGGAGTTCATCGACCGGCACACTGCCGGGTTCGAGGAGTGTGCGGCGCATCTGCGGAAGGTCGATCTGGGCACGGTGGCGGCGGCGACCGGGCTGACGCTCGCGCAGATCCAGCAGACGGCGGACGCGCTGATCTCCTCGAAGAAGACCATCATCTGCTGGGCGATGGGGCTGACGCAGCAGACGCACGGGGTCGCGACCATCCAGGACGCGGTGAACCTGCTGCTGTTGCAGGGGATGATCGGTAAACCCGGGGCGGGGGTGTGTCCGGTGCGCGGGCACTCGAACGTGCAGGGCGACCGGACGATGGGGATCTGGGAGAAGATGCCCGAGTCGTTCCTGGCCGCGTTGGACGCCGAATTCGGCATCCGGTCGCCGCGCGAGCACGGGTTGGACGCGGTCGACTCGATCCGGGCGATGCGGGACGGGAAGGCGTCGGTGTTCATCGGGATGGGCGGCAACTTCGTCTCGGCGACCCCGGACACCGAGACCACGGAGGCCGCGTTGCGGGGGTGCGCGCTGACCGTGCAGGTGTCGACGAAACTGAACCGCTCGCACCTGGTGACGGGGCGGACCGCGTTGATCCTGCCCTCGCTGGGCCGCACCGACAAGGACGTGCGGTCCGGTAAGAAACAGCAGGTCACGGTGGAGGACTCGATGTCGATGGTGCACCTGTCCCGCGGCAGCCTCACACCCGCCAGTGACCAGTTGCGCAGTGAGGTCGCCATCGTGTGTGGGATCGCGCAGGCCCTGTTCGGTCCCGGGCATTCGGTGCCGTGGTCGGAATTTACCGCCGACTACGACCGCATCCGGGATTCCATCGCCCGGGTCGTTCCCGGGTTCGAGGACTTCAACCGCAAGGTCCGTCAACCGGATGGGTTCGGGTTGCCGCATCCACCCCGCGACGAGCGCCGGTTCGTGACGGACACGGGGAAGGCCAATTTCACGGTCAACGAGCTGTGCTGGCTGCCGGTCCCGCAGGGGAAGCTCATCCTGCAGACGATGCGGTCGCATGATCAGTACAACACCACCATCTACGGTCTCGACGACCGCTACCGCGGCGTGAAGGGCGGTCGGCGGGTGCTGTTCATCGCGCCCGAGGACATCGCCGCGTTCGGGTACGCGGACGGGGACCGGGTGGACCTGGTCTCCGAATGGACCACCCCCGACGGGACGGTGCAGGAGCGCCGCGCCGACGACTTCCGGCTGGTGCAGTACCCGACGCCGCGGGGTAATGTCGCCGCCTACTACCCGGAGACGAATCCGCTGATCCCGCTCGATCACGTGGCCCGCACGTCGAACACCCCGGTGTCGAAGGCGATCACGATCCGTCTCGAACGGCGTCTCTGATGGGGCGTGTGACCACCCGGACCCCGGTCACCCGGATCACCGACACCCGGCAGTCCACCCGACCGGACACCGTGGTGGTGGAGGAGCCGCTCGAGATCCGGGTGAACGGGACACCGCTCGCGGTCACCATGCGCACCCCCGGTTCCGATGTCGAACTGGCGCAGGGGTTTCTGCTGACCGAGGGCATCATCGCCGACCGCGCGGACATCGCGTCGATCCGCTACTGCAACAGCGTCGACGACAACGGTGTCAACACCTACAACGTCCTCGACGTGGACCTCGCGGCCGGGGTGTTCCTGCCCGACACCGGTATCGAACGCAACTTCTACACCACCTCGTCGTGCGGGGTGTGCGGGAAGGCGTCGCTGGACGCGATCCGGCAGCGGACGAAGCACTCACCGGCCACCGACACGGTGCGGGTGCCGGCCGCGACGATCGCTGAGCTGCCCGACCGGCTGCGGGCCGCGCAGCGGGTGTTCGAGACCACCGGGGGCCTGCACGCGGCCGGATTGTTCACCCGCACCGGGGAACTGCTCGCGATCAAGGAGGACGTGGGACGGCACAATGCCGTCGACAAGCTGATCGGCTGGGCCACCGAACAGAACCGGGTTCCGCTGCGGGGGAGCATCCTGCTCGTGTCCGGCCGGGCGTCGTTCGAACTGGCGCAGAAAGCGGTGATGGCCGGCATCCCGATCCTCGCCGCCGTGTCCGCACCCTCGTCGCTGGCGATCGACCTCGCCCACGACACCGGGCTCACCCTCATCGGGTTCCTCCGCGGCACCACCATGAACATCTACACCCACCCGGACCGCATCACCTGACGTGAGTGGCAAAGCGTGCGCCCACATACTTGCCAC
Source organism: Rhodococcus jostii RHA1 (assembly GCF_000014565.1). Taxonomy (NCBI): domain Bacteria; kingdom Bacillati; phylum Actinomycetota; class Actinomycetes; order Mycobacteriales; family Nocardiaceae; genus Rhodococcus; species Rhodococcus jostii. The sequence goes on along the minus strand of NC_008268.1, from coordinate 2,738,904 downwards.
TCACGTGCGGGGGTCAGCGCCCGATCGGCGGCGTCGCGACGCTCATGCGTGCCTGCCGGTGGTGTCGGCGCGGATGCCCGCCTCGAGGGCGATCGCGCCCGCCTCACCTCGGGACGCCACCCCGAGCTTCTTCAGCACACCCGCGACATGGAATTTGACCGTGCTCTCGCTGATGCCGAGGCTGTCGGCGATCGCCTTGTTCCGCTTGCCGGTCGCGAGGTGACCCAGGACCTCGAGTTCGCGGGGGTTGAGGTCGCCGAGTTGCTGTTCGTCCGGTCGCGCCACCGGTACGTCGAGGGGGATCGCGACGGCCACCCGGGACCCCCACCCGTCGACCGACTCGACGTCGATCCGGCCACCGAGCGTGTGCACCCGGCCGGACAATTGCCGCACCAGCGCATCGGTGTCGAGACCGCCGTCGCCGTCGTCGCGGACCTCGACCAGGAGGTTCGCGCCGTCACAGTCCCAGGCGATGCGGATTCGCTCGAGGGCGGCCTGCGCCGCGAATGCCAGGACGGCGCTCCGGACGACGGCCCGCGCCGCACTGGCCACTTCGCCGGGCAACGCCCGGCCGTCCACCGGCGGATCGACGTAGTCGACGCGCACGGGACGGTGCTGGAGCAGCGGCCGCAATTCGCCCTGCAGCCGGGCGAACGCGGTGGTGACCGCTTCCTCCGCGAGGTTGCGGTCGGATTCGCCCGCGGAGCGCAGGGTCACCAGCGCCGAGGACGCCGTCTCGCTCGCCGTGATCCGCGACCGACGGTCGTCGAGGTCCTTGGACCGGAGAGTCGACAGGATCGATTCGAGCGTCGCCGCGTGCAGGTCCGTCAGCTCCACGATGGTCCTGGCCCGTTCGCTCGACGCCGCCCGCGACTCCGCCAGGTACGCCGGGCTCGCCTGCGCCACCTGGTGCCGGATCGACACGGCGACGACGCCGAACGCGCCGGCGACCAGCGGGACCTCACGAATGCGCTGCCGCGGCTTCGGGAGAACGAGGAGGAGAGTGCCCGTCGCGTCCAGCAGCGCCCACACCTTCCGCTTCGCGCCGGCAATCACGGTCTGGTCGTCGAAAGGAGTGCCTTCCGTCATGCGGGTGCGCAACGCATCCAGTTCGGCGATGGTGACGCGCTCGACCACCGACGGATCTCCGCTGACCTTGCGGGGACGTCCCGTGCATTCCCGGGTGAAGATCACGAGCGCGGTGTGCGGCCAGATGTCGGCGAGGAACTTGGAGAAGCGGACGGCGATGTCGGGCAGCGGACCGTCGATGACGTCCCGCATGGAACCGAGAACATCTGCAGGGGACACAGAAGTCGAGCTGGGAAGAACCACGTGTCGAGCCTATCCGCGCAGGCGGCGACTGCCGGGCCTGGGCCGTCCGCTCACGGTGCCGGCTCGGCGCGGGCGGCGTCGACGACGTCGGATCGGACGAGTTCCAGCAATTCCAGTGCCCGCGCCGTGGTGCCGTGCGTGATGGTGGCGACGGCTGCGACGAGGTCGGCTCCGACGATCGGTCTCCGTTCCGACTTCGCGAGAGCCACCGCATTGCGGAACGCGGCCTGGGCCGGTTCGGTCAGTCGCAGCGGTCCGGTGCGGGGGCGGCTCAGTGCGCTGGTGGCGACGCCCGCGTCCGTCATGCCTGCCGCCGCGAGGGCTTCCCCGTGCACGCGAATGACCGCCTCGCGCAGTGCGTCCCGGTTCGATCCGAGACGCTCGAATACTCGGGTTGCCGTACCGTCCGGCAGCGCGAACGATGCGAGCAGCAGGTGCTCGAGACCCGGTTCCCGGTCGCCCAGCCGGTCGGCCTCGGCTTCCGTTTCGGAGAACAGCGTCTTCATCGTCCGCATGTCGCGCCATGCCCGGGTGAGTTTCATCGTGTGCCCCTCGTCTTCTTGGCGGAGGATCGTCCGGGACCGAAGCGTTTGTGCGCCGCCTGACCCGAGACGCCGAGAGCGTGGCCGATGTCCGCCCAGGTCCAGCCGGCGGACAGTGCGTGTGCGACGGCGTCACGCTCGAGCTGATCGGCCTGACGCCGCAGCGCGACGACGGCAGCGAAAGCGGTTGCCGGGTTCGGATCGTCACTCACGGTATCAACTTAAGTTGATGAGTCGAATCCGTCAACCTTCGTTGATACCGGCCCTGGCGCCCGCCGCCCCGCCGGCGGTGTCGCATCCCGCCGCGATGGGGAAGAATCAGCTCCGGTCGGGAGGTCCGTGCCGCACACGCGGTCGTCGAGGGGAACGGAAGAATGGCGGCAGGGTCGCGGGTCGGCACGCAGTTCGGGCAGTACCAACTGCGCGCGCTGCTGGGACGCGGCGGGATGGGCGAGGTCTACGAAGCGTTCGACACGGTCAAGGGGCGCACCGTGGCCGTGAAACTCCTCGACCTGGAACTGGCGAACGACGCGACCTTTCAGCAGCGTTTCCGCCGCGAATCACACGTCGCGGCGAGGTTGCAGGAGCCGCACGTAATCCCAATCCACGACTGGGGCGAGATCGACGGCGTCCTCTACATCGACATGCGCCTCGTTCCGGGCCAGGATCTGCGGTCGTTGCTGCGTTCGCAGGGCCCGATGGACGCGTCGCGAGCAGTCGTCATCATGGAGCAAATCGCGTCCGCCCTCGACGCTGCACACGCGGACGGCTTGGTCCACCGGGACGTGAAGCCCGAGAACATCCTGGTCACTGCCAACGATTTCGCCTACCTCGTGGACTTCGGAATCGCCCACTCGAGTTCGGACCTCCGGCTCACCACGCTCGGCAGCGCTGTCGGCTCCTACGCGTACATGGCGCCGGAGCGATTCGACAACGCCCCGGTGGACGGTCGGGCCGATGTCTACTCGCTGGCGTGTGTGCTGCACGAGTGCCTGACCGGGGCGATCCCGTTCCCGTCGAACAGCATCAGCAGCGCGATCCGGGCGCACCTTGCGGCTCCTGCCCCGCGACCGAGCGCCGTCCGGCCCGACATCCCCGCCGCGTTCGACGGCGTCGTCGCGACGGGTCTCGCTAAAAGTCGCGATGCGCGCTATCGCACCGCGGGCGCATTGGCCGCCGCCGCGCGCGCCGCGCTGTCGGGGCGGCCGCCTGCCCGGACCGAGGTCGCGGGCCTGCACGCACCGACCCGGATCGACAGTGTCGGACGGCCACCGGAGTACCCGTCGACCAGCGTTCCGCAAGGCCCGCTCGCTCCGCCCCCGCACCACCCGCCGCCGCGTTCGAGCTACGCGGCCGGTCCGCCTCCGCAGAAGAGGCGATCCACCGCCGTGCCCGTGATGGTGACGCTGCTGGTGGTGGCGGTCCTTGCGCTGGGAGGGGTGGTCGGCTGGCTGGTCCTGGACCGAAACCGGTCGGACGACCCGTTGACAGCCGCGGTCACCACCATTGCGCAACCACCCGTCGTGCGGACGTCGACCGAGTCCGCGGCACCCGCTCCGCCTCCGACAATTCCGTCCGCGACCACGAGGACGACGACCACGAGGACGACGACCACGCGAACGACGGTGGCGGCGCCGCCGCTGGTCGGGGAGGTGTCCGGCACGGACGGGCAGGGCTTCATGTCGCCCGCGGACGCGCGCTGCAACCACACCAACCCGGCGGCGTTCATCGGGCGCACCACGAAATCACTCGTCGTCGTCTGCCAGACGGGGGTCGGACGGTACTACTACCAGGGCGTACGCATCAGCGACGGTGCCGCCATTTCCGTCGACGACCCCGTTCCGAACGGGTCCGGGTTCGTCGCCACCAACGCGGGCAACGGCACCCAATATCGTGTGACGCCGACGGCGCTGACCATCGTCGGTGGCGACGGGCAGGTCATCGCGACCGAACCGATGGTCGAATCCGCGTACCGCTGAGGTGGGGTTCCGATCAGAGCGCGGCGTTCTTGTCGAACTCGGTGCCGAGTTCCTTCGCCACGCGCTTGAGCAGCGGCACGATGTGGTCCGCCGACTCGAGGGTGACGCGGGCCGCAGGCCCCGAGACGGAAATGGCGGTGGGGGTCGGAGCGTTCGGCACCGGCACCGAGAAGCACCGGACGCCGATCTCCTGCTCGCCCTCGTCGATCGCGAACCCGCGGTTTCGGCTCAATTCGAGATCGGCAATCAACATGTCGGGGTCGGTCAAAGAGTTCTCGGTGTACGTCGTCATTCCGGTCCGGCCGACCAGTGAGCGCACGGCATCATTCGACAGCTGCATGAGGATGGCCTTGCCGACGCCGGTGCAGTGCGGGTAGACGCGTCGGCCGACCTCGGTGAACATGCGCATCGCGTGTTCGGACGGCACCTGCGCGACGTAGACGGCCATGGTGCCGTCGAGGACGGCCATGTTCGCGGTCTCGCCGGTGCCTCGCACCAGTTCGGACAGGTGCGGTCGGGACCAGGCGCCGATCAGCTGGGTGGCGCTCTCGCCGAGGCGGATGAGCTTGGGCCCGAGCGCGTACCGCCGGGTGGGTAGCTGCCGCACGTATCCGCGGTTCATCAGGGTGCGGATGAGCCGGTGGATGGTCGGGAGGGGGAGTCCGGCCAGGTCGGCGAGTTCGCTGACCCCGATGGACCCGCCGGCGCTCGCCATTATCTCGAGTATGTCGAATGCGCGCTCGACCGACTGCACGCCGCCGGCCGGACTCTGACCGTTCGTCATGTCTGTCTCCATCCTCTGACTGCCCGAGAGCCCCCACATTCTTTCCGTCAGGCGGAAAGGGCGCTCCGTATGACGATAGCGCGGGAGTGGCGGATCGCGACGATTCCTTCGCTACATCGGTTGACAAAACTCGGTGTGACGGCGTTCACTATATCGAGATACGAAATACAACTTCCATAATATGGAAAACACTGCCCCGAGGGAGGGCCCGTGTCTGAAGTCGAAATCGCTGCGAAACCCACAAAGCAGCGTTGGTACAGATCACTTTTCGTCCAGGTCCTGATCGGAATCGCCCTGGGCATCGCCACCGGAATCCTGTTTCCGGAGTTTTCCCATCACCTGGCGCCACTGGGTGAGGGCTTCATCAAGCTGATCAAGATGGTCGTGTCCCCGCTGATCTTCCTGGTGATCGTCACCGGCATCGCCAAGGTCGGCAGCATGAAAGCGCTCGGAAAGATCGGCGGCAAGGCGCTGCTCTGGTTCACGGCCGCGACGACCTTCGCGCTCGGGCTCGGCCTGCTCGTCGGAAACCTCGTCAAGCCGGGCAGCGGGCTCAACATCGACCCGGCCACGCTGGACACCAGCGCCCTGGACGAGAAGACGCAGGGCGGCCACCTGCCGGGTGGCGTCGAGTTCGTCATGCACATCATCCCGACCAGCGTGTTCGATGCGTTCGCGCAGAACAACCTGCTGCAGGTGCTGCTGTTCGCGATCCTGTTCGGTGTCGCGCTGGCGTCCTTCAGTGAATCGGCTCCGCCGATCCTGATGGATGTGATCGACCAGACGCTGCACGTCATCTTCCGCATCGTCGGCTACATCATGTACCTGGCACCTCTCGGTGCGTTCGGTGCGATGGCATTCACCGTCGGCAACTACGGAGCCGGCTCCCTCAAATCCTTCGGAATGCTCATCCTCGCGTGCTACGGAGCGGCACTGGTCTTCATCGTCGTGCTGTCGATCGTGGTCAAGCTGATCACCGGAGTGAACGCGTGGAAGTTCATCAAGTACTGCCGCGAAGAATTCATGCTCGCCCTGGGCACCGGATCGTCCGAGGCGGTCATGCCCCGCATCATCAAGAAGTTGGACAACGCGGGATGCGACCGCGCGGTCGTCGGTCTGGTGATCCCTACCGGCTACTCGTTCAACCTCGACGGCGCCGCGATCTACCTGTCGCTGGCGATGATGTTCCTGGCGCAGGCGGTCGGGGTGGACCTCGGCTTCGGCGAGCAGCTCGCGATCATGGGCATCCTCATTCTCAGTTCCAAGGGAATGGCGGGTGTGCCAGGGTCGGCCTTCGTCGCCCTGTCCGCGACCGCTGCCGCGATCGGCGCGTTCCCCGTGGCCGCCGTCGCGTTGCTGCTCGGCGCCGACCGGCTCATGGACTCCATGCGCGTATTCACGAACCTGCTCGGTAACTGCCTCGCCACGTTCGTGGTCGCGAACTGGGAGGGCATGCTCGACAAGGACAAGATGCGAGCGGTTCTCGACGGGAAGGTCACGCCCGACGACCCGGACGACGTCACCATCCACCCGCACCCCGGGCACGAACACCTCCAGGACGCCTCGGCACGGCCGGCGATCGAGAGGCCCGAAGCGCTGACCGCGAACGGGGCCTCGGAAGGAACGGTGAACCACCATGCCTGACACCCAGCCCACCGTCGGAGTGCTCGGCACCTGGGGATACCACGGACTCCTCGACGACGCCGAACAGGTCGACATCGACACCCCGTACGGGCCGACGTCGGACAGCATCGTCCTCGGGTCGTCAGGGGGCCGCCGGCTCGCGTACCTGACCCGCACCGGGCGACACCGCAACATCCCGCCCCACCGCATCAATGCCCGCGCCAACATCTGGGCCCTGCACAGCCTCGGCGTGCGCACGATCCTCGCGCCCACCCCGTCCGGCTCGCTGCGCCCGGCGATCGGCGTCGGCTCGGTTGTCGTGCCCGACCAGCTGGTCGACCGCACGGGCCGCACCGACGACACCTTCCACGACGACGACGTCCACATCTCCTTCGCGGACCCGTTCTGCGCCCACGGGCGCCGAGCGGTGGTGTCGACGCTCCGCAGGAACGGCTGGGTGGTCAACGACGGCGGTGTGATGGTTGCGATCCGCGGCCCGCGCTTCTCTACCCGCGCCGAATCACGTTGGTACGCGGCCCAGGGATGGGACCTGATCAGCATGACCCCGTATCCCGAGGCGGCGCTGGCCCGCGAACTGGGCATGTCCTACACCTGCATCGCTCTGGTCACCGATCACGACGTCATCAGCGACACCCCGTGGCCGGTCACCCAGGACCTGGTACGCGAGGGGCTCGACGCCAACACCAAACGACTACGCGAAGCCCTGCTTCAGGTAGCGATCGAACTCGCAGGCACGTCCGACGCGGCGACACCTGCTTACGGAAGAAGGAGCTGACAAGATGACCGAATTGTTCTGCAACGGTGGAGCGATGCGTGGCGGAAACCTGCATCACAACGTGTCTGCACACACGTTCCTCGGCACGGTTCGGACCGCACCGAAGTACCGATTCTTCTCCGTACGTGACGAATTCCCCGCACTGCTGCTGACGGAGACCGGGGGAGCCTCGATCGAGGGCGAACTCTACGACGTACCGATCGGCGACATTCGCACCGACTTCCTCCCCGAGGAGCCCGAGGAACTCGAGCTCACCGTGATCGAACTGTCCGACGGACGTTCGGTTCTGGCGGTAGGCCTGCGACCGGGCCTCCTCGAGAGCCGGGCCGGCGAGCTCACCGAGATCACCGATCACGGCGGCTGGCGACGCTACCGAGGCCTGCCCGAGCCCGACAACACCGCAGTCTCCTGAACACCCCGAAAGCGAAAGAACAACCGATGGATACCTTGGCCTACACCCTGAACTGCTCGATCCTGCTCACCGACGTCCCACTCCTGCAGCGCCCACAGGCTGCCCGGGATGCCGGATTCGACGCCGTCGAATTCTGGTGGCCCTTCGACACCGCCGTGCCGCGGGACAGCGACGTCGACGCGTTCGTGGCCGCGATCGAGAACGCCGGAGTGCAGCTCACCGGGTTGAACTTCGCGGCGGGCAACATGCCGGCGGGGGACCGCGGACTGCTGTCCGACCCGGCGCAGGTCTCGGCGTTCCGCGACAACATCGACATCACCGTCGGAATCGGAGAACGGCTGGGCACCAAAGCTTTCAACGCCCTGTATGGTAATCGTATCGACGGGACGGATCCGAAGATTCAAGACGGCACGGCCACCGAGAACCTCGCCCAGGCCGGCAAGGCGGCAGATCGCATCGGTGCCGTCGTACTCGTCGAACCGGTCAGCGGCACGCCGGCGTACCCGCTGAAGAGCGCGGCCGACGCGATCGCCGTGATCGACCGGGTGAAGGCGGAACACGGTGTCGATTCGCTCCGGCTCCTCGCGGACCTCTACCACCTCGAGGTCAACGGCGACGACGTCGGCGCCGCGATCGACACGTACGCGGACCGCATCGGGCACGTGCAGATCGCGGATGCTCCCGGTCGCGGAGAACCCGGCACCGGAACACTCGACATCGACGGCTACCTGAAGAGGCTCGCCGGACACGGCTACCGCGGATATGTGGGGCTCGAGTACAAGTCCACCCGACCGGACACCTTCGACTGGTTGCCCCGCGAACAGCGCGCGTCCCGCGCCGGCCACTGACACACCACCACTTTCGACGGAATCGAGGACACTCGTGAGCACTATCGCATTCATCGGACTCGGAATCATGGGCAGCCCCATGGCCGTTCATCTCGCCAACGCCGGCCATCAGGTGGTCGGATACAACCGCTCGCCCGAGCGCACCGCGGCACTGGTCGAGGCCGGCGGCACCGCAGCGGACTCCATCGCCAAGGCCGTTGCCGGCGCCGACGTCGTGGCCGTGATGGTCCCCGACTCCCCCGACGTACAGGCCGTACTCACCGGTGAGGACGGAGTCTTCGAGCACACCCCGTCAGGCGCGCTGATCATCGACTTCTCCAGCATCCGGCCCGACGTCACCACCGCACTCGCCGCGCAGGCGACCGAGCGTGGATTCCGGCTGATCGACGCCCCGGTATCGGGTGGCGAGGCCGGGGCGGTCAACGCCGCACTGTCGATCATGGTCGGCGGCGCCCCGGAAGACTTCGAGTCGGCCCGCCCGATCCTCGACGTCGTCGGGAAGACCGTGGTCCACGTGGGCCCGAACGGCTCCGGACAGACGGTGAAGGCAGCGAACCAGCTGATCGTCGCCGGCAACATCCAGCTCCTCGCGGAGGCGATCATCTTCCTCGAGGCCTACGGTGTCGACACCGCGGCCGCCGTGGAGGTACTCGGCGGCGGGCTCGCCGGATCCGCCGTCCTGAACCAGAAGGCGCAGAAGATGCTGGACCGGTCGTTCGAACCCGGATTCCGCATCGACCTGCACCACAAGGACCTCGGCATCGTCACCAGCGCTGCCCGTGAGGCAGGCGTCGTGACACCCCTCGGCGCCGTCCTCGCCCAGCTGATGGCCTCCGCCCGTGCGAACGGTGATGGTGGCCTGGATCATTCGGGCCTGCTGCGCGGAGTGGAGCGGCTGTCCGGCCGCCCCTCCCAGTGACCCGCCTCAACTCGTAATCCTCGATGGAGAACTGATATGCCTCGTATGCGCGCCGCTGATGCAGCGGTCAAGATTCTGGAACTCGAAGGTGCCACCCAGGCCTTCGGCCTCCCCGGTGCGGCGATCAACCCGTTCTACGCAGCAATGCGCGACCACGGTGGGATCAAGCACGTCCTCGCCCGCCACGTCGAGGCCGCATCCCACATGGCCGAGGGATTCACCCGCGCCAAGGCCGGAAACATCGGTATCTGCATCGGGACGTCCGGGCCGGCCGGGACCGACATGATCACCGGCCTGTACTCGGCGATGGCGGACTCGATCCCGATCCTCGCGATCACCGGGCAGGCCCCGGTCGCACGCCTGCACAAGGAAGACTTCCAGGCCGTCGACATCGCCGCGATCGCGGGTCCGGTCACGAAGATGGCCATGACGGTGCTCGAGCCCGCCCAGGTTCCGGGTGCGTTCGCGCAGGCATTTCACCTGATGCGGTCCGGCAGGCCCGGACCGGTTCTCCTCGACCTGCCGATCGACGTGCAACTGGCGGAGATCGAGTTCGACCCGGACACCTACCAGCCGCTGCCCGTGTACAAGCCGGCGGCGACCCGGGCGCAGGCGGAGAAGGCCCTCGACATGCTGGGGGCCGCCGACCGCCCGCTGATCGTCGCCGGCGGCGGCATCATCAACGCCGACGCCGCGGATCTGCTCGTGGAACTGGCGGAACTGCTGGACGTTCCGGTGGTGCCGACGCTGATGGGCTGGGGCACCATCCCGGACGACCACCGCCTCGCGGCGGGCATGGCCGGTCTGCAGACCGCCCACCGGTACGGCAACGCGACCATGCTGGCCTCGGACTTCGTCCTGGGCATCGGCAACCGCTGGGCCAACCGGCACACGGGCGGCCTCGACACCTACCGCAAGGGGCGCAAGTTCGTTCACGTCGACATCGAACCCACCCAGATCGGGCGCGTGTTCGCACCGGACTACGGGATCGTCTCCGACGCCAAGGCGGCGCTCGAACTGTTCGTCGCCGTCGCGAAGGAGCGCAAGGCCGCCGGAACCCTGCCGGACCGCAGCACCTGGGTCGAGGACTGTGCCACCCGGAAGCGGACCATGCAGCGCAAGACCCACTTCGACGACGTCCCGGTCAAGCCGCAGCGGGTGTACGAGGAGATGAACCGCGTCTTCGGGCGCGACGTCCGGTATGTCAGCGCGATCGGGCTCTCGCAGATCGCGGGTGGGCAGTTCCTGCACGTGTACAAGGAGCGGAACTGGATCAACTGCGGGCAGGCCGGCCCGCTGGGCTGGACCATCCCCGCCGCTCTCGGAGTGGTTGCCGCGGAGCCGGAGACCCCCGTCGTGGCGCTGTCCGGTGACTACGACTTCCAGTTCATGATCGAGGAACTGGCGGTGGGCGCCCAGTTCAACCTGCCGTACATCCACGTCGTGGTGAACAACTCCTACCTGGGACTGATCCGGCAGGCCCAGCGCCAGTTCGACATGAACTTCTGTGTCTCGCTCGGATTCGACAACATCAACACCCAGGAAACCACCGAACACGATGTGCTGCCCGCGGTCCCGAAGGGCTACGGCGTCGATCACGTCAAGGTCGCCGAGGGTCTGGGTTGCAAGGCGCTGCGGGTCACCGAGCCCGGCGAGATCGCAGGCGCACTCGAGAAGGCCCGTGAACTCGCCGGTGAGCACAAGGTGCCGGTGGTGGTCGAGGTCTTCCTCGAGCGGGTCACCAACATCGCGATGGGAACCGAGCTCGACAACGTCGCCGAGTTCGAGGACCTGGCGGAGAGCTGGGCGCACGCTCCCACAGCCCTCATGCTGCTGGACTAGGGGGCACCGTGACACGTGTACTGGTCGCACCCGACAAGTTCAAGGGATCCCTCACCGCCGCGGAAGTGGCGGACGCCCTCGCCGCCGGACTCGTTGCCGGTGATCCCTCCTGGGTGATCGATCGTGTCCCGGTCGCGGACGGCGGCGACGGTACCGTTGCGGCGGCCGTCGCGGCAGGGTGGTCTCCGGTCGCGGTCGCCACCACGGGGCCGACGGGTCTACCCGTCACCTCGTCCTACGCGGTGCGCGGCTCGACCGCGGTGGTCGAACTGGCATCGGCCGTGGGATTGGTACTGCTCCCGAACGGTGTGGCGGATCCCTTGGGTGCCAGTACATTCGGACTCGGCACCGTCGTCAGGCACGCGCTGGAGGGGGGAGCCCGCGAGATCATCGTCGGTCTCGGGGGCAGCGCGTCAACCGACGGCGGTGCCGGCTTGTTACAGGCCCTCGGCGTGCATGTCCTCGACGCCGGCGGCAACGAGGTCGCGCAGGGGGGAGCGGCGCTGCTCCGGGCCGCCCGGGTCGACCTGACCGGTCTCCACCCGGCGGCGCGTGCGGCGCACTTCCGGCTCGCCTGCGACGTCGACAATCCGCTCCTCGGCCCGACCGGCGCCACCGCCGTGTACGCAAGCCAGAAGGGCGCCGCCGCAGGAGAACTGGTCGTGCTCGAGGACGCCATGACCCGGTGGGCGCAGGTCGTGCGCGCCGCGACCGGCCGCGACGACAGCCGGATCGCGGGAGCGGGCGCCGCGGGAGGCGCGGCGTTCGGCGCGATCTCGGTGCTGGGGGCGGACACCCGGCCCGGCATCGACACGGTCCTCGGGCTCGTCGACTTTCCCGGGAGGCTCGCCGGGGCAGACCTCGTCATCACCGGTGAGGGGTCGCTCGACGAGCAGAGTCTCCACGGCAAGGCACCGATCGGCGTCGCCACCGAAGCACGCAGGGCCGGAATCCCCGTCCTGGCCGTCTGCGGCCGAAACCTGCTCAGCGACATCCAATTGCACAGCGCCGGCATCTCCGCGGCATACGCGCTCGCGGACCTCGAACCGGACCTTCATCGATCGATCAGAGATGCGGCGGAACTACTGCGCCGGATCGGCTGCACGATCGCGGCATCGACTGCCGAACTCGCACCACTCAGCACACGAGGAGAATCATGACGTCAACCGACTTCACCGCACTACCCGACCTCGCCTCACGCGCCCTCGGCGGAAGCGTCTCCGCGGCCAACGACGAACTGTTCGCCCAGCGGGAGAACCTCATCAAGGCGGAGGCCCCGTTCTTCGACCCGTCCGATTTCGGGCACAAGGGCAAGGTGTACGACGGGTGGGAGACCCGCCGCCGCCGCGACGACGGCCACGACTACGCGATCGTCCGCCTCGGGGCCGCGGGCATCATCCACGGAATCATCGTGGACACCGCGCACTTCAAGGGCAACTACCCGCCCTTCATCTCCATCGAGGCGGCGTCGATCGAGGGCTACCCGTCCATCGAGGAGGTCATGAAGGCGGACTGGCAGACCATCGTCGAGAAGTCCCCGGCCGAGGGGCACGCCGCGAACGCCTACGCCGTCGCCGACCGGCACCGGTGGACACACGTGCGGCTGTCCATCTACCCCGACGGCGGCGTCGCACGGTTGCGGGTACACGGTGAGGTCGTGCCCGACGCCCGGTTCCTCGACGGGACGGTGGACCTGCTGGCCGCGGAGAACGGCGGACGCCTCGTCGGCTGCTCCGACGCGTTCTACGCGTCGCCCGCGAACATCATCCTTCCCGGCCGGGCCCGGAACATGGGGGAGGGCTGGGAGAACTCCCGGCGTCGTGGCGGCGGCAACGACTTCGCTGTGTTCTCGCTGGCCGCGGCAGGCAATCCCCGGCACGTCGAGATCGACACCAGCTACTACGTGGGGAACGCGCCCGGCTGGGTGCGGCTGAGCACCGCCGACGCGCGGACCGCCGACATCGCCGACGAGAGCGCGTGGACCGAACTGCTGTCCCGCACAGCCGTGCAGCCCGACACGAGGCACCGCTTCGTTCTGGACGCCACCGACGCGGCCACGCACCTGCGACTCGACGTCTACCCCGACGGTGGCCTGTCCCGGCTGCGGCTGTTCGGCGACCTCGACGCGACAGCGCTGTCGGAGACCCGACGCACCTGGTGGGAAGCCCTTCCCCAGAGCCATCAAGCGCTCGTCGCCGACCAGGCGCCGCGCTAGTCCGAGCACCGGCGCGCTCTCCACCCCTACCTGACGAACCCGAGGAAACACGCATGCCCAATCCCAGTCCCGGTTACTCCATCACCGTTCGCGTCACGGCCCCGGTCGGCGCAGGTACCACCTCGACTCTCGCGGGGGCGGTGGCCTCCGTGAAGGGCGCCATGACCGCGTTGGACGTGGTGGAGAGCCACCCCGACCACATGGTCATCGACGTGACGTGCGACGCCTCCGACGTCGAGCACGCCGAGCAGATCGCGTCCGCGATCGCCGACGTGCCCGGCGTCGTGGTCGGCAAGGTCAGTGACCGCACGTTCCTGCTCCATCTCGGCGGGAAACTCGAAGTGGTGCCGAAGGTTCCGCTCAAGCACCGCGACGACCTGTCCCGCGCGTACACCCCCGGCGTCGCCCGGGTCTGCACCGCGATCGCGGAGAACCCCGAGGACGTGCGGCGGCTGACGATCAAGCGCAACACCGTCGCGGTCGTCACCGACGGCTCGGCCGTGCTGGGGCTGGGCAACATCGGCGCCGCCGCGTCGATTCCCGTGATGGAGGGCAAGGCGGCCCTGTTCAAGCAGTTCGCGGACGTGGACGCGTGGCCGGTCTGCCTGGACACCCAGGACACGGACGCGATCGTCGAGATCGTCCGGGCCCTCGCACCGGTGTACGGCGGAATCAACCTCGAGGACATCTCCGCCCCACGCTGCTTCGAGATCGAGGCACGGCTCCGCGACATGCTGGACATCCCGGTGTTCCACGACGATCAGCACGGCACCGCCATCGTGGTTCTCGCCGCGCTGACCAACGCCCTGCGGGTGGTCGAGAAGAGCCTCGACACGGTGAAGATCGTGGTGTCGGGTGTCGGCGCCGCCGGACACGCGATCATCCGCCTGCTGGTCGCGCAGGGGGCGACGAACATCGTGGCGTGCGGGCGGAACGGAATCCTCTCGCCCGACGACACATCCGACTCGTTCCGGTCCTGGATCGCGAACAACACCAACCCGGAAGCGCGGTCCGGATCGCTGCGGGACGCAGTGGTCGGCGCGGACGTGTTCATCGGTGTCTCGGCGCCGGACATCCTGACCGGCGACGACATCGAGACGATGGGTCCCGACTCGATCGTGTTCGCCCTCGCGAATCCGGTGCCCGAGGTCGATCCCGTCGCCGCCGGCAGGCACGCGGCCGTCGTCGCGACCGGACGGTCGGACTTCCCGAATCAGATCAACAACGTGCTCGCGTTCCCGGGCGTGGTCCGGGGCCTGCTCGACGCGCACGCCGTCGAGATCACCGACGACATGCTCATCGCGGCCGCCCGCGCGATCTCCGATTCGGTGTCTCCGTCGGAACTCAACCCGACGTACATCGTGCCGAGTGTGTTCGATGCCGCAGTCGCCCCGGCCGTGGCGGCGGCGGTGCGCAGCGTTGCCGACGCAGGTGGTGAACACGATGTCTGACCGGCTCGACCTGCTGTTCCGCGCCCCGCGGGTGATCACCGCGGCGGGGGAGGTCGCCCGCTGCGTGGGTGTGCGGGACGGCCGGATCGTCGTCATCGAACCGTTCGGCGCCCAACTCGACGCCGAGGTCGTGGTCGAACTGGGCGACGACGAGGTGCTGATCCCCGGTCTCGTCGACACGCACGTGCACGTCAACGAACCGGGCCGCACCGAGTGGGAGGGGTTCGCGAGCGCGACCCGGGCCGCGGCCGCAGGCGGGGTGACCACGATCGTCGACATGCCGCTCAACAGCATCCCGCCGACCGTCGACGTCGCGGCACTGGACGTCAAACGCCGGGTCGCCGCCGATCAGGCGTACGTCGGTTAACGGTGGCAACTCGTCGAGTGCAATAGGAAGCATATCAACTACTCGGCCGTGAGGGGCCGGGTTTGCTGCTCACGTTCCCACTGGCTGTGGGAGGGGTGGCTGCTATGGGCGCGGTTGATTGGGCGGCCCTGTAGGTGCGATGTCCGAGTGCGGCGATGTTGCGGGCCGCATTGTGGTCGGCGTGACCGGTCCACTGGCAGTATCGGCATCGGAATGTTGCTTGCGAGACCCGGTTCGCTTTGTCGCAGTACCCGCATTGTGAGCAGGTCCGCGATGTGTTCCGGGGGTCGACGACAGCGACGGGCACCCCAGCCCTCTCGGCTTTGTAGGTGATCTGTGCCCGTAGCTGGGCGTATCCCCACGAGTGGAGTTGGGTCCGTTGCCGTCGGGCTAGCCGTACCCGGTCGCGGATACCTGACAGGTCTTCTATCGCGTATCGCGATCCCACGACCGGTGCGTTGTGCTCGGGCAACAATAGTTTTCGACAGTTGATGGTTGATGTCGGTGGCGAACCGCTGTTCCTTTCGTCGCCGTGTCTTCAATTTCCGTTTCGCTGATTTCGTGCCGACTCGCTGCAAACTTGCGCGCATCGCGGCGTTCTTCTTTCGGCGCGCCGTCACTGCCCCGGCGGACCACCGCACGTCGAGGGCGGTCGGATCGTCGTCAGTGGTGACAGCGAGGTTCACGATCCCCAGATCCACACCCAACCAGCCAGCGGCGGTGTCCGGCGGCTCGACCGGTTCCGGTGCGGGTTCGTCGACAGTGGCATACAGGTAGAACAGGCCGTCGCGGTAGACGAGGTCCGTTTCCCCCTTACGGGCGGCCAGGAGTGTGCGTTGCCACGGCGCGCACACGAACCGCACACCCCGCATCCGGCCCGCCGTGGTCCAGATCGACACAGTCGAGGAATCCACTTGCCACGACAGGCACCTGTCGTCGAACGGTTGCGCAGCATGCGGCCGGAACTCGACCGCGGTCCCGGCCACCGCCGTATACCGAGTCGACCCTGGTCGACCGTAGTTTCCGTTGCTCAGGTTCGCCTGCCGGGTGGTGTACGCGTCGGCAACTTTCCGCAGAACATGCAACGCCGGCTGCGCGGAGAGGCCCCGGGTCTTCACCATCGGATACAGCGCGACCTGCAACGCCCGCCGCGACCGCAATCCCCTCGAGTGAGCCCACCCGGCAAACTCATTGGCAACCTCATGGCACAACACCAACGTCGATTCCAGCGCCGCAGACTGATCAGGACTGGGGACGAGCTTGACCACGACAATCCGTTTCACTTCGCACTCAACACCTTTGATGGCCGAGGAGCCTTCACCGCTCCGATGCCGACGCGGTGTCACCAGATCATGACAGAGGGGTCCGACAAGTCCGGGGTACCCTCACCGAATTCGACGGCGACACCGTCACGTGCACTGCGATGGGAGTTCCCATACGCAAATAATTGTGGGGCAACCACTTCTGGTCGTCGCATACTTCGTCGCGCTGCGAGTGGAGCGCGCTGTCGATCATTGCCGCAAGCCTTACCATCAGAAACGACTCGACTCGCCAACCACACCCACCCACCTCCCTCCCGAAGCGGCCCCGCACCACAGATCAGCTTCTTCACGGGCTTGGACGGGCGGTATTCCGCTGATAGCTCATTTGGACTCGAACACGCCCGCGTCGTGCAGGGCCCGTAAAGTCCGGGACGTTGGGGGTACGGCGCGGCCAGGAATCCGACGTCGACGCGCGAACTGGCGCTGAAAGAGATCGCCGGGTTCGGCGCGGCGTAATCGTGCACGCAGCCCTCGCCGGCGTCGTGCGCAGTACCTGGCTGGCCGGCAAGCGGATCGACCTCGACGAGGCGCCCCGGGGCCGACTGCTCAGCCGCGGACTGGCCTGACGCCGCCGCACCCTTGCATGGCGATGGGTCCGAAAGATCTAGTGCTACAGCGGGTTTGTCGTGTTCCAGGCGGTACGGCACCAAGATATATCCTGCCGAAATCATTGACCGCCCACTGTTGCCTGGCTCACACTCGAAGGGACCAATGGAACAAACTTTCCGTGATACGGAAGTTCGTTCGCCGCCACGCAAGGACAGGCACATGCTCATAGACGACACAGTCTCGCGGCACACCACCACCGTCGCGCCGCCGGCGCCGCCAGCGACCCAGACGAGTACCACACTCTACAACCTGGACCTGGCGCCAACGAAGGCCTCGGGTCGCCGCTGGGGTAGCTACAGCATCTTCACGCTGTGGACCAACGACGTCCACAACATCGCCAACTACTCCTTCGCCATCGGCCTGTTCGCGCTCGGGCTGGGTGGCGGCCACATGATCCTGTCGCTCATGATCGGCGCGGTCATCGTCTGCGTCGCGATGACCTACGCCGGGTTCATGGGCCAGAAGACGGGTGTGCCCTTCCCCGTGATGAGCCGGATCAGTTTCGGAATCCGCGGCGCCCAGATTCCCGCCATCGTCCGCGCGGTCATCGCGATCGTCTGGTTCGGAATCCAGACCTACCTCGCGTCGATCGTCTTCCGGATCTTCCTCGTCGCCGTGGCGCCGTCGCTCGACCGCTTCGACCAGAACTCGATCCTCGGACTCTCCAGCCTCGGATGGATCTGCTTCATCGGGATCTGGGCGATCCAGATCGTCGTCCTCGTCTACGGGATGGAGGCCGTGCGCCGATTCGAAAGCCTGGCCGGTCCGCTGATCCTGGTCACGGTCGGCTCGCTCGCCCTGTGGATGCTGTTCCGCACCGACTTCTCCATCGCGTGGACGTCCGATCAGCCCGCCTCGGGTGGGGAGATGTGGCGGCAGGTCTTCGCAGGCGCGGCCCTCTGGATGTCGATCTACGGCACCCTGATCCTCAACTTCTGCGACTTCTCGCGGCGCTCCCCGTCGAAGACCGCCGTCGTGCGCGGCAACTTCTGGGGCCTGTTCGTCAACGTCCTCGCGTTCGCCGTCATCGCGTTCATCCTGTGCGGCGCCCAGTTCCAGATCGATGGAACCATCATCGACAGCCCCACCGACATCGTCGCGGCGATCCCGAACACCCTGTTCCTGTCGCTGGCCTGCCTCGCCCTCGTGATCGTGACGATGGCCGTCAACGTCATGGCGAACTTCGTGGCACCGTCGTACGTGCTGTCGAACCTCGCCCCCGAGAAGATCAGCTTCCGCAAGGCCGGCATCATCAGCGCCTGCATCGGCGTGGTCCTGCTGCCCTGGAATCTCTACGACAGCCCGGTGGTGATCAACTACTTCCTCGGTGGCCTCGGTGCCGTCCTCGGCCCGCTGTTCGGCATCATCTTCGTCGACTACTGGTTCATCCGTCGCACGAAGGTCGACGTACCCGCCCTCTACTCGGACGGTCCGACCGGAACTTACTACTACCGCAAGGGATTCAACCTTCGGGCGATCTATGCCCTCGTTCCCGCCGCGCTCGTCAGCACCCTGTTCGCGATCGTCCCCGCCTTCCATCTCGTCGCCCCGTTCTCGTGGTTCATCGGCGCCGGCCTGGCGGCGGCCATCTACGCGGTCGTCGGCGACCGCACCCGGCGGTACGTGGACGTGTCCGGCGAGTCCATCGCCGTGGACAGCGGCCACGGCGACCACTGACAGGAGCTTTCGATGCGTATTCTCGTCGTCAACGTCAACACCACCACGTCCATCACGGACGCCATCGCCAAACAGGCCGAGGCCGTCGCGGCACCCGGCACCGAGATCGTCGGGCTCACACCGGAGATCGGTGCGGAATCCGTCGAAGGAAACTTCGAGAGCTACCTCGCCGCGATCGCGGTGATGGACCGGGTGCGGTCGTACCCGGAACCGTACGACGCGGTGATCCAGGCCGGGTACGGCGAACACGGCCGGGAGGGCCTGCAGGAACTGCTCGACGTCCCCGTCGTCGACATCACCGAGGCGTCCGCAAGTACCGCAATGATGCTGGGACACAAGTACTCCGTAGTCACCACCCTCGACCGCACCGTCCCGCTCATCGAAGATCGGCTCCGGCTCGCGGGCCTCGACACCAAGTGCGCGAGTGTACGTGCGAGCGGTCTGCCCGTCCTCGCCCTGGAAACCGACCCCGAGCGCACGATCGAGGCGATCGTAGACGAGGCCGAAGCTGCTGTGCGCGAAGACAAGGCCGAGGTGATCTGCCTCGGCTGCGGTGGAATGGCCGGCCTCGACGACCGAATCGGGGAGCGCACCGGCGTTCCGGTGGTCGACGGAGTCAGTGCGGCTGTGAAATTGGCGGAATCTCTTGTAGGGTTGGGTCTCTCGACCTCGAAGGTGCGCACCTACGCGCCCCCGCGTCCCAAGCAGATCACGGGATGGCCGCTCGCGAAACCGCAGTAGTCACCTGATGTAGTGAGTTGTACAGCTTCGTCCTCACCCCGGACGGCCGACACGGCGCCTATCCCGCGCCCGCAACGATGGAGTATCCCTTTGCTCGAACAGACCACGACCTCCGTAGACCCTGGCCGCGCCGGTTCGGTTCGCGTCATCCGTGAGGGTGTTGCGTCTTATCTGCCGGATATCGACCCGGACGAGACCACGGAGTGGTTGGAATCGTTCGACGGACTGTTGGACCGGTCCGGACCGACTCGTGCCCGGTATCTGATGTTGCGGATGCTCGAGCGGGCCGGGGAGAAGCACGTCGCGTTGCCGGCGTTGACGTCGACCGATTATGTGAACACCATCCCGACGGAGAACGAGCCGTGGTTCCCCGGGGACGAGGAGACCGAGCGCCGGTATCGGGCGTTCATCCGGTGGAACGCGGCGGTGATGGTGACCCGCGCGCAACGCCCCGGGGTCGGGGTCGGTGGTCACATCTCGACGTATGCGTCGTCGGCGGCCCTGTACGAGGTGGGGTTCAACCACTTCTTCCGCGGCAAGGACCATCCCGGGGGTGGGGATCAGATCTTCATCCAGGGCCACGCCTCGCCGGGCATCTACGCCCGCGCCTTTTTGGAGGGGCGGATCCCGGCGGAGCGGATGGACGGGTTCCGGCAGGAACACTCGCACGCCGATCAGGGCGGCGGGTTGCCGTCGTACCCGCACCCGCGGCTGCTGCCGGATTTCTGGGAGTTCCCGACCGTGTCGATGGGGTTGGGCCCGATGAACGCGATCTACCAGGCGAGGTTCAACCACTACCTGCACGACCGCGGCATCAAGGACACCGCCGATCAGCACGTGTGGGCGTTTCTGGGTGACGGGGAGATGGACGAACCCGAATCCCGCGGCCTGGCGCACGTGGCGGCCACCGAGGGCCTCGACAACCTGACGTTCGTGGTGAACTGCAACCTGCAGCGCCTCGACGGCCCGGTCCGCGGCAACGGCAAGATCATCCAGGAGTTGGAGTCGTTCTTCCGCGGCGCCGGCTGGAACGTGATCAAGGTGGTCTGGGGCCGCGAGTGGGACGCGCTGCTGCACGCGGACCGGGACGGCGCCCTGGTCAACCTGATGAACGTCACCCCGGACGGTGACTACCAAACGTACAAGGCCAACGACGGCGGGTACGTGCGCGAGCACTTCTTCGGCCGGGATCCGCGGACGAAGGAACTGGTCGCGAACCTGTCGGATCAGGACATCTGGAACCTCAAGCGCGGCGGCCACGATTACCGCAAGATCTACGCCGCGTACGCGGCGGCGATGGCGCACAAGGGGCAGCCGACGGTGATCCTGGCGCACACCATCAAGGGCTACACCCTGGGCAAGCACTTCGAGGGCCGCAACGCCACCCACCAGATGAAGAAGCTGACCCTCGACGATCTGAAGAATTTCCGGGACCTGCAGCGCATCCCGATCTCCGACGCCGAGTTGGAGAAGGACCCGAAGATGCCCCCGTACTACCACCCCGGCCCCGATGCCCCGGAGATCCAATACATGCTCGACCGCCGCCGCGCGCTCGGTGGGTTCCTGCCGCAGCGCCGCACCAGCCCGGCGCCGTTGCCGATGCCGCCGGATTCGACCTACGACGTGGTCCGCAAGGGCTCCGGCAAGCAGCAGGTCGCGACCACCATGGCGTTGGTGCGGATCATGAAGGAGCTGTTGCGGGACAAGGAGATCGGCAAGCGGATCGTGCCGATCATCCCGGACGAGGCCCGCACCTTCGGGATGGACTCCTGGTTCCCCTCCTTGAAGATCTACAACCGCAACGGCCAGCTGTACACGGCGGTGGATGCGGACCTGATGCTCGCCTACAAGGAATCGGAGATCGGGCAGATCCTGCACGAGGGCATCAACGAGGCCGGCTCGACCGCCTCGTTCACCGCGGTCGGCACCTCCTATGCCACCCACGGTGAGCCGATGATCCCGCTGTACATCTTCTACTCGATGTTCGGGTTCCAGCGCACCGGCGACGGGTTGTGGGCGGCGGCGGATCAGATGGCCCGCGGATTCGTCCTCGGCGCCACCGCCGGCCGCACCACCCTCACCGGCGAAGGCCTCCAGCACGCCGACGGGCACTCGCTGCTGCTGGCCTCGACCAACCCGGCCGCCGTCGCCTACGACCCGGCGTTCTCCTACGAGATCGCGCACATCGTCAAGGACGGACTGCGCCGGATGTACGGCGGCACACCGGCGGCCGATGGAACGCTGAAGCCGGGGTTCGGTGGCGAGGACATCTTCTACTACATCACCCTCTACAACGAGCCCTACTCCCAGCCCGCCGAGCCCGCCGACCTCAACGTCGAGGGCCTGCTCAAGGGCATGTACCTGTTCAAGAAGTCGCAGGCTTCGGGCGATTCCGCGTCTAATAACGGGCACTCCGCAGGCTCCGCGCCTCAACACGGGCACTCCGCAGGCTCCGCGCCTCAACACGGGCACTCCGCAGGCTCCGCGCCACAACACGCGCACTCCGCAGGCTCCGCGCCACAACACGCGCACTCCGCAGGCTCCGCGCCCAGGGCGCAGATCCTGGTCTCCGGTGTCACCATGCCCGAGGGGCTGCGTGCGCAGGAACTGCTCGCCGACGAGTGGGGTGTGGCCGCCGACGTGTGGTCGGTCACCTCCTGGGGTGAGCTGCGCCGCGACGGCATCGAATCGGAGCGCCAGGCGCTGCGCGACCCCGGCACCGACGCCCCGCTGCCCTACGTCACGCAGGCGTTGTCCGACGCCGCCGGCCCGTTCGTGGCGGCCTCGGACTGGATGCGCGCCGTCGCCGATCGGATCCGTCAGTGGGTGCCCGGCTCGTACACCACCCTCGGCACCGACGGGTTCGGCTTCTCCGACACCCGCCCCGCCGCCCGCCGGTACTTCAACGTCGACGCCGAATCCATCGTCGTCGCCGTCCTGTCCGCCCTCGCCGGCGAAGGCACCCTCGACCGCTCCAAGGCCGTCGAAGCCGCCAACCGGTACCGCATCGACGACGTCCGCGCCGCCGCCGTCTCCTACGCCGACACCGGCAGTGCATAGAACGGAATCGAAAATCCGATGACAGCAACAGTTTCCGAATACCTCGGCACACCCGGCCGGGAGGCGCCCGCGTCGGCGAGGCGCGCGAAGATCGTGTGCACCCTCGGGCCCGCAACGGCAACCGGCGACCGCATACGCGAACTCGTCGACTGCGGAATGGACATCGCACGGCTCAACTTCAGCCACGGCGAACATTCCGATCACGAGGAGAACTACCTCCGGGTGCGGGACGCGTCCGAACTCGCCGGCCGGGCAGTAGGTATTCTCGCCGATCTTCAGGGCCCGAAGATCAGGTTGGGGCGTTTCGCCGAAGGCAGCACAGTCTGGTCGGACGGCGACCTCGTGCGGATCACCGTCGACGAGTGCGAGGGCACCCACGACCGGGTCTCCACCACCTACAAGCAGCTGGCCGAGGACGCCGAGCCCGGTGACCGGTTGCTCGTCGACGACGGCAAGATCGGATTGGTCGTCACGGACGTCGACGGCAACGACGTGGTGTGCCGGGTCACCGAGGGCGGACCGGTCAGCAACAACAAGGGTGTGTCCCTGCCGGGGATGAACGTGTCGGTTCCGGCCCTGTCGGGCAAGGACATCGCCGACCTCGAGTTCGCGCTGCGTCTCGGCGTCGACCTCATTGCCCTGTCGTTCGTGCGATCGGCCGCAGACATCGAACTCGTCCATGCCGTGATGGATCGGGTCGGCCGCAGGGTCCCGGTGATCGCGAAGCTCGAGAAACCGGAGGCGATCGACAACCTCGAGGCCATCGTGCTGGCGTTCGACGCGGTGATGGTCGCCCGCGGCGATCTGGGTGTCGAACTACCCCTCGAACAGGTGCCGCTCGCGCAGAAACGGGCCATCCAAATAGCCCGCGAGAATGCGAAGCCGGTCATCGTCGCGACGCAGATGCTCGAGTCGATGATCGAGAACTCGCGGCCCACCCGCGCCGAGGCGTCCGACGTGGCCAACGCCGTCCTCGACGGTGCCGACGCCGTCATGCTGTCGGGCGAAACGTCCGTCGGGAAGCACGTGATGGAAACGGTCCGCACCATGGGCCGCATCATCAGCGCAGTCGAGGAGAAGTCCACGCACGTTCCGCCGCTGGCGCACGTACCCCGCACGAAGGGCGGAGTGCTGTCCTACGCGGCGCGCGACATCGGGGAACGATTGGGCGCGGCGGCGCTCGTCGCGTTCACCCAATCCGGGGACACGGTGCGGCGGCTGGCGCGACTGCACACTCCGCTGCCGTTGCTGGCGTTCACCCCGCTCCCGGCGGTGCGCGCTCAGCTCGCGCTGACGTGGGGGACCGAGACGTTCCTCGTCGACCCCGTCGAATCGACCGACCAGATGATCCATCAGGTCGACCACGCGCTCCTCGGCCTGGGACGGTACCAGCGGGGTGACCTCGTCGTCATCGTCGCGGGATCGCCTCCGGGCACCGTCGGCTCGACGAACCTGATCCACGTTCACAGGATCGGCGAGGAAGACCACTGATCGGATGTGACGCTGTAACCGTACGCCCGTCCGCTATTGACAGAACTCGATGGACACGGTTTTCTTGATGTCAAGATACGAAACTGTGTTTTCGCATCGTGGAAGTTTGCCAAGTGCGGAAGGTGAGTCATTTCATGACTGAGCGTGTTGAGGTCGGCGGTCTGCAGGTCGCGAAGGTGCTCTACGACTTCGTGAACGAGGAGGCGCTGCCCGGGACCGGGGTGGACGCCGACGGGTTCTGGTCGGGTGCGGCCACGGTGATCGACGAGCTGGCGCCGAAGAACAAGGCCCTGCTGTCCACCCGCGACGACCTGCAGGCCCGGATCGACGGCTGGCACCGCGACCGGGCCGGGACGGCGATCGACCCGGCCGAGTACAAGGCGTTCCTGACCGAGATCGGGTACCTGGTGCCCGAACCGGCCCCCTTCGAGGTGTCCACGGCGAACGTGGACACCGAGATCACCGCCACCGCCGGCCCGCAGCTGGTGGTCCCGGTCCTCAACGCCCGCTTCGCGCTGAACGCCTCCAACGCCCGGTGGGGGTCGCTGTACGACGCCCTGTACGGCACCAACGCCATCCCCGACGACGGCGGCGCGGAGGCGGGCGCCACCTACAACAAGGTCCGCGGCGACCGGGTCATCGCCTGGGCCCGCACCTTCCTCGACACCGCCGCCCCCCTCGCGCAGGGGTCGCACGCCGACGCCGCCCGCTACACCGTCGACGGCACCGCGCTGACCGTGCAGCTCGCCGACGGCACCGTCACCGGGCTGGCGGAGCCGGGTAAGTTCGTCGGCTACCTCGGCGACCCGGCCGCCCCGACCAGTGTGCTGCTGCGCAATCACGGGTTGCACGCGGAAATCCAGATCGACCCCACCTCCCCGATCGGGTCCACCGACACCGCCGGGGTCAAGGACGTGGTGCTCGAGTCCGCGGTCACCACCATCATGGACTTCGAGGACTCCGTCGCCGCCGTCGACGCCGACGACAAGGTGATCGGCTACCGCAACTGGCTGGGCCTCAACCGCGGCGACCTGACCGAGGAGATGACCAAGGGCGGCACCGCGTTCACCCGCCGCCTCAACCCGGACCGCACCTACACCGCCCCGGACGGGTCCGAGCTCACCCTGCACGGGCGGTCGCTGCTGTTCGTCCGCAACGTCGGGCACCTGATGACCACCCCGGCGATCCTGCACGGCGACGGCACCGAAATCCCCGAGGGCATCCTCGACGCCCTGATCACCTCCCTGTGCGCCGTCCACGGACTCAGCACGGGCGAGGCGACGGGGCCGTTGGTCAACTCCCGCACCGGGTCGATCTACATCGTCAAACCCAAGCAGCACGGCCCCGACGAGGTCGCGTTCACCACCGAACTGTTCGGCCGCGTCGAGCAGGTCCTCGGGCTGCCCGCCAACACCCTCAAGGTCGGCATCATGGACGAGGAACGCCGCACCACCGTCAACCTCGCCGCCTGCATCAACGAAGCCCGGGAGCGGGTGGTGTTCATCAACACCGGGTTCCTCGACCGCACCGGCGACGAGATCCACACCTCGATGGAGGCCGGGCCGATGATCCGCAAGGCCGAGATGAAGAAGCAGACCTGGATCACCGCCTACGAGGACTGGAACGTCGACACCGGACTCGCCTGCGGGCTGCAGGGGCGGGCGCAGATCGGCAAGGGCATGTGGGCGATGACCGAGCTGATGGCCGAGATGCTCGACCAGAAGATCGGCCACCCCAAGGCCGGCGCGAACACCGCATGGGTGCCGTCCCCGACCGGGGCCACCCTGCACGCCACCCACTACCACCAGGTCGACGTCGTCGCCGTCCAAAACCAGCTGAAGGGCACCCGGCGGGCCACCCTCGACGAGATCCTCACCATCCCCCTCGCCCCCAGCACCGACTGGTCCGACGCCGAGAAACAGGAAGAACTCGACAACAACTGCCAGTCCATCCTCGGCTACGTGGTCCGCTGGATCGACGCCGGCGTCGGCTGCTCCAAGGTCCCCGACATCCACGACGTCGCCCTGATGGAAGACCGCGCCACCCTCCGCATCTCATCCCAGCTGCTGGCGAACTGGATCCGGCACGGCGTGGTCACCGCCGACCAGGTCGTGCAGTCACTGCAACGGATGGCCCCGATCGTGGACCGGCAGAACCAGAACGACCCCACCTACCGGCCCCTGGCCCCGGACTTCGACACCAACATCGCCTTCCAGGCCGCGAAGGAACTCATCCTCGACGGCACCACCCAACCCTCCGGCTACACCGAACCGATCCTGCACCGCCGCCGCCGCGAATACAAAGCAGCCAACGCCTGACCGGTAGTTTCCCCACGTGAGTGGCGAAGCGTCCCGCGGGACGCTTCGCCACTCACGTGTCAGGTGAGGTTCACCGTCGCGAAGATGTCGCCGGTCGGCTGGGTGGAACCGCCGGGCGGTTCCACACTGAATCCGAGTTCCGTGGACTGGTCGATGTCGTTCACGACCGCGGTGGTCGACGGTGACACGTCATCGGCTTCCATGATTCCGGCGGACACCGGCTCGTGTGACGGTCCGAGCAGCCACATCTGATACACCGAACCCGGTGCGGGCGGCGGGACGTCGTTCATCACCAGCACTCCGGCGTCGACGTCCTTGGAGTACACGACTGTGGCCGAACCGCCACCGGCGATCGGTGCCACCGCCGTGCGGACGTCGTCGGCCGCGAGGATCTGCGCGGGCACGGGTTGGCCGTCCTCGCTCTGCAACTGCTGGGCGACGGTGATGCCACCCACGGCGAGGACGATCACCGCGGCCGCCGCACTGAGTGCCGCCACGAGACGCCTGCGCTTGCGCGCACGAACCTCGTCCAGTGCTATCGGTGCGGGTGCAGCGGCGGTGCCGGGCAATGCATCGAGGATGCGCCCGAGCAGGTGAACGGGCGGCTCGACCGCGGTGGACGCGGACTGGGCGGCCATCGTCTCGTGCACATCGCGCACGGCGGTGTCGAATTCGAGGCGAACGTCGGGCGGTGCGCTCTGCACCGCGGTGTCGATCTCGCGGCGCTGCTGATCGTCGACGGCGTCGAGGGCGTACACCTGGGCGAGGTCGAGGATTTCGTGCTGGGACTCATCCATCGAACTGCACCCCCAGACATTGCTTGAGCCTGATCAGTCCGTCTCGAATTCGTGATTTCACCGTGGGAAGCGCCACGGACAGCCGTTCCGACACCTCTCGGTACGTCAGGCCTCCGTAATAGGCGAGGACCACGGTTCTCTGCTGGACTTCGGTGAGCGTGCCGAGGCAGTCGACGACGTCGCTGGTGTCGCCGCGTCGGGTGACTTCCTCCGACACCGCGTCGAACGGCCCGTACCAACTCGAGGCGCCGTAGGCGGCTTCCCGTTCGGTGCCGGACTGCTCCGACCGCACCCGGTCGACGGCACGGCGATGTGCGAGGGTGATCAGCCACGACAGCGGTGACCCCTGCTTCGGATCGAATTTGTCCGCGTTGTTCCAGACCTGCAGGTACACCTCTTGGGTGGTTTCCTCGCTGTATCCGGGATCGCGCAGTACCCGCAGCACCATGCCGTACACCCGCGCGCTGGTGCGTTCGTAGAAGTCGCTGAAGGCATCCCGCTCGCCCTGCGCGATACGCGCCAGCAACGCCGTCAGCGTCACGTTCTCCGTGTCCCTGTCGACACCGGTCATCGGCCCATTCCGTTCATCGATCCACAGCCTAATAGCAGGTTGCGGCCGGTGTGACCACGATGGGATCCGAGGGGATGCGAGCGATGCCGGCATGGCACTCACCGCTTCGGCGGCAAGGGGAGGAAATAGCTGGTGCGCTGCTGGTATTCGGGGTAGCCGGGACGCTGCGACATCGACTTCTCGAGCAGCCTCGCCCCGGTTGCGAACACCAGGAAGTACGTCATGACCACGGGAGACAGCACGGTGACGGCGCCGGGCCACACGCTCGCCGCGAGGAGCCACAGTCCCCACCACACGCAGGAGTCGCCGAAGTAGTTCGGGTGCCGCGTCCATGCCCACAGGCCGACGTCCATGATCTCGCCCTTGTTGGACGGGTCTGCCTTGAACGCCATCAACTGGTGGTCGCCGACCGCTTCGAACACGACACCGACCACCCACAGGAGGGCGCCGAGCACCCCGACGACCGCGCCGAGCCCGGATGCGGGACCGAGCACTGCCGACACCTGCAGCGGCAGCGACACGAACCACTGCGCGAGTCCCTGGGTGAGAAAGATCTTCCTGACGACGACCCAGGGCGAGTTGCCGCCCGCCCTGTCGAGCATCTCCACGTAGCGGGGGTCCTCGCCCTTGCCCGCCGACTTGGCGTACATGTGCCAGGTCAGTCGCAGACCCCACACCGCGACGAGCACCACCACCAGCCAGCGGCGCAGTGCGTCGCCGTCGCCGATGACGGCGGCCACGAGCGCTACCAGGACGAAACCGAGGCCCCAGGACACATCGACGACGTTGTAGCGTCCGATCCGCCGGCCGACGAGGAATGTCGCGGCCTGGAAGACGGCGAGCACGAGAAGGCTCGCCGCGGTGACGGCGCCGAAGTTCGACCAGTCGAATCCGTTCATCGGAGCACGCCGGATCCCGCGGAATCGACCCGCACAGCAGGCATCATCGACTGACCCGCCGCGGTCGGCTTCACGGCCAGGATCTGATCGACACCCATGCGGCCCTGCTCAAAGCTCATCCCGCCGCCGACGAGGTACAGCCGCCACACCCGGGCCATCTCGAGCCCGACCATCTCGACGGCGTCGTCCCAGCGGGACTCGAACTTCTCCAGCCAGGCATCGACGGTCCAGACGTAATGCTCACGGAGACCATGCACGTCGCGCACCTCGAGCCCGGCTCGTTCGAGGTACGCGACGCTCTCACCGACGGGACGCATGGTCATGTCGGGAGCTATGAACGACTCGATGAACGGGCCGCCGCCGGGATGGCGTCCGGTGCGCGACATCTGCTGGATCAGCACCCGCGCACCGGGTTTCGCGTTGTCGTAGAGGGCCTGCGCATACCGGGCGTAGTTCTTCTCGCCTACGTGCTCACCCATTTCGAGGGACGCGACGGCGTCGAACGGACCGTCGGGGACCTCGCGGTAATCCTGCAGACGGATCTCGACGCGGTCCTGCAGCCCACGCTCGGCGATCCGCTTGTCGATGAATGCCTTCTGCTCACGGGAGATGGTGACACCGACGACCTGTGCACCGTATTCGGCCGCGGCGTGGAGGCTCAGCGATCCCCAGCCGCATCCGACGTCGAGCAGCCGCATGTCGGGTTCGAGTCCGATCTTGCGGCACACCAGGTCGAGCTTGTCCCGCTGGGCATCCTCGAGTCCGTAGTCCGAATCCTGCGGCGTTCCCGGCGCATTCCGGGTGAAATAGGCGCACGAGTAGGCCATCTGCGGGTCCAGGATCAGCGCGTAGAAGTCGTTGGAGAGATCGTAGTGGTGACTGATCGCGGCACGGTCGCGCATCAGGCTGTGCAGCGGGCCGCGGATGTTCGCCTGTGTGGCGGGTGTGGGAAGCGGCCCGCCCGTGACACCCAGCTTCGCGGCGACGCGCAGCACCTTCGCGACCGTCCACGGGCTCGGCCGGACTCCGCTGAGTCCTCGCTCGCGCGCCACCGCCCACACGTGTGCCAGGGCCTCGCCCAGGTCGCCCTCGACGTCGATCTCACCGGTCACGTAGGCCTGTGCGGCCCCGAGTTCCCCGGGGCTCCACAGCAATCGGCGCACGGCGTCCGGGCTGCGCAGCACCACCTTCGGTGCCGTCGCCGGCCCGGCGGTGCTGCCGTCCCACGCGGTCAGATGCACGGGCAGTTCACCGCGGACGAGCGGGCGCAACGCCTTGTCGAGTTCGGCGGCAACGGTCACGGTCGTGCTCCCGTCTTGTCGAGGACGAGCTGCTGGACGTCGATGTAGCCGGAGCGGAACCCGGCCTCCGAGTAGCAGAGGTAGAAATGCCACATGCGGCGGAACGTCTCGTCGAATCCGAGTTCTTCCGCCTGCGCGCTGTGCGCGGCGAACCGCTCCTTCCACAGCCGCAGCGTCTCCGCGTAGTGCTGTCCCATGCTCAGGCGTTCCCGTACCCGCAGCGCGGTGTGTTCGGCGGTGACGGATTCGATCGCCTCGGTCGACGGGAGGAAACCGCCCGGGAAGATGTACTTGTGCACCCAGGTGTAGGTGTTGCGGGTCTGCAGCATCCGATCGTGCGGCATGGTGATCGCCTGCAGCGCCACCCTTCCGCCCGGGGCGAGGAGCTTGTCGAGCACCCGGAAGTAGGTGGCCCAGTACTGATGTCCGACGGCCTCGATCATCTCCACCGACACGATGGCGTCGTACTCGCCGTCGACGTTGCGGTAGTCGAGCAGGTCGATCTGCACGGTGTCCGAGTGGCCGGCCTCGGCCACCCGCAGGCGGGCCAGGCTCTGCTGTTCGCTGGACAATGTCACCGAGCGGACCACGGCGCCGCGTTCCGCCGCCCGGATGCACAGTTCTCCCCAGCCTGTCCCGACCTCGAGCAGCCTGGTGCCCGCACCGACGCCGGCCTCGTCGAGCAGCCGATCGATCTTGCGGCGCTGCGCGTCCGCGAAATCCCCCCACTTCGGGGAGACCTGTGGGACGGGTGCCCGCAGGACCGTCACGTCCCGTACCTGACCCACCCGGGTCGGCGTCGACGCGAACAGTGCGCTCGAGTACGTCAGGGTCTCGTCGAGGAACGTCTCGAACATCTCGTTGGACAGGTCGTAGTGCCGGGAGATGTTGGAGCGGGTGTTCTGCTCGGTGTTTCGTTCCTGGGCGGGGTGTTTGGCGACATAGAGTGCGCGCAACCGTTGCAGCGGGCGGGGAACGAGGGTGGCCATCCTGGAGGCGAACACGCTCAGCACCGCGGCGAGATCCGGCGACGTCCAGTCGCCGGCCATGTACGACTCGCCGAAACCGATGAGGCCGCTCGTTCCGACGCGCCGGGCGAACGCGCCCGGGTTGCGGATGATCATGCGCGGCAGGATCTCCGGTTCCCGGCGCGCCCCCACCAGGGTGCCGTCGGGGTACTCGATGCGGACGTCGAGGTCGGCGGCCGCGCGGCGGAACAGGCGGTCGGCGACCTTCGCCGACACCGAGGCACGCAGACCGGTCGGCACGTCGGCCAGCCCGGGCCAGATCCGGTTGTCGATCCGCGGATCCTCGACGGTGAACGCGAGGTCGGCGGTACTGACGGCAGGCGATGCGTCCATGTCGGTGTCCTTGTTCCTTCTCACTGAACTGTCTCCTTCTGCCGGCCGTCGGGCCGAGTCGTGACGGGGAGTCCACGGGCCCACAGAGTGATTCCCTGGATGCGAATGCGAGCCGACACCACGAGAGGTGCCAGGGGAGTGCGTAGTTGGGTCTTCAGGACCGTGCGGTGGGTGGCGGGCTGCCGCGTTCCCCGCACCGTCGCGGTGAACGGGGCGTGTCCGTCCCGGTGGAGTACCACGTTCAGCGAGAGCGTGTCGCCGGGCTCGGGGAACCGCATCTCGTAGCGGCCGCTCACGTCGTTGAACGGGGAGACGTAGAACTGCTTGTCCACCTCGGCGCGGTCGCGGCTGTCGGGCCGGATCAGGTAGCTGTGCCGTTGACCATAGGTGTTGTGTACCTCGGCGATCACACAGCGGAGGGTGCCGTCGACGTCGTGGCACCAGTACACGCTGAGCGGGTTGAACACGTATCCGAGCACCCGCGCGTTGAGGAGCGCCGTCACCGTCCCGCCGCGGAGGTCGACTCCGTGGGTGGCGAGGAACGCATCCACCCTGGCGCGCAGCGTGTCCGCGCCGGCACCGGGGACCGGCTCGAAGTGATCCTCGGCGCGGAAGCGGGCGAACGGGCCGAGCCACCCGGGCAGGTGCGGAAGGTCGTCGACGTCGACGTACCAGCAGTAGCTCGAATACTCGAAACTGTTGCGGACGGGTTCGGTGCGGGCGTGCCGGATCGTCGTCGAGTAGATCGCCGGCGCGGTCACGACACCGTCTCCCGTTCGCGGTGTCGTCCGGCGTGCGTATCCCACGATCCACCGATCCGTTCGGCGGCGCGCAGGCCCGAGAGCGCCCCGTCCTCGTGGAACCCCCAGCCGTGGTAAGCGCCGGCGAAAGCGAACGTGCCGGAGCCGAGTTCGCTCAGCCGCGACTGCGCCGCCACGGATTCGGGGGTGTAGACGGGGTGCTCGTACGTCATCTCGGCGACGACCGTCGTCGGGTCGACGAGGTGCTTGCCGCCGAGCGTGACGAGGAACCGCCGGTCGTGCACGGTGTCCAGGCGCATCAGCCGGGTCATGTCATAGGTGACGATGACGCCCGTCGCGTCCGTGCTGTCGGCGGGAGTCAGGTAGTTCCACGAGGCCCGGGCGTTCTCCGCGCGGGGGAGCAGCGACTCGTCGGTGTGCAGCTGAGCGTGATTCACCGAGTACGGCATGTCGCCGAGGATCTCGGTCTCGAGGTCCGAGGCGTCGCCGAGCAGGGCGAGCGCCTGACAGGGGTGAACGGCCACCACCATGGCGTCGAAGTACCGGACGTCGCCGCTGCCGTCGACGACGCACGCGCCGCCGTCCGGAGTGCGTTCCACCCGCTGCACGGGGGCGCCGAGAAGTATCTCGTCGAGGTGTGCCGCCACCTTCTCGACGTAGCGGGCAGAGCCGCCCGTCACGGTCCGCCACGTGGGTGATCCGAAGACGGTGAGCATTCCGTGGTGCTCGAGGAACGTGAACAGGTAGCGGGCCGGGTAGTGCGCGGCCGTCGTGGGATCGCACGACCACACCGCCGCGACGAGCGGAGTCATGAAATTCTCGACGAAATACCGGCTGAAACCGTTGCGGCGCAGGAACTCGCCCAGCGGTTCCTGCGCGCACGCCTCGTCGGCCGGGGTGTCGAGCACGGCACGGGCGCGGCGGTGGAACCGGAGAACCTCGCCGAGCATCCGCCAATACCGCGGCCTGGCCAGGGTGCGGGCAGTGGGGAACAGCCCGCGGATCCCCTTCGCACCAGCGTATTCGAGCCCGCTCGCATCGGATCGGATCGACATCGACATGTCCGAATCCTGGGTGGCCACGTCGAGTTCGGCGAACAGGCGCAGCAGCGTGGGGTAGGTGCGGTCGTTGTGCACGATGAAGCCCGTGTCGACGTCCACTTCTGCGCCCGAGTCGAGCGTCAGATGGTGGGTGTGGGCGTGACCGCCGAGACGGGCGTCCGCCTCGTAGAGGGTGACGCGGTCGTGGCGGGACAGAACGTAGGCGGCGGTCAACCCGGCGACGCCGCTGCCGATCACCGCGACGTTCCTGCGTTCGAGCTTCTCCGAATCATGCATGGCGACCTGCTTTCCGGTCAGTCGGTGCGGCGACGACACCTTCCGCGGCGAAGGCGTCGAGAACGAAATCGGCGGTGATGCGATGCCACCAGCGCGGCCGGGTGAGCATGAAATGTCCGGCTCCCGTCAGGGGAGTCCACGAGGCGTTCACCCCGCGAGCCAGCGCCTGCTCGGTCTGCACCCGGGACGAGGTGGGATCCGTCCAGCGGTCGGCGGTTCCGTGCGCGACCATCAGGCTGCGGTCGGCGGGCACCAGTTCGCCGTCGGACGCGGGCCACCAGGGTGCGAGCGCGGCGATCGCCCGGACGTTGTCGAGGGCGGCGAGGTGGGCGGCGACGCGGCCGCCCATCGAATGCCCGACGACGGCGACGGGGACGTTCCCGAACCGCAGCCGGGCCCGTTCGACGACCACCCGGGCGTCGTGCACCGGACTGGCCTCGGGGGCGTTCCATCCGCGGACCCGGTACTGCAACCGCTCCACGACGATTCCGTGCCGCCCGAGCCTCGCCCTCAGAGACCAGGCCATCCAGGCCATGCGCAGATTCGACAGGTGCCAGCACCGCGAGGGTGCCTGACTGCGTGGTTTGCCGCCGGGCAGTACCAGTACGTACGCCGGGGCGGTGGGTGAGCCTTTCTCCATAACCGTTATTCGGAGCTGAGTTTGTGTCGGATGGGCGGACCCGCACCCGCTCACGTGAGTGGCGAAGCGTGCCCGAGCGCACCGTGGCACTCACGTGGGAGCACGCAAGAACCCGGCGGCATCGGTGTGGGACCGATGCCGCCGGGCGCGGAGATCTGTGAGACGAGCGTGCTTACTGGGGCATCAGGACGGTGTCGACCAGGTACACGGTGGCGTTGGCGGTTTGGACGCCACCGCAGATGACGCCGGCGTCGTTGACCTTCAGGTCGTCGCCCGAACCGGTGACGGTGACCGTGCCACCCTCGACGGTCGTGTGCTGGCCGTCGATGTCACTCGGCGCGATCTGGCCGGGGACCACGTGGTAGGTGAGGACCTTGGTGAGCAGCGCCGGGTCGGTTTTGAGAGTTTCGATCGTGGCGGGGTCGACCTTCGCGAACGCGGCATCCACCGGCGCGAACACCGTGAACTGTCCGCTGTTCAGCGTGTCCACCAGGTTGACCTGCGGGTTGAGCTGACCGGATATGGCGGCGGTGAGGGTGGTGAGCAGCGGGTTGTTGGACGCGGCGGTCGCGACCGGATCCTGCGCCATGCCGCTGACCGAACCGGCGCCGTCGGGCACCGTCTTCGCGTACTCGGCGCAGCCCGGACCGACCAGGTTGGCGGCGGGATCGGCCATCGCGGACGAGGTCGTCGAACCGGACGACATCGACTCGGACGTCATCGCCTCCGAGGCGGAGCCGCTGCTCGACGAGTCGCTGTCGTCCGACGAACACGCTGCGCCAAGCAGGACGAGGGACGTGCTCGCTGCGACTGCCAGAACTCGTGTGGTGATGTTCATGGGTTATTGCCTCTCTCCGGTGTGGGTGCGGATGAGCACCATCGACAGGCATTCGGAGCGGTCTCCAGAACGGATGGGTGGAACGTTTTCCCGGATCGGCCCATCCGATCCGGAAGTGGCGTCGAATGCCCCGAGAGAGGGTGCTGCACAGGCCCTCTGTTCAGGCTGCCCGTTTCGTCGACGCATGATCGTGAAAGGACCCGAGATGAGACTCTCGAAGGCACGTGGATTCGCCGCAGGACTGCTGACCGCCGCTGCGGCCGTGGTGCTGGCGGCGAGCCCGGCACAGGCTCAGCCCGGTGCGCTCGCACCCGTCCCGTCCCTCGACGTGCCGCGGTACCTCGGCACGTGGTATCAGTTGGCCGCTGTGCCACAGCCGTTCAACCTGGACTGTGCGCGGGACACCAGGGCGACGTACGGGCTCGTGGACTCGTCGAACGTCAGCGTCGCCAACTCGTGCACCACCTGGGCGGGAGGGACGAACGGCATCAACGGCAATGCGCGTGTCAACGACCCGGTCACCAATGCGCAACTCCACGTGAGTTTCCCGGATGTGCCGTTCCAGAGTTCACCGGACGGTCCCACCAACTATGTGGTCACCTACATCGCCGACGACTACTCGTGGGCGCTCGTCGGTGACCCGGCACGGGCTTCGGGTTTCGTCCTCTCCCGCAACCCGGCGGTCGACGACGCGGGATGGACGCAGATCCGGCAGGTGGTGGAATCGCGTGGCTACAACTCGTGCCTGCTGCTGACGTCCCCGACCACCGGCGGCCGAGAAGGAATTCAGCCGCTCTGCACGGTCTGACGGGCTGCGGATCCGGTGATGTTCTCCATCATGCCTTTGAAGATGATTCCGTGGAACGGCATGATGGAGTACCAGTACAGCCGTCCGGCGAGGCCTTTCGGGAAGAAGATGGCCCGCTGATCGAGTCGGGACCGGTCGGAATCCACACTGTGGACGCACCATTCGAGCCACGCCCCGCCCGGCGCCCGCATTTCGGCGCGCAGTCGTAGCAGGGACCCCCGGTCGATGCGTTCGACTCGCCAGAAGTCCAAGGGGTCGCCGGTGTTGAGTTGCTTCGGGTTCCGGCGTCCGCGGGTGAGACCGACACCGCCGACCACGCGGTCGAGCCAGCCGCGCACCGACCACGCGAGCGGGAACGAGTACCAGCCGTTCTCACCGCCGATGCTCTCCACGACGCTCCACAGCGTTCCGGCGTCCGCGTCGCAGTCCCTGGTGCGTTCGTCGGTGTAGACGACTTCACCGGCCCAATCGGGGTCGGATGGCAACGGATCGGACGGGGCGCCGACCGGGGACGCACTCGCCCACGTCGTCTCCACCTCACCGTTGTCGATGCGCCGCAACGCCAGTCGCACGGCGTCCCGGTATGTCGTCAGGCCGGCCTTCGGCGGTGGAATGACGTCGTCGATGTCGTGCTCGGAGGCGACGGCGTCGTTCTGCAGCGATTCGATCAGCGCCCGGCCGAGCGAGCGGGGGATCGGGGTGACCAGACCGATCCACAGACCGGCGAGCTTCGGGGTCAGCACGGGAAGGACGAGGATGCGACGCTGACGCAGACCGGCGACCTCGGCGTACGTCTGCATCATCTCGCCGTAGCGGATGACGTCGGGGCCGCCGATGTCGAACGTGCGACTGTGCGGCAACGATGCCTCGGCCGCGGCAACGAGGTAGTGCAGCACGTCGCGGACCGCGATCGGCTGGATCTTGTTGTTCACCCACCGCGGGGTGGTCATCACGGGGAGCCGGTTGGTGAGATGACGGATCATCTCGAACGACGCCGAACCGGAGCCGATGACCACCCCGGCCTGCAGAACCATTGTGGGAACACCGGAGTCGACGAGAATCTGCCCCACCTGTGTGCGGGAGCGCAGGTGCGGAGAGAGGTCCACCGAGTCGGGATGCAGCCCGCCGAGGTAGACGATCCGGCCGACACCCGACGTGCGGGCCGCCTCGGCCACGTTCTCCGCGCTGACGCGTTCGGCCTCCTCGAACTCGTCCGCACCACCCATCGAATGCACGAGGTAGTAGACGACGTCCACGTCCGTGAAAGCGGCAGAAAGGGTTTCGGGATCGCTCAGGTCGCCGCGGGCGATCTCGACGTCGGACGCCCACGGGACGTCGGTCAGCTTCTCGGGTGAACGCACCAGCACCCGCACCCGATAGCCGGCTTGCGAGAGCCGGGGAGCGAGGCGTCCGCCGATGTATCCGGTGGCACCGGTGACCAGTACACGTAACTGCGTCATTCCCACACGCTACCCGTCGTTGTCACCGCCTCGCCCGCCATCGCGGCTAAGGTCGGGTCATGGGCATCGTGCATTCGAGTGTGGTCGAGGCCTCGCGGGACGAGTTGTTCGCCTGGCACACGAGGGCCGGGGCGTTCACCCGGCTTTCCCCGCCGTGGCAGCCGCTCAGCCTCGCGAAGGAATCCGAGTCACTGAAAGCGGGTCGTGCCGAACTGCGCCTGCCCGGCGGCCTGACATGGATCGCGCAGCACGACGCCAAGGAGTACGACCCCTCGCACCGGTTCGTCGACTATTCGGCCGCGCTGCCGCTGCGCCTGCTGGTGCCGTGGCGGCACACCCACACGTTCGACGTCGTGTCCGAGGGCCGGACCCGGGTCACCGACCGGGTCGACACCATCGTGCCCGGCCACTTCCTCCGTTCGACGTTCGTCTACCGGCACCGCCAGCTCGCCGACGACATCGGCCGGCACCACTGGGCGTCCACCCTGCTGCCCGGTCCCCTCACCATCGCCGTGACGGGGAGCTCCGGTCTCGTCGGCTCCGCCCTCACCGCGTTCCTCAGCACCGGCGGGCACCGCGTGATCCGTCTCGTCCGGCGTGCTCCCAGCACACCCGACGAGCGGCGCTGGAACCCGGACGCTCCCGCCGCGGATCTGCTCGACGGAGTCGACGCGGTGATCCACCTCGCCGGCGCGTCCATCGCGGGTCGGTTCACCGACGGTCACCGCCGGGCGATCAGGGACAGTCGTATCGAGCCCACCCGTCGGCTGGCGGAAGTGGCGGCCACGTCCGGGCAGGGGCCGAAGATCTTCGTCAGTGCGTCCGCGATCGGGTACTACGGCCCCGACCGGGGCGACGAGGTGCTGCACGAGCAGGACCCGCGGGGCGACGGCTTCCTCGCCGACGTCGTGGCGGACTGGGAGGCCGCGGCGACGCCGGCCGCCGATGCCGGACTTCGGGTGGTCCACGTCCGCACCGGGATCGTCCAATCGCCGAGCGGCGGCGTGCTGCGACTGCAGCGGCCGCTGTTCGAGGTCGGGCTCGGAGGCCGTCTCGGTGCCGGAACGCAGTGGCTGTCGTGGATCGACATCGACGATCTGATCGACGTCTACCACCGCGCCGTCGTCGATTCGGGATTGAGCGGTCCGGTCAACGCGGTAGCGCCGAATCCGGTTCGCAACGAGGAGTACACCGCAGTCCTGGCGTCGGTGCTGCACCGTCCGGCCTTCCTCCCGGTTCCCGATTTCGGGCCGAAGCTCCTGCTCGGGGAGCAGGGTGCGCGCGAACTCGCCCTCGCCGATCAGCGCGTCACCCCGGGCAAGCTCCTCGACCGCGGTCACCGGTTCCGGCGCCCCGACCTCGACACGGCGCTGCGCCACCAGCTCGGGCGGTTCAAGACCGACGAGGGGTAGTGCGCCCCGCGTCGTACGCCGCCACGACCCGCTTCGGGGCGGTGAGACGCCACGCCTCCTCGACGAGTTCGGCCAGTTCTTCGGCGTCGACTCGGTCGAGGACGACGTCGATCCAGCCCCACCGCCCGAAGAACGGTGCGACCAGGAAGACGTCGGGATCCTCCTGCAGCAGGGCCGCCTGCGTTTCCTTCGTCGCTTTGAGGCAGACGGTGGGGGCGCCGTAACCGACGAGACCGAACATCTTCTTGCGCACACGGAACGTCGGCTGGTCGCCCCAGTTGGCGATCACCACCTCGTGCGCTTCGGGCAACGCCAGCATCATCGCGCGCACGTCGTGTTCGGTGGGCATCACAGCTCCTGGGCCGGCGGTCGGTGGTCCGGGACCTTTATATCCCCGGCCACCGACAGCCCGGACTGCGGTAGGGCTGACACTCAGTGGTCCGAGGCCGGTGGGTGCTTCGTCGTCGACTCGTAGAGTGACTCCCGAACACGTAGGCGTTGTGAACAGGAGTGAACCCATGACCAGTGAAGAACCCGGGAAGCGGAGTCCGGCCGTCGAGGCGGGGCTGACGGTGCGGCGTGAGGTGATGGGCCCCGACTTCGTCGAGCGGGCGCTCACTCGCACGGCGGGGACCGACAGCGAGCAGCTGCAGGAGTTCGTCACCGAGCACGTCTGGGACGCCGTGTGGAACCGGCCGGGGCTGGACCGGCGCAGCCGCAGCCTCCTCAACCTCGGCATGCTCATCGCGCTGCGTGCGCACGGTGAACTGAAGGGCCACGTGCGGGGTGCACTGCGAAACGGTCTGACCCGCACCGAGGTGGTCGAGGCGGTGATCCACGCGAGCGCCTACTGCGGCGCCCCCTCCGGGTTGTCGGCGATGGCGGTGGTGCAGGAGGCGCTCGACGCGGAATTGGGACCGCTGGAAGCCGAAGGCTGAGGCCGCGCGACGCGAATCAGCCAGTGACGCCGGTGATCTCGTTCGGGGTCTCCGGCAGGTCGGCCTGCCCGGATACGGTCCAGGTGTCCAGGTCGATCGCGTGGATCCTCCTGTGCGCGGGGTCGGTCGCGTAGGCGGTGTGGTCCTGCACGTACAGCGCCGGCCGCGGCGACTGCCACTTGTCCGGCTCGGTCCACGGATCGAGGACGTCGACGGTGCGGCTCACCGCCTTGGTGTTCGGGTCGATCACGTGCACGGCGCCGTCGGTGCCGAGGACGAGGGCCTCACCGTGCGGGGCTCGCCCGAGCGAGCGGAACGTGTAGCTGGTGCCCAGGTCGACGAGGGTGAGTTGTCCGGTGACGGTGTCGGTGAGCGAGACCCGTTCGGGGCGTTCGAGTTCGGCGTCGGGATCGGTCTTGTAGTCGCCCAGGATCATCGGTGAATCCTCGTCGCCGGCCTGGTTGCCGATGCGCCCGTAGGGGTCCGGGCTGGTGACCTTGGTGATGACGCCGTCCCGGTAGATCAGCAGACCGTTCTGGCATCCCACGACTACCGTCTCGTCGGCGGCGACG
Source organism: Rhodococcus jostii RHA1 (assembly GCF_000014565.1). NCBI lineage: Bacteria > Bacillati > Actinomycetota > Actinomycetes > Mycobacteriales > Nocardiaceae > Rhodococcus > Rhodococcus jostii. The sequence goes on along the minus strand of NC_008268.1, from coordinate 2,698,881 downwards.
GCCTCACCGTGCACGCCGGGGCAGTCCTCGTTGCGCACGATCTCCCTGCGGTCGCGGTCGAGTACGACGATGCCGGTGCGTTCGTCCTCGTTGCCGACGGTGGTGAGCAGGCTGCCGTCGGAGAGTTCCACGGCCACTCCGTGATGCGCCTCGGGCGTCGTGAACTCGGTGGTGTCGGGTGTGCCTTCGGAGAGTCCGGCCGGATCGAACACGCGCACCAGTCCGGTGCCGTCGTCGAACAGCACGGTCTTGCCGTCGTGCCGGACCACGTGGCCGGGCGTCTTCGCCTCGAACGTGACGTCGGTGAGGGCGGGTTCGGTGGTGTCGAGGGCGGTGAAGCTGTTTCCGGTGCTGACCAGTACGTGCCGGTCGTCGCCTGCGGGGTTGAGTCGGGTGAAGCCGTCCACCTCGGCCGAACCGACCACGTCGAGGCTCTGCGCGTCGAGAACCAGCACGCCGCCGTCGTAGCTCAGTGCCAGCCGCGGTGTGGCCGAGTCGGTGGTGGTCGCTTCGGCCGTGCCGGAGTCGGTGGAGCAGGACGTGAGAAGTGTCGCCGAGAGTGCCACGGCGGCAACGGCGGTGGGGAGAGGACTACGCATAAGGGTCACTCAAGAGAATTAACTCTTATTGCAAACGGTTGTCAAAGTCGGAAGTGTGCATGTGTGAATGCATCGCTATTTCAACCCCTCCGTGATCGCCAGGGAGTTCGAATCCATCATCTCGATGTACGTGCCCGCGCCCGAGCCGTTTTCGCCCAGTGATTCCGTGAACAGCGCGACGACGTCGACGGGAACACCGGCCTCCGAGGCCAAGACCTGCGCGAGCCGATCGGGCTGGGAGGAGTCGACGAAGATCGCGGGAACCCGCGACGCGGTGATCGTCGCGGCGAGGTCCGAGAGGTCGGACGCGCTGGGCGACGCCAGGGTGGTCCCGCTGGGAATCACCGCCCCCACGGTGTCGAAGCCGAAACGCTCGGCCAGATAACCGAAGACGTGATGATTGGTCACGAGCTTTCGCCGGTCTGCGGGGACCGTCGCGAACCTGTCCGACATCCGGGCTGTGAGTTCTTCGAGCTGCCGGGCATAGCTGTCCGAGTTCGTGCGGACGGCCCCCGCGTCGATCTCCGGCACGTGGTCGATCACCGCGTCGCGGATCAGTGCGACGGCCTCTCGCATACGGTCCGGATCGGTCCAGACGTGCGGATCCAGGGTGCCCGTGGACTTTCCGGAACGGTACTCGATCGGCCGCACGGCCTCACCGACCTGCAGAATCGGAACTCCCTCGGAGTGTGCGGTGTCGACGGTCTTGCCGATTCCCTCCTCGAGTCCGAGACCGTTCGACACGAGGAGGTCGGCGCGCTCCACCCGCGCGGCGTCCGACGCGGAGATCTCGAACGAATGGGGATCGGCGCCTCTCGGCATCAGCACCATCACGTCGGCCTGGTCGCCGACGACGTTTTTCACCACATCACCCAGGATGTTCGTGGTCACGACCACGATCGGTCCGTCGGAGGCGCCCGGGGAACACGCCGCCACGGACAGCGTCACGACTGCGGCCAGCAGGGTCAGCGGCAGCAGGCGCCGCATCCCGGTCACAGCCCGACCACGCCGAGGGTGGACGCGCCGACTCCGACGTCGAGAGTTCGCGCCACCCGCGCGTCGTCGCGGAAGTCGATCTCGGCGACCGTCTTCGATGCGGGATCCGAGACGTACGCGCGAGTGCCGCCGACGACGACGGCAGGCAGGGTTGCGGACTCGTCGCTCCCGTCGTAGGGGGCGGACAACACGTGCGAGGACGCGGTCTCCGCGCCGGTCGTCGTGTCGTACACGCGGAAGGTGCCGTCCGCGAGGACCGCGAACACGGAGCGACCGTCGCCCGCCAGTGCGACGCTCAGCGCGCGATCCGGCGTCCGGACGTGCGTCCACCCGCGGGTGCGGGCATCGAAGACCAGCACCCCGTCGTTGGTGGCGGCGGGTCCGGCGGCGGCGACGTGGATCGGCAGGCCGTCGTGTCCGCGGATCGACGTGGGCCGGGTGGCGGCGCCGATGCCTGCCGGGTAGGGAACCTTCTCCGACGTCCACGCCTCGGCGGCGGTGGTCGCGAGGAACAGCCCGTCGTCGCACGCGGCGAGTACGTTCGTGTCGGACACCGCCGTGCCGTGCATGTTCGGGCAGGCGGTGTCGAAGCTCTGCTCGACCTCCCCGTCCGCGGTGTGGAGCTCGAACGTGCCGGGGCGGGAGTCGGTTCCGTTTGCGACCGAGTGCGACACCACGAATCGGTCGGCGATCGGCAGGGCGACGCCGTGGTGCGGTGCGTTGGCGTCCACGACAGCCTTGACGTCGATGCTGTCCTTGCGGAGGTCGGCGAAATCGATCACGCGGGCGAGTCCGTCGCCGTCGAAGAACGTCGCCACCTTGTCGTCGCCTTCGATCACGTGCGCCGGCTTGCCGCCCTCGAAGGCGCCGAGTTCGACCGGTGGCTTGGTGTACGAGTGGGTGTGATCACCGTGGTCGATGGTCCAGGAACCGGCGTCCACGACATGCACCGCGCCGCCCGCGCCGTCCACGGCGAACGCGTAGCGGTCCTTCACCGTCGTTACCCGCGTCGGGTTGTCGAACTCGAACGACTGGAGAGTCTCTGCCGTCGCGAGGTCGAGCACGTCCACGCGGCCGGAATCGGCGTCCGACACGACGAGCCGGGGTTCGGGTCCCTCGACCTCGGTGGATCCGGCCTCGGCGACAAGGTCGCTACCCGGTTGGCTCCGGCCGTCGGGGGACGCGGCCTCCTCCTGTGGAGATGCGCAGCCCCCTAGGGCCAGTGCGGCGACCGCGGCGATTGTTGCGCGGGCGAGGGTCGTGTTCGGCATTCAGGGTCTCCATCTATCGAATGGGTATCGGGGTCGGCACAAGGGCAGGCCGAAATCGCCGCGCCGCCGACCGGGCGAGGGCCGCGACGAAGAACTGGAGCACGGCGAATCCGGCGATCGTCGCGCCCGCAGCGGTGTCGGCGTTCCACGACACGATCAGCCCGGCGAACGTGGCGGACCAGCCGAGGAGCACGGCAATTGCCATCGTCGCGCCGATCGACCTGCCGAACAGTGCTGCGGTGGCGGACGGGGCGACGAGGAGGCCGAACACGAGCAGGGTGCCGACTATGCGGAACGAGGCGACCACCGCGAGGACCACCAGTGCGAGCAGTGCGAGGTGCGCCCATCGCGGCTGCAGGCCCAGGGTGTGGGCCTTGCGTTCATCGAAGACGAGGGCGACGAACGGGCGGTACGCGATCACCGAGACGATCCCGGCGACCGCGGCCGCCGCCGCGAGCCAGAGCAGATCTCCCGGCGCCGCCGACAGGACATCGCCGAACAGGAAGGCTGTGAGATCGACCGCGAACGACCGTGCGCGCGAGACGATCACGACACCCAGCGCGAGCATGCCGACGAACAGCAGGCCGATCCCGGTGTCCTCGGACAGTCGCGAGTTCTTCGAGACCCAGGCGACGCCGAGGATCATGACGACCGCACTCACGGCCGCGCCGACGAGGAGATTCGCGCCGGCGAGATAGGCGACGGCCACTCCGGGCAGCATGCCGTGTGAGATGGCCTCGCTCATGAACGCCATGCCGCGCAACACGACCCACGTGCCCACAAGCCCGCAGAGGACGGACACCAGCATTCCCGCGAAGAGCGCACGCCGGACGAAGGACACCATCAGGGGGTCGAGTAGCCACTGCACTCTGCTAATCTAACGATAATGATTGTCGTAAGCGAAATCGCGGTTCGGTACGGCCCGACCCCGGCGTTGAACGGTGTGAGCGTGCGGCTCACGCCGGGCACCGTCACGGCCGTCGTGGGGCACAACGGCTCGGGAAAATCGACGCTCCTGCAGTGCCTCGCGGGCATCGCGCGACCGACGGCGGGACGGATCGACGGCACGAAGGGGTTGGGCACGGCGTATGTGCCGCAACGCAATGCGGTGAGCGATCAGCTACCGCTGACAGTGCGCGAGGTGGCGGCCATGGGAGCCTGGCACCGGCGTGGCTTGTGGCAACGACTCACGCCCGGAGACCGGGAGGCCGTCGACGAGGCGCTGAACAGGCTCGGTCTCGCAGACCTCGGCCGGCGGCGGATCGGCACACTGTCGGGCGGCCAGCGTCAACGTGCCCTGCTCGCGCAGGCGCTCGTGCAACGCGGCGACCTGTTACTCCTCGACGAGCCGACCACCGGTGTCGACGCGGAAGCCCGCGCGGTGATCGGCGACATCGTCGGCGAAGAGGCCGCGCGCGGTGCGACCGTCGTCGTGGCCACACACGAATCCCACGACGCGGAACGCGCCGACCAGGTGCTGACCCTGTCGTCGGGGGTGCAACTCACCCCACTTCGACGATGACCAATTTGTTGCCGTCCGGGTCCCGGAAGTAGAACATGGGCGGCACGTAGTCGCCCATCCGCAGCACCTCCGCGTCCACGTCGACGCCGTTCGCCGACAGGGTCGCACGGTCGGCGTCGGCGTCCGAGGTGGTCAGGCGGATGCCCGTCTCGACGCCCACCGGGACGCCGTCACGGGTCGGGACGAGGGCGATCGACGTCGCCGAACCCGGCGGCGCCACCTCCACCCACCGCTGACCGGGGCTGAACTCTGCATCCATGCGGCGCTCGAAACCGAGTGTGTCCACATAGAATTCGAGCGACCGATCCTGATCGGTCACGGGAACCGCGACCGTGTGTACCCCGTTGATGTGGGTCTTGCCGTCCGCGTTCATGCCGTCCACCTTCTCGTCGGCAGGCGTCACGCCTGCTCGGCCGCCTTCTCGAGTTCGGCGACGTCGAGTTTGCGCATCTTCAGCATGGCCTGCATGGCGCGCTGCGCCTTCGCGTCGTCCGGGTCGCGCATGAGTTCGTACAGCCGCTCGGGCACCACTTGCCAGGACACGCCGAAACGGTCCTTGACCCAACCGCATTGGCTTTCCTCGCCTCCGTCGGTGAAGGCGTCCCAGTACCGGTCCACTTCTTCCTGGTCGGCACACAGGATCTCGAAGGAGATGGCCTCGTCGAACGTGAACTGCGGGCCGCCGTTGAGCGCGATGAACGGCTGCCCGTTGATCTCGAAGGACACCGTCAACACCGCCCCCTCCGGACCGGGAGTGTTCGGACCGTAGTGGGTGACCTCCGTGATCCGCGAATTCGGAAACAGGGACGTGTAGAACTTCGCGGCCTCTTCGCCTTCGGTGTCGAACCAGAGGCAGGGGGTGATGGGTTTCATGGCGCAGTTCCTCTCGCAGGTCCTCGTCGATTCATCCTCGCCGATATAGACCGCGCCCACCCCCGAAACTCATCGGACGGCTGTCAGGAGTTCAGCGCACCGTCCGCGTCGACGAGATGGCGATCGCTCCGAACAGTCCTACCAGGGCGAATGCGTAGAAGCCCCACGGAACCGCGTAGCCGGCGCCCAGCAGGACGCCGCCGAGGATCGGACCGCAGATCGCGCCCACCCGGCCCACACCGGCCGACCAGCCGAGGGCGGTGGCGCGGATCTGCGGCGGGTGGTTGGCGCTCGTGAACGCGTACACGAGAACCTGTGCGCTGAACACGAAGCAACCGGCGAGGAACACCAGGGCGTAGATGCCGAACGACACCTTGACGCTGAGCAGGGCGAGGAACACCGCGGCGCCCGCGAACCAGATGATGGCTGCGGTGCGCGGGCCGATCTTGTTGGCGACGCCGCCCGCGATCAGCAGTCCGACCACCGCGCCCGCGTTGAGGATCAGCAGGAACGTCAGCGACGCGCCGAGGTTGTAGCCCGCCTCGCGCATGATCGTCGGCAGCCACGTGTTGAGGCCGTAGACGAGCAGCAGTCCCATGAACGACGTGACCCAGATGGCGATGCTGTTGCGCAGGAACGGACGCGAGAACAGGGCGCGCACCGGGTTCGCCGAGGCCGCGACGGGAGCGTCGGCGGCGGGTGCCGCCTCCAGTTCCAGGCCGTACTGCTTCGCGACGGCCTCGGCCTCGGCGCGCTTGCCGTGCGCCAGCAGGTACGACGGGGACTCGGGGAGGTAGCGCAGCATCAGCGGAATCAGGACCAGGGCGGGCAGGGCGCCGACGACGAACATCGAACGCCAGCCGAACGGTTCGATCAGCACGATCGCCAGCGCAGCGGTTGCGACGGCACCCACGTGATATCCGGTCATCAGCAGCGTCGACGCGGAGCCGCCACCCTGTCTCTTCGAGAACTCGTTGACCAGGGCCAGCGCCGTCGGCAGTGCGCCGCCGAGTCCGACTCCCGCAAGGAAACGGAACAGTCCGAAGAAGAACGGATTGGGTGCCACCGCGCAGAGGAGCGTGAGAACGGAGAACGCCGCAACGGCATACAGGAGGGCCCGCCGGCGTCCGATGACGTCGGTGAGCGTTCCGATGACCAGCGCGCCGATGGTCATGCCGACCAGGCCGAAAGTCGAGATGAACGTGATCGTTCCCGTGGTCAGACCCCAGTCCTCGTAGTCGAGGAGGGAAGGGATGACGGCGCCGAGGACCACCAGGTCGAAGCCGTCGAGCAGCACGGCTACCCAGCAGAGGGGCGCGACCCAGAGGGCGGTGGAGGCGCGGGCGGCGCTTCGTTGGGAAGTGGTCATGGTGTCCTCGACGTTCGGCGGTGATGTGCGCTGTTCGCGATGCGAACCCTAGTTCTATAGGCGGACTTATTGTGTGGCGCGCCATAGTTGCCTGTCAAACATCGGCTACTCCACACCCCGGTTGGTCAAGAACTGGTAAACCCCGTGTGGATAATCGATCGGGTACCGAGTCGATGAGCCAGGACGGATTGTGAGACCCAACCCCCAGGTGGCTGCGAGCCGTCCGAGCCACGCCGCGGCGTCGGCCGTGAGCGGTTACCGGTACGACCTCGACGGTCTGCGCGGAATCGCGATCGCGCTGGTCGTGGTCTATCACGTGTGGTTCGGGCGGGTGTCCGGCGGCGTCGACATCTTCCTGGTCCTCTCCGGGTTCTTCTTCACCGGCATGCTCGTGCGACGTGCCGGGGCGGATTCGGGTCCGTCGATTCCCGCCGTCCTGCGGCGCACCGCCCGCCGGCTGCTGCCCGCACTCGTGGTGGTGTCGGCCGCTACCGCGGTCGTGACCGTGATCCAGCGGCCGTTCACGCAGTGGTCGGCGATCGCGGACCAACTCCTCGCGTCACTGCTGTACGTGCAGAACTGGCAGCTGGCCCGGACGGCGTCCGACTACGCCGCCGCCGACGCGTCGGTCAGTCCGCTGCAGCACCTGTGGTCGATGTCCGTTCAGGGGCAGTTCTACGTGCTCGCCCTCGCGGTGGTGGCAGGTGTGGCCTGTATCTGCCGCCGCCGGATCGGTCTCGTGCGTCCCATCCTCGGCGGTGTGCTCGGTGCGGGGTTCGTGGCGTCCTTCACCTACGCGGCCGTGCTGTCGCAGGACCGGCAGTCGTGGGCGTACTTCGACACGTTCGCGCGACTGTGGGAGCTGCTCGCGGGCGCACTGCTCGCGCTCGTCGTGCACCGCGTCGCGCTGCCCCGGCGGTGGCGGACCGTCCTCGCGGTGTCGGGGTTCGCCGTTGTCCTCGGGTGTGGGTTCCTCGTCGACGGCGCTGCCCTGTTCCCCGGACCGGCGGCCCTGATCCCGGTCGGTGCGGCGGTGGCGCTGATCCTCGCGGGCGCCGGCCGGTCCGAGCAGCCGGGGGTCGTGACGATGATGGCGTCGCGGCCGTTCGTCGAACTCGGTGGCCTGGCGTACTCGCTGTACCTGTGGCACTGGCCGATCCTCATTTTCTACCTCACGTGGCGGGAGCGGCCCGCGGTCGGAGCGCTCGGCGGACTCGCGGTGATCCTCGTGTCGATGGTGCTGGCCTGGCTCACCCAGCGGCTGATCGAAGCGCGGTTCCAGACCGGGTTCGCCCGTCCGAGGCGGGTGATGACCGCGCTGGTCGCGATCCTCGGCGTCGCCGTGGTCGGGACCGCGTCCGGCTGGCACGTGTATCTGGTGCGCAACCCCGAGACGACCGCCCGGGTCGGTGAGCTGGACCCGTGGCTGTACCCGGGTGCGGCGTCGTTGACCGACGGCGCGTTCGCGCCGCGCACGAACATGCGACCCACCCTGCTCGAGGCGTCGGGAGATCTTCCGCAGCCGACCCTCCACGGTTGCATCTCCGATCTGAGCACACGCGACGTCGTCACCTGCGTGTACGGCGATCTCACCGCCGACCGGGCGATCGCCGTGGTGGGCAGTTCCCACGCCGAGCACTGGGTGCCCGCGCTCGATCGGATCGGGCAGCAGCGCGGCATCCGGGTCGAGACGTACCTCAAGATGGGGTGCCCGCTGACGGTCGCGGACGTCCCGCTGCTCGCCGGCGAGCCGTATCCCGACTGCGGCGACTGGTCCCGCGACGTCCTCGACCGTCTTCGTGACCACCGGCCGGACTGGGTGTTCTCGACGTCCTCGCGCCCCAACGAGGAGGGCGCCGGCGACGTCACCCCCGACGACTACGTGGGCCTGTGGGCGCGGCTCGCGGATTTCGGGCTCCCGTTCCTCGGCATCCGCGACACTCCGTGGCTGCACGACGACGGCGTCCCGTACTCGGCCGTCGACTGCCTGGCCGACGGCGGCGACGCCGACAGCTGCGGAATGCCCCGCGACGACGTGCTGGCCACGGACAACCCCACACTCGAGGCGGCCCGCGACCTGCCGTCGGTGTATCCGCTCGATCTCACGGACGCCGTGTGTGACGTGGCGATCTGCCGCGTCGTGCAGGGAAACATTCTCGTGTACCACGATTCGCATCACCTCTCGGCGACGTACGTCCGGAGCCTCGTCCCCGAACTCGACCGGCAGATCGGCATCGCCACCCGCTGGTGGTGACCGGGATACTGGCGGCATGGCCGAAGACGACCGCAGCATGCTGGGACGTGCCTTCCTGGTGCTGGGTTCGTTCACCTCGGAGCGCCCTCGGTTGTCGCAGTCGGAGCTGAGCCGGCGCACCGGACTGCCGCTGCCGACGGTGCACCGGCTGTGCCGTCAACTGGTCGACAACGGCGCCCTCGAACGCGTCGACGACGGGCACTACGAGATCGGGGTGCGGCTGTGGGAGTTGGGTGCGCTCGCGCCCCGCGCCCACGGATTGCGGCAGGTGGCGTTGCCGTACCTCGAGGACCTGTACGAGGCGACGCGCGAGAACGTCCAGCTCGTGGTCCGGGAAGATCTCGAGGCGCTCTACATCGAACGGCTGTCGGCGCGGGGTGCCGTGACCGTCGTCGGGAGGGCCGGTGGCCGGTTGCCGCTGCACGCGTCGAGCGGCGGCCTGGTGCTGTTGGCGTTCGGCGGCAAAGACCTGCTCGACGAGGTCCTCGCGGCGGGCCTCGAACGCTTCACCCCGTCGACCATCACCACCGAACATCGGCTGCGCAGCACCCTCGACGACATCCGCCGGACCGGGTGGGTCACCTGCCGCGAACACCTCAACGTAGGAACGCTGGCCGTGGCCGCGCCGGTGTCGCGGTCGACGGGTGAGGTGGTGGCCGCGGTGTCCGTCGTGGTTCCGGCGGAGAAGGATCCCGCCCCCCTGATCCCGGCGGTGCGGGCGGCCGCGCGCGGCATTTCCCGCGGTGTCGCGTAGCTCGCCTTTCACTCAGTGAAAGAGGGGGTGTTGCGATCACACGGCGGGCAGCACAGTGACTGGTGTCACGAACTACGCGAGGAGTCTGCTCATGAACACACAGGTCGGGATCGTCGGCGGGGGTCCCGCAGGACTGATGCTGTCCCATCTCCTGCACCTGAAGGGCATCGATTCCGTCGTGCTCGAAAGCCGCACCCGCGAGGAGGTGGAGGGCACGATCCGGGCCGGTGTGCTCGAACAGAACACCGTCGACCTGATGGTCGACACCGGGCTCGGCGACCGCGTCAAGCGTGAAGGACTTACCCACCACGGCATCGAACTGCGGTTCGGCGGTCGCGGCCATCGCATCGACTTCGACGAACTGACCGGTGGCCGCGCCGTCACCGTCTACCCGCAGCACGAGGTCCTCAAGGATCTCATCGCCCGGCGTCTCGACGACGACGGCGACATCCGCTTCGGCGTCTCCGACGTGCAGGTTCTGGACCACACGTCCGACAACCCGAAGATCACCTACCTCGACGCCGACGGCAACGAGCAGACACTCACCTGCGCACTCGTCGCCGGCTGCGACGGCTCGCGGACCACCACCCGCGGTCTCATCCCCGAGACCACCGTGCGCACCGACCACTTCCGCCAGTACCCGTTCGCCTGGTTCGGCATCCTCGCCGAGGCCCCGCCGTCGTCCGAGGAACTGATCTACGCCAACCACCCCCGCGGCTTCGCGCTCATCAGCACCCGCACCCCGGAGGTCCAGCGGCACTACCTGCAGGTCGACCCGGACGACTCCGTCGACAATTGGTCCGACGACCGCATCTGGTCGGAACTGCACGCCCGCGTCGACGGCGAAGGCGCGGAGATCAAGGACGGCAAGATCTTCCAGAAGTCGATCCTGCAGTTCCGCAGCTTCGTGTGCGAACCCATGCAGCACGGCAACCTCTTCCTCGCCGGCGACGCCGCCCACACCGTGCCCCCCACCGGCGCCAAGGGCATGAACCTGGCGATCGCCGACGTGTACTTCCTGTCCAAGGCGATGGCCGAATACTTCGCCACCCGCAGTCGGGCTGGGCTCGAGGGTTACACCGACAGCGTCCTCCCACGCGTGTGGCGGACCCAACACTTCTCCTGGTGGATGTCCTCGATGCTGCACCGACTCCCCGACGACACCGGATTCGGCCACAAGCGGCAGGTCGCCGAACTCGACATGGTCACCCGCTCCGTGGCCGGCCGCACCCTCATCGCCGAGAACTACGTCGGCACGCCTTTGGGCTGACGCCCCCGTGAGTACTTATTAACGTCGGGCGGTTAATAAGTACTCACGGGTGGCGGAGCCGCAACGAACGGGGCGAACAGCCGGGCGGTGTTCGCCGACGCCGCCGCGGTGTCCTCGGGTGGGTTGGCGATGAAACTCAAGGCGAGCCGGACGATGGCGTGCGCGATGATGTCCGCGTCGTCCGGGGACGAGTTCACCCACGACCGTTGCAACGTCTGTGCCAGCCGTTCGGCCGCGGGGCGGATGATGATGTTGCTGTCCGTCGTGATCAGGCGCAGCAGATCCTCGGGTGCCTTCCCCTGGTGCAGCGACATCACCAGGGGATCGGCTCCGCTGAGTTCGAAGAACGTCGCATAACCTTCCCGCAGAGCAGTTGTCGCGTCGCCGGGGTTCTCGTACAGAGCGGATTCGATGACGGTGACGAGGCTGTCGGTCAGCCGAAGTGCGTACCCCTCCGCCAACCCGCGCCGCGATCGGAACTCTTTGTAGATCGTCTGCCTGCTCAGCCCCGCGGCGACCGCGACGTCGGTCATGGTGATTGTCGGCCAGGGACGTTCGAGCAGCAGTTCCCGAAGCGCATCGAGGGTTGTCTCCCGCATCAGCGACGTCGCGGCCAGCCGGTATCGACTCTGTCGCTCGGTGCGGTCGTCTGCGGACATGACCTCGATGCTAGCGGGCGGCCGCGACCCGACCTTCCCGCTCGCCGGCGAGCACGTCGGTCAGAGCAACCGACTCGTCCGCCAGCGCGGCGCGGTCGACTGTGCCGCCCCGGGCGATCATCGTGCGCGCGGTTCGGAGGTCTTTCGGGCGGCCCACGGCGATGACCCCGACCGGCGTGCTCCCACGGACCGCGACCGCTGTGAAATCGCGATCGTCGATCGAACCGCGGATCACGTAGTCGTCGTCGAAACGGGTCGCGCCGGCGAACTGCACGTTGTGGCCGTACTGCGTGGACCACCCCCACGGAACGTCGGTGAACGGCATGGGCTCTCCGAGGATGGAGTGCGCGGCGGCAATCCCCTGCGCCTGAGCGCCGTTCCAATGTTCGGAACGGTATCGCTCGGAGTCACGCGCACCGGGGATGTTGGCCGCGTCTCCGGCCGCGTAGACGCCGTCGGCCGAGGTGCGAAACTGCCCGTCGACGGTGATGCCGTTGTGCACGCGCAGTCCCGCCGCGACCGCGAGCGTGACCTCGGGGACCGTTCCGACCGACACGAGGACGGTGCCGGCACTCCAACTTCGACCGTCGTCCGCGGTGGCGCGGGCGGAGCCGTCGTCGCTCACGTCGAGCGAGGACAGGGCGACATCCGTGCGGACGTCGACGCCGTTCTCGGAGTGCAGCGACGCGATCATCGTCGAGATTTCCGGGGGCACAATTCGACTGAGGAGCGACGGGTCTCGTTCGAGGACGGTGACCTCCGCGCCGAGCGACCGCGCCGTGGCCGCGACCTCACATCCGATGAGACCTCCGCCGATCACGAGCAGGGAACCGGTGCGCCGAATCGACTCGCGAAGGGAATCGGCATCGGCCATCGACCGCAGAGTGAACACGTGCGCACCGGAGACACCCTCGAGTTTCCGGGCCCGGCCGCCGGTCGCGAGCAGCAGGGCACTGTACGACAGTGTTACTCCGGACGAGAGCGTCAGCAACTTCCGCCGGGTGTCGAGTTCGACTGCCGTTGCACCGGTGATCAATTCGATATCTCTTTCCTTCCAGAAAGAGTCCGGTTTCAGCGCGGTCTTCTCCGCGGCCGTGGCACCCGACAGGAAGTCCTTCGACACCGTCGGCCGCCGATACGGCGGTGCGGGTTCGTCTCCGATCAGGACGACGCGCCCGCTGAAGCCTTCCGACCGGAGCGTCTGTGCGGCGCTCGCTCCTGCGATACCGGACCCGACGATGACCACCGTCGACAGTTCCGTGGAAAGGTTCGACAGTGCGCTCACGCCCGGCTGACCTCGACCATGTCGAAGTCCGCCTTGGCGGCCCCGCAGTCGGGGCACGACCAGTCCTCGGGAATGTCGTCCCACCTGGTGCCGGGCTCGATGCCGTCCTCCGGCCATCCCTCGGCCTCGTCGTATTCGAATCCGCATTGGGCGCAGCGGTAGAGCTTGAAATCGGTACTCATGTCACGCCACCTTCGGGTCGAAATCGATCTTTTCGCGGACCCCGCAGTCGGGGCAGCACCAGTCGTCGGGCACATCGGCCCACGCGGTGCCGGCGGGGAATCCCTCACGCGGTGCGCCGGACGCCTCGTCGTAGACGTAGTCGCAGACCGGGCACTGGTAGGCGGCCATCACCGAACTCCGCCGCTGTACTTGGCCAGCACCTTCTCGCGCTTGCCGGGTTGGATGTTCACGCGCGTGATGTCGCCGTCGTAGTGGTCGAGCACGCGGTGATCCATCACCTTGCGCCAGAGCGGCGGGAAGTACGCGAGCGTGATCATGCTGGCGTAGCCGCTGGGCAGGTTGGGGGCGCCGTCCATGCTCCGGAGCGTCTGGTACCGCCTGGTCGGGTTCGCGTGATGGTCGCTGTGACGCTGCAAGTGGTACAGGAAGATATTGGTCACGATGTGGTCGGAGTTCCAGCTGTGTGAGGGAGCGCAGCGCTCGTAGCGGCCGCTGGCGGTCTTCTGACGCATCAAGCCGTAGTGCTCGAGGTAGTTGACCGTCTCGAGGAGAGAGAAACCGTAGACCGCCTGAATGATCAGGAACGGGATGACGACCGGACCGAAGATGGCGATGAGCACACCGAACAACGCGACCGACATGAGCCAGGCATTGAGCACATCGTTGTGAATGCTCCACGTGCTCTTGCCGAGTCGCTGCATCCGCGTCTTCTCGAGCTCCCAGGACGACTTCAGGCTTCCCCAGACGCTGCGGGGCAGGAAAGTCCAGAAGCTCTCACCGAAGCGTGAACTCGCCGGATCCTCCGGCGTGGCAACCCGAACGTGGTGGCCACGGTTGTGCTCGATGTAGAAGTGACCGTAGAAGGTCTGCGCGAGAGTGATCTTGGCCAGCCACCGTTCGAGCTCGGTCTTCTTGTGGCCCATCTCGTGTGCGGTGTTGATGCCGATGCCGCCCATGACGGCGACGGTGAACGCGACGCCGACCTTCGACACCAGCCCGAGGCCGCCGTCGATGCCGAGCCAGGAGAGGTTGTCCGCCGACCAGAGGTAGCACGCGAACACCAGGCTCGCCATCTGGAACGGGATGAACACGTAGGTGCAGTACCGGTAGTACCTGTCGTTCTCGAGCTGTTCCATCACTTCCTCGGGAGGGTTCTGGCCGTCGGGCCCGAAGAACCTGTCGAGGAGTGGAAGCAGTCCGAACAGCAGCAGGGCGCCGATCCACCACCACACCGGAGCCGCCGCCGACCATCCCAATTGGTTGAAAGCCCACACGAGCCCCGCAGCGAGGAACAGTGAGGTCGGGGGAATCAATCCCATCAACCACAGGTAGCGCTTGCGGTCACGCCACGCTTCCGGTGGTGCCTCTCCTGTCATCCTGCTGATATTCGACGTCGTCACGATCCGAACCTCCTCGTCCAGTGGCCGTACCGGTATGAACCAGCTCACTCTCATTTGGACAGTACACGGACTTTGATCCAGGGTCTAGACAAATATGAAGATTTGTAAATCCCGCGGGGTGCAGTGCTCTAACGCCGGGGTCTTCGCTGCCGATAGAGAGATCGACACCGTTGCACCGTACTGAGGAGGCCCTCGATGTTCCGCGACCCCGGACTTCCCGACTGGCTCGAATTCGTCCTCGGCCTGCTCGGGTACCGCTGGTAGCTTCACCTGTGAGTACTTATTAACCACGGGCGGTTAATAAGTACTCACAGGTGAAGCATCGCGGCAATGTGCCAGAGCCGGGGCTGGTCGATCGACCCCTCCACGCAGCGCGCGAACAGCCACAGGCGCAACCGCTCGCGGTCGAGGCCGAGCAGGCCCGCTATCCGGCTCGCGAATCCGACGGGGTCGGCGGCGAGGCGGTCGACATGGTCGAGCATGTGCTGCAGCACGTCGTACGTCGGATCGCCGACATACGGTTTGGGATCGATCACCAGCCACGGCTCGCGCGCGGCAGACAGCACGTTGTCGGGGTGAAGGTCCGTGCACAGCAGCCGCGACTGTGTTGCCGTCCTGGGTAGTTCGCGGAACAGCTCCATACCGGTTCGCGCCAGGCTCGGATCCAGGTGCGGTGCACGGGCGAGTTTCTCCTCGAACTCGTCGGCCCACACGTCGCACATGCTGGTGAGCGGGTGCCGGGTTCGGAGGCTTCGAGGAGCAGCGCCGTGGTGTGGTCGAGCACGCGGTGGTCGAGCAGTCGGAGGGCGCCCTTACCGTTCCAGGCCGCGAGTCCGTCCGCCTCGTGCAGTGCCTCGTCGTGTCGCCAGCCGATCTTCAGCACCACGCGTTCGCCGGTGGCGGTGCGTGCGGGCGCCGTCCAGGACGTCACGCCGCCGGGTTGGAACGGGCGACCGACGTCCAGCGACCACTCCCGACTCACCGCTTCGACGACGGCGGGGAGGTCGGCCAGCCACGTTCGGCACGGCGCGTCGGGTGCGTCGTACTCGGCCATCTCTCGCACGAGGTTCGTCGGCAGTTCAAGATCCGGCACACCCGCACTGTGCCTCGCGGATCGTCGGGTCACCGCCTTCCGCGGTCCCACACGCGCTGCGTCTGCTCGGCGATGTCAGGGTGGTGGGTCTGCTGGAAGTTGCGTCCACCGCGGGCGAAGGTGTGCACGGTCGCGGGCGGTACGTCGAGCTCGGCGACGGGTGCGTCGAGCCACTCGCAGTCTCGGAGGTGCACCAGATCCACAGCCGCGGCCTCCGGACTCGAGTCGTAGCGCCACGGACCGTCGATCCGGCCGAGGAGGTAGAGCCCGTCGGCGTCACGCGACCAGACGAACGATCCGTCCAGCACCTGCGTGAAGCGTTCGAGCCGGCGTGCGGCCGGATCGCCGTAGGTGCGCTCGGTCGCATCGAGCGCCTCGCTCAGATCGGCAGGAGGTGGGGCCAGCAACCCGCCGATTCCACACACGTCCATCGCGAGCGCGCGCTGCACCGCGAGCTCTGGGTCCACGTCGTCGCGACGGGAACGCATCGGTGCGCGGTAGACGTCGGTGGGTGTCATACGTATGGATTCTCCCTGACGCCGAACCGCGACGGCGCTCTTCGTCAATCGTCCACCCGGGTAAACTAGAACCTGTTACATTCGCGGGAGGGGTGCTACTTCTGGAACTCGGAGAGAACTCATGAGATACCGCGTCGTCGAATGGTCCACCGGTACGGTCGGGCGTCACGCCATCGCAGGGATCGACGCCCGCGACGACCTCGAACTGGTCGGCGTGTGGGTGTCCAATCCGGAGAAGGTCGGGAAGGACGCCGGGGAGCTGGCCGGTCTCGGAAGAGAACTCGGGGTGAAGGCGACCGGCGACAAGGCGGCACTTCTCGCCCTGAAGCCGGACTGCATCGTGCACACCGCGATGACGGACGACCGCATCTTCGACGCCATCGAGGACCTGATCTCCTTCCTCGAGGCGGGTATCAACGTCGTGTCCTCGGGACCTGTTCTGTTGCAGTACCCGATCGGTGTGGTCCCGGACGAACTCGTCGACCGCATCCACGACGCCGGCGAGCAGGGAGACGCGAGCCTCCACGTGAACGGTATCGACCCCGGATTCGCGAACGACTTTCTGCCGCTGGCCATGACGAGCCTGTCGCAGCGGATCGACGAGGTGCGATGCTCCGAGATCGCCGACTACTCCACCTACTACCAGCCGGTGGTGATGACCGAGATCTTCGGTTTCGGTAAACCCGTCGAGGAGACGCCGATGCTGTTCCAGCCGGGCGTGCTGTCGCTGGCGTGGGGGAGCGTCGTCCGCCAGATCGCTGCGGGACTGGACCTCACGCTCGACGAACCGCTGGTGGAGAAGTTCGAACGCATCCCCGCCGAGCAGGACCTGGACATTCTCTCGTGCCACATCGCGAAGGGAACGGCGGCGGCGGTGCGGTTCGAAGTCGTCGGCACGGTCGACGGGGTGCCCCGCGTGGTCCTCGAACACGTCACCCGCACCCACCCCGAACAGAAACCGGACTGGCCGAAACCCACCCGCGGCGACGGGTGCTACCGCATCGACATCACGGGCGAGCCCGTGATGACCGTCGAGTTCACTCACCACGGCGAGCACGGCGACCACAACGTGTCAGGGATGATCGTCACCGCGATGCGGCTGGTGAATTCGGTGCACGCCGTGGTCGAGGCGAAGCCCGGGCTGGTGACCGCACTCGATCTTCCTCTCATCACCGGTCGCGCTTCGCGCCCGTGAGTACTTATTAACCGCCCGTGGTTAATAAGTACTCACAGGCCGAAGGCACCGAGGGCTGTTCGGAGGCCGTCCGGGCGCTCCGCGAGGGGAAGGGGTTCGACGAGTGCGAACGCGCAGCCCACGTTTCGGGCCGCGCCGTCGGCTTCCTCGCTGTCGCCGATCATGAGAGTTCGTTCGGGCTCGGAACCGAGTGCGGCGAGGGCGTGCTCGAAGATCTTCGGGTCCGGTTTGATCGCGCCCACCTCGAACGACAGCACGAACGCGTCGACGAGATGCTCGACTCCCAGGTCCGCGAACGCGGGCCGGATGTCGAACGCGATGTTGCTCAGCACCGCGACCTTGATTCCCCGGTCCTTCAGTGACGCAAGCACTTCTGCGGTATCGGGGTATGCGCTCCAGCATCCCGGGTCGATGACCCGCTCGTACAGCCCGACCGCCTGGTCCTCGTGCGCGACCCCGGACTTGCGCAGGACGTCGAGGTACGCCTGCCGGTGGAACCGAGGGTCGAGGTCGCGGTTCGTCCACGCGTGGTGCTCGGCGGCATCCATCTCGACGGTCTGACCGACGGGCGCCGTCATGCGCCGCATCAACTCGGCCTGCTGGTGGAGGTCGAACGGTTCACCGTCGTGGTCGGTGAGATCGGCCATCCAACTGTCGTCCTCCTCCAGCCGGAACAGTGTGCCGGAGAAGTCGAAAATCACTGCGTCGAATTCGGTGAGATCGGAAGCCACGTGTCCAGGCTAACGCGCTGTGCACGCGACTTCAGGGTGAAGCCGGGCGGGGTCAGTCGACTTCGAGTTCACCCATCAGCGACCACTCGGTGCCGTCGATCGTGGTGTTGATGATCCGCGGCGTCTGCGCGAGGGCGGGTTTCAACTCGCGCATGGCGTTCCGGAAATGCTCGCTCTGCACGTGGGCGACGGCGGCGTCGTCGTCACGGAATGCTTCGACGAGGACGTACAGATCCGGATCCTCCACCGCCCGCGACCAGTAGAACCACAGGTTGCCCGGTTCGTTTCGGGTCGCGTCGGTGAACGGCTGCACCAGGTCGAGCCAGCCGTCCGCGTGGTCCGGTTTCACGGTGAAGTTGACGACGATGAAGATCACGGCTGCCTCACTTCTCGAGTTGACGCATTCGAATCCTACGCGCGCGATGTCGTCGGATCCCCGACCGAGCGGCGTAGCCGGGTGAGGATGCGCGTGAAGCTGTCGGGGTCGTCCAGGGCACGCGCCAGGACGAGCGCGCCCTGGATTCCCGCGACGACCTCCTCGGCGAGCGGCCGCGACGGCCTGCCGTGGCCGGCGTCGGCGAGGGCGCCGGCGAGCGAATCGACCCAATCGGTGAAGTAGGCGCGGACCCGGTCGGCGAAGCGGTCGCGTTCGAGGCCGAGCGCGAACGCGCCGAACAGGCAGATTCGGCGACCCGACCGGAAGTACGTCTCGACCTCGTCGAACATCCGCTCCAGACGGGCGGCGGCGGGCTCGGACCCGCGCAGCGGCAGGTATACGGCGGTCTGGAACCAGGCGTCGACCTCGTCGAGGACGGCCTCGGCCATCTCGTCCTTGCCGCGGGGGAAGAAGTTGTACAGGCTGCCTTTGCCGAGTCCGGTGTGCTCGGTGATGACGGCCAGGCTCGCGCCGTCGAACCCGTGGGATCGGAACACCTCCGCCAGCACGGGGACGACGTCGCCGCGCTCGGCTACTGCTCGGGGCATGACTACTCCTCGTGTGCCGGTCAGAGGCCGAGATCGCTCAGCCCGGGATGATCCGACGGTCGCACGCCGGACATGTCCCAGAAGAACTTGCGGTCGGATTCGTCGATCGGCACGTCGTTGATGCTGGCGTGACGCCACCGCATCAGACCGTTGTCGTCGAACTGCCAGTTCTCGTTGCCGTACGCGCGGAACCACTGCCCGTCGGTGTTGTGGAACTCGTACGCGAACCGGACCGCGATCCGATTCCCGTCGTGCGCCCACAGTTCCTTGATCAGACGGTATTCCAGTTCGCGGTCCCACTTCCCGGCGAGGAAGTTTACGATCTCGCGGCGCCCTTGCAGAAAGGTGGACCGATTGCGCCACCAACTGTCCTCGGTGTAAGCCTGCGCGACCTTCTCGGGATCACGAGAATTCCAGCCGTCCTCGGCGGCGCGAACCTTCGCGATCGCGGTGTCGCGCGTGAACGGTGGGACGGGTGGTCGAACGGACATGGTGAGCGCTCCTTCGGTAGGTCTTGTACCTTTCAGTACAGACTGTACCGATAGGTACAGGAGCTGTCCAGGGTCGCGCCGGAACCACGTCACGGCCGCTGCCCCCGCCGCGATGGCGACGGCAGCGGCCGAGCGTGAAACCTAGTGCGTCTCGGCGAGTTCCGCGCCGATACCGGTCTCGGCTCGAACCAGCATCTCGGCGAACTTCTCGTCTCGATCCACCGAACGTCCGTGAAAGCGTTCGCCGGCGAGTGAGCCGATCACAGCGGCGGCCAACCCGAGCGGCATCGTGATGATCACCGGCAACTGAATGGTCAGCGGCGCCGGACCACTACCGAGCCAGAGCGCCTCCGTGAACATCAGGCTGACCACGGTGGATGCCAATCCGACCGAGATGCCCCACACGGCGCCTGTGCTGTTGAACCGCCGCCAGTTGAGGCTGAGCAGCAGGCTGGGCAGGTGCGCACTGCCGGCGACCATGAAGGCCATACCCATGAAGTAGGTGATATTTGTAGTGTCGCCGATCGCCATCGTCAGTCCGATCGCGACGACGCTGAACGCGACCGCCGCATACCGGGCGATCTTCGCCTCGCGGGCATCCGCAGTCTCCGTGCCGGCGTCGGCCGACTTCCGGCGGGTGAGGGTGGGCCACACGTCGTGGGCGAACGTTCCCGCAGCCGAGATCACGACGCCCGCGACGACGGCGACGATGCTCGCGAACGCGACGGCAGCCACCATGGCCAGCGCTATCGAACCACCGATGGTGCCGACGCCTCCGCCCAGTTCCGTGACCAGCGTGGGTGCCGCGAGATTGCCGCCGGCGCCGACACGATCCGCCCCGTCGGGACCGAGAAGCGCGGCGGTGCCGAAGCCCATGACGATGACGATCAGATAGAAGATGCTGCACAGTGCGACGGTCCAGCCCAGTGACTTCCGGGCCGTCGCGGCCTCGGGGACGGTGAAGAAGCGAATCAGGATGTGTGCCATACCGGCCGTGCCGAGCGCGAACGCCAGGGAGTACGAGATCAGGTTGATCGCACCGGTCTGCCCGAAGATCAGACCCGGCGAGAGGATCGCGTCTCCGGCTGCCGCGTTCGAGGTTGCCGCCCCGAGCATGCCGGGCACGCTGAAGCCAAACTTCGCGAGGATCCCGAGGCACACCACGATCGCCAGGATCGACAGGATGGACGACTTGATCACCTGAACCCACGTGGTCGCCAGCATTCCGCCGACGAAGACGTAGATGCCCATGAGTGATCCGGCCACCACGACGGAGAGCCCGAACGGGATCCCCGAGACGGACTCGAGCAGGACACCCGCCGCCACGAGCTGGGCGAGCAGCACGAACGTGCCGGTGACGATGGTGCTGAGCGCAACCACCACCCGGACGCGTCGTGCGCCGGTCCGGAACACCAGAACATCCGCGAGCGTGAACTTTCCGACGTTCCGCATCTTCTCGGCGAGGAGGAAGAGGACGGGGAGGAAGGAGACCACGGACGTGCACAGAATGACGGCGCCGTCGACGCCCTTGTAGAAGATCAAGCCGGTGGTGCCCAGGAAGCTACCGGCGGAAATGAATTCGCCGGCGATCGCGAAACCGTTCTGCCAGCCGGTGATCGAGCGTCCCGCAGCGAAGAACCCGGTGGCGCTCCGGCTTCGGCGCGATGCGGCGAAGGTCACCCACAGCGTGAGTGAGATAACGGCAGCGCAGATGCCGATGGCGAGGAAATCGGCGTCGCCGGTCATGAGGCAACCTCCTGATCACGTTGCGCGATGGCCCGGACTGCGGCATCGGCTGCGGGTTGGATATAGGTTCGGGAAAGCCGGAAGTACGCGTACACGAGCACCCAGGTGCCGGCGAACTGGGAGAAGACCACCCACAGCGACAGCGGAATGCCGAACGCCGAGTTGTCGCCGAGGAATTCGGGGAAGAACGCGAATCCGACGAGAAAGCCTGAGAACAGTGCGATCGCGATCAGGCCGAGTCCGGCAGTGACCGCCCGGCGTCGACGCCGCAGTTCGACGAACTCCGGCAACACGAGAATCGGTGACCAGACTGCTGCGCTCGCCGCGGTGGCGGGGGACTCGGTGGTCACGCGTTCACCGCCGCACGTCGCGCCGAGTCGAGCGCGAACTGGTTCTCGTCCCAGCCCTCCGCGAGCGGACCGAAGTAGTGGAAGCGCACCTGCTTGACGCGGTACAACCAGCGGCCGTCGACTTTGACGGCCTCGTCCGTGTAGCGGCCGGCGGCGATGGAGGCGTTGCCGTCGGACACGCAGGGCTGCCACAGGAACGAGCGGACGGTGGCGCGATCGCCGTCGAGGTCGATTTCCAGGTTGGTGATGAAGTGCCAGAACGCGGTGAGCCCGCCGGGGGCGAGGCCGGCGAAGAACGCCCGCATCTCGCTCTTGCCCTTCGGGTTGGACAGCCCGTCGAATTCGCCGTCGTCGGTGAACAGATCCATCAGGGCGTCCCAGTTGCCGTCGTCGAGATGGCGGCAGTACTGCGCGTCGAGGTACCGGATGGCCTCCAGGTCTTCGAGGCGGCGGATTCGTTCTTCGAGGGTGCTCAAGGTGGCATACCTCCACGGTGTGAGGAGCGGAATGCGCGAACCGGCAATTAACAACCGTTCACGTGATCTGGACCATAACCGACGCGCTACCGTCGGTCAACACCGTGCGCCGTTCGCCCCGTTCGACGTGCGTGAAGCATGGTGAGCTGCATTTTCTGCCGGGTGTATTGCCCGCGCTGTGCGCGGCCCCTACCCTCCGAGGGATGAACACTCGGTCAAGCGGTGCGGTGATTCCCTCCGTCCGGCAGCGGATCCTGGACGCGGCGCTGGAGGAGTTCTATACCGCCGGCTTTCATGCGGCGACCATGCGCACCATCGCCAAACGCGCGGGCTGCAGTGCCGCCAACGTGTACAACCACTTCGAGAACAAGGACGAGCTCCTGGTCGAGATTCTGCGGTCCGCCAGTGACGAGCAGTTCACCGCCACCCGGACCGCTCTGCGGAAGGCGGGGTCCGCGCCGGCGGAGCAGTGGACGGCCGCGGTGGTCGCGCATTCGCTGTACACCGCCCGTAACCAGCAAGCCTGCCTGGTGGCGAATACCGAGCTGCGGTACCTCGACGAGGTGGACCGTAAACGGGTCGTGGGCTCGCGCGACGCGCAGGAGCACCTGTTCGTCACCATCGCGGAGGCGGGTGTGGCCGGCGGTGACTTCTACGTCCCCCATGTTCACCAGGCGGTGACCGCGGTGCTCACCATGTGCGCGGGAATCGCGCTCTGGTACCGCCCGGACGGACCGTTGTCCGCGCAGGCGGTCGCGGACTCATATGGCGTTTATGCGCTCAACCTGGTCGGATACCGTCCCGCCTAACTCAGGGAGATTCGGCATTGACGGTGCGTTCCCGTCCGTGCTCTACTGGGTGAACAAGCGTTAATGTGATCCCGGGTGTGGAACCGCGAGTTCCCCCGAGTCACGCGCCCCGTAGTTCGAGTGGATGAGGAGTGTCCATGACTCACCGGCCGTCACAGCCGCGTACCGACTCGCCGCGGTATCTGACCGAGGACCGGGTGGCGATCCGCGACCTGGCACGCGATTTCGCGATGAAGCAGGTGCTCCCGATCGCAAACGAACTCGACCCGGTGCAGGGCACCATCCCTGACACGTTGAAGAAGGCGATGGCCGAGGTCGGGTTCTTCGGGATCATGATCCCCGAGGAGCACGGCGGTCTCGGTCTCGGAGTGTTCGAGTACTGCCTGGTCGCCGAGGAGTTGTCCCGGGCATGGATGAGCGTATCGGGGCTGCTGGCCCGCGGCAACGGGATGGGCGGCGGGTTCACCCCGGAGCAGGAGGCGGCGTTGCTGCCGAAGGTCGCCCGCGGTGAGTACCTGGGTGCGTACGCCCTGTCGGAGGCCGAGGCCGGATCCGATGTGGCGAACATTTCCTGCCGCGCCACCCGCGACGGCGACGACTGGGTGATCAGCGGCACCAAGATGTGGTGCACGTACGCCGACGAGGCCGACTACCTGGTGCTGTTCGCGCGGACCGACCCGAAGAAGGATCCGGCGAAACCGCACCGGGGGATCAGCGCGTTCCTGATCGAGAAGCAGCGCGGCGGGTTCCCGGTGGGGATCAGTGGGACGAAGATCCGCAAGATCGGGTATTTCGGGTGGAGTACGTGGGAGCTCTCGTTCGACAATTTCCGGGTGCCCGCGACGGCCATGCTCGGTGAGGAGGGCAAGGGCTTCTACCTGGCGGTGTCCGGTCTCGAGGTGGGGCGGGCGCATACCGCGGCCCGGGCGATCGGTCTGGCGCGGGGCGCCTTGGAGGATTCGATCGCGTACCTGCACACCCGCCGGCAGTTCGGCCACGAGTTGGCCGATTTCCAGCATCTGCGGTTCAAGATCGCGAAGATGGCCGCCGACATCGAGGCCGCCCGGCAATTGATGTATTCGGTGGCCACCGATATCGACACCGGCCGGCGCTGTTCGCTGGAGGCGTCGATGTGCAAGCTGGTGGCGACGGAGATGGCCGAACGGGTGACCAGTGAGGCGGTGCAGATTCACGGCGGCGCCGGGTACACCACCGACTTCCAGGTCGAGCGGCACTGGCGCGATGCGCGGCTGACGAAGATCTTCGAGGGCACCAGCGAGATCCAGATGCGGATCATCTCCGACGAACTGCTGGGGAGGGCGGGCGAATGAGCACACTCACCACAAGTATCGCCGTCGGCGATCGCACTGTGAGCGACGCCCGGCGCGTCTCCGAACTCGGACTGTCGCTGCCGGAGGCGTCGCTGACGGGAATCATCGTAGCGGGAGTACTTGCTCCGGCGACGACGTCCGGTGCCACACGCACCGGGCTGCAATGGAATTCGCAGTTGGCGGTGACGGGTGCCGACGTCGTCCACGTCGAGTCCGTCGTGACGCGCGTCGAACAGTCCGAGACCGGAGCCGTGTTCGATCGTCACGTGCGGCTCGTCGACGAGGCCGGGTCGATTCGCGAGGAGGGAATCGAGACGTGGCGTTCACCCGAACCGTCCGCCGTTCGATTCGATCCCGCTGTCGATTTCTGCACGCCCGCCTGGGGAGAGCGTCTCCGCGACTCACTCTCCACCGATACGGCCTTCGCGTCCTCGTTGTCGACTTGGGACGGCACCGTGGGGCTGCGTTGCACCGACTCCTCGGGCCGGGCCCGCGAACTGCAGCTGCGGATCTACCGCGGACGCATCATCGACGTCGCCCGCCGCGTCCCGGGTGGGGCAACGTTCACGCTCATCGCCCCGGCCGTCACCTGGGTCGACCTCGTGTTCGCCGAACGGAACGAATTCATGCGCCGCGCCATCAGTGGTGAATTCTCCTCCAGCGGTGACGGGTACGAGTACCTGCGCCTCACCAAACCACTCGACATCATCATCGCCCATGCCCGCGGAAGGGAGGCCCGGCCATGATCGAGGCCCGATACCTGGAGATCGACGGAGCGCTCGGCTTCGTCGAGATCATCACCCCCGACAATCAGCCGGCCACCGAGGCGCCCACCGTTCTGTGCCTGCACACCGCAGGCCAGAGCGGAGTCCAGTGGCGGCACGTCGCGTCCGAACTGGCAGACCGGGGCTACCGGGTGATCGTCCCCGACCTTCCGGGGCACGGACGCTCCGAGCCCGCGGTCGACGGTCCCGTCACCAGCATTGTCGCCTTCGGAGACTGGCTCGGGAAGGTCCTCGATGCGCTCGCCGTCGAAAGACCCTTCGTCGTCGGGTGTTCCATCGGTGGCAAACTGACACTCGAGCTCGCCACGCGGTCGTCGAGGCCGCTGGCCGGAGCGATTGCGATGGCAGCGGAGGCCGGTCCCGGTCGCGTCAACGTAGGAGGGTTGCGCCGCGAACTCGAGGATGTCGCCGGGCCGAGCCGTGCCGACCGCACCTACCTGGGCACGCTCGCCTCCGTCGGACATGCCGTGCCCGAGGCGAAAGCGCACCTGATCGCCACGATGCACAAGCGTGAGGACCCGGAGATCTCGTCGTCCGACCTGATCGGCTGGGGCACGCACGACGTGCGCGACCGGATCGCCGAGATCACCTGTCCTCTCAGGCTCGTCGCCGGAGCGCAGGACCCGTGGATCGACGCCGGACGCGTCGAGCAGTCCGTGTCGGCGCTCGACGCCGCCCGTCCCGGACTTGCGTCGTTCACCCTGCTCGAGGGCATCGGCCACTACCCCATGGAGGAGATCGACGACTTCGCCTCGGTGGCGGACGAGTGGTTGACCGAACTGCGTGCGGCGGTGGTGCTCTCGTGACGGCGCACGATACGGCGACGCGTCGTGACACACTCGCCTCGCTGCTCGACGAACTCGTGACCGCCGACCCGGGTGCCGCCGCCACCCTCGACGTCGTCGAGGGCGAGCCGGTCGTCACCAGCCGCGCCGAACTTCGTGCCCGCGTCGACGCGCTGAAGTCGGAACTTCTGCGGGTAGGCGTCCGGCGCGGGCAGTGTGTGGCCGTCCTGCTGCCGAACTGGTCGGACGCGATCGTCTGGCAACTTGCCGCGTCCGCTGTGGGTGCACACGTCATCGGCGTCAACACCCGCTACAACACGCACGAGATCGCACACATCCTCACCTCGGCGCGTCCGGCGGTGGTGGCCGTGGCCGGCCACTTCCACGGTCTCGACCTGTTCGGCCGACTCGAAGAGGCACAGCACTCCCTCGACCTCCCGGCACCGGCAGTCGCCGTCGTGTGCGGACCTCGAACGGCGAGCGCCGCTCCCGACCCGGCGCGATTCGACCTCGGCGGCGGTGCCTGGGCAGCGGGCAGCGCGGACACCGGAACCGTCCAGGTGCCGGGGACACCCGACATGGCAACCGTCACGGCTGCCGGCGAGCGGGCCGACCCGGACGACGTGCTCGCAGTCGCGTTCACGACGTCCGGATCCACCGGTGTTCCCAAACTCGCGGCCCACCGCGAATCGGCGGTGGTCCGGCACGCGCGCGCCGACGCCGTCGTTCTCGCCGTCGAACCGGGCGACGTCACCCTGTGCGTCCTGCCGGTGTCCGGGGTATTCGGATACTCCACTGCTCTGGCCACTCTCGCGGGCGGCGGAACGTTGCTGATGGAACCCGTCTTCGACGCCGCGGCCACGCTGGCCCGCATGGAATCGGCGAAGGTGACCCACGTCGTCGGCGGTGACGATCTCTTCACCCGGCTCCACGACACGTGGCACGCGGGTAACCGCGCCGACCTGTCGTCGTTGAAGCGCCTCGGGATCGCCGACTTCCTCGGCCGGTCACACGAGGTGGCCGCGTGGGTGCGCGACGAATTCGACGCCGTCACCACGGGCGTCTTCGGGTCGTCCGAGGTGTTCGCCCTGATGCTGCTGTGGGATGCCGCGGACCCGGAATCCCTGCGCTGGAACGGCGGTGGGCGTCCGGTCGAAGCCGGTATCGAGGTTCGCATCGTCGACCCGCTCGACGACTCCCTCCTTTCGGACGGTGAGCAGGGTGAGCTCCAGGTGCGGGGACCGAACGTCGTCGACGCCTACCTCGGCAATCCGGATGCGGCGGGTCGGGCGTTCACGAGGGACGGGTGGTTCCGCAGCGGCGACCTGGCCGTCGCGACCGGCGACGGCGGCTATACGTACGTGTGCCGGATGGGGGACGTGCTCCGGTTACGCGGATTCCTGGTGGACCCCGCCGAGATCGAGCACCGGCTGGCCGAACACGATGCCGTCCACCTGACGAAGGTCGTGGGCATCACCGGCTCCGGCGGATACACCGAGGCGGTGGCGTTCGTCGTCCCCACCGACGGTGCGTCGGCAGACGCAGCCGAGCTCAAGGCCTGGTGCGCAGAGTCGCTGGCGGCGTTCAAGGTTCCCGCAGCGGTGCACGTGATCGAGGAAATGCCGACCACCGTGGGCGGCAACGGAGCCAAGATCCGAGCGGTCGAACTGCGTGAATGGGCGCAGCGCTGGACCGATCACGAAAGGGATTTCCGCAGTGCCTGAAAATACGAATGCCCAGGCGGACGATGTCGTCGTCTGCGAGCCCCTGCGCACCCCCGTCGGCCGATACGGCGGACAGTTCAAGGACGTGCCCGCCGCCGACCTCGGCGCTCGGGTGGTGTCCGAACTGCTCGCACGGACGAAGGTCGATCCGGGCCGCGTCGACGACGTGATCTTCGGTCAGTGCTACCCGAACGGTGAGGCGCCTGCCATCGGCCGCGTCGTGGCCCTGGACGCGGGAATGCCGGTGACGGTTCCCGGTCAGCAACTCGACCGTCGTTGCGGATCCGGTCTGCAGGCGGTGCTCGACGCGGCGATGCGGGTGCAGACGGGGATCGCCGAACTGGTGATCGCCGGCGGCGTGGAATCGATGAGCCGCGCCGAGTACTACACCGAGTCGATGCGCTGGGGAGCCAAAGGTGCGCCGGCAGTGCTCCACGACCGGCTCGCCCGCGGCCGCGTCACCGCAGGCGGACGCAATTATCCGGTGCCGGGCGGCATGCTCGAGACGGCGGAGAACCTGCGCCGCAAGTACGACATCAGCCGCCTGGAACAGGACGAGCTCGCGGTGAGTTCCCACCAGCGGGCGGTTGCCGCGATCGACTCGGGAAAGTTCGCCGAGGAGATAGTTCCGGTGGAAGTTCCCGTCCGCAAGGGCGATCCGCAGGTCGTCGACCGGGACGAGCACCCCCGAGCCGGCACGACAATCGAGTCGCTCGCTCGGTTGCGACCCATCATGGGCGGCACCGACCCCGACGCGACCGTCACCGCCGGCAACGCCAGCGGACAGAACGACGGTGCGGCAGCATGCCTCGTCACCACCCGGGCGCAGGCTGAGCGTCTGGGGCTCCGGCCTCTCGCGCGCCTGGTCACCTGGGCGGTCGCGGGGGTGGAGCCGTCCGAGATGGGTATCGGACCGGTGCCGTCCACCGAACGGGCCCTGAAACGCGCCGGGCTGACCCTCGCCGACATCGACCTCATCGAACTGAACGAGGCCTTTGCGGCGCAGGCGCTGGCAGTCACGCGCGAATGGAATTTCGGTGCACAGGATTTCGACCGCACCAATGTCAACGGCTCGGGAATCTCGCTCGGGCACCCCGTCGGCGCGACGGGAGTGCGGATCCTCACCACACTGCTGCGCGAGATGGACCGTCGCGGAGCCCGTTACGGCCTCGAGACGATGTGCATCGGCGGTGGCCAGGGACTGACCGCGATCTTCGAAAGGGTCTGACCACTCAGCTGTCGAGAGCCTGAATCCAGTCGGTGAGCGCCCGCACAACCTGTGCGGGCGCTTCCGGCATGAGCGCATGGCTCGCGTTCGGGATGACGGTCACGGTGACCAACTCGCCGAACCGATCCCGCAACTCGTTCGCCGTCTCACGCGGACGGAACGGATCGAGAGCGGACTGCAGGTCCAGGATCGGCTGGTGCGCGACCTCCCACCACTCGTCCTTGGGTGTGGCGGCCGAGGCGGCGAGCTGCCGCTTCGACACCTCCGGATACCAGCCGGTCAGCCACTCGGCTGGATCGTTGCCGGGGGCGAAGAATCCGGTCTGCAGGTAGCCGATCCGCTCCACCTCGGGCAGTGAGGAATCGGAGCATTTCACCGCCAGCGCCGTCAGCGCGGCCGGGTAGTTGCGGGCACCCGCCGCAGCCACGACGACGCCGCGCACCAAGTCGGGCCGGTCGGCGGCGAGCATCCGTGCGACGTAGTGCCCGAAGGCATGACCGAGAACGACGGCCGCACCGTTGTCCTGTTCCTCGATCACCGCTCCGACGTCGGCGGCCAGGTCGTGCAACGTGATGTCCTCCAGCGGTCCCGTGCTCCGGCCGATGCCACGCGGCTGGGGGCGGGACACCCGGAAACCGTTCTGCGCGAGTCCCGTCGCGACGTCGTCGTAGTCGTACGACTCGCGGCCGAGAGAAGGCAGCAGGATCACCGACGGACCGCTGCCCTCGACGACCACCTCGATCACGGCCGTCGCGGTGTGCACGAACTCCGTCGTCCGCGCCGGTGATGTGCTCGGCATGATGTTTCCTCCACAAACCGTCGATCCCCCGGGCGACACGAACTTTCGCGTCGCCCGGGGGAGGGTGGGTGTCTCAGTCCGCGGCGGGATCGAGCGCGAAGTCGTAGCTGACAACCTTACGCCCGGCGTCGTCGAGCTGCGGATCGAGAAGGAGTTCGGGTTTGGTTGCGGTGGCGACGTCGTCGTCGATCCAGTCGCCGCCGGCGAAGTACAGTTGGGTGATGATCGGCTGCTTGCCCGGGGACGTCACCCGCAGGTGCAGGTGCGCCGGCCGCCACGGGTGCCAGCCGGCGCCATTGATGAACTGACCGGTCGGGCCGTCGGTCGGGATCTGGTACGGGGCAGGCTCGATGGTGGTGATCTCGTACCGGCCCTCGGGGTCGGTGACGATGGTCCCGCGCAGGTTCCATTCGGGCAGGTGCGGGGCGAACTGCGAGTAGTAGCCCTCGTCGTCGGCGTGCCACAACTCGATGATCGCCCCGCCGAGGCCGGCCCCGTCGAGGTCGGTGACTTCGCCCCGGAGGACGAGCGCGGGGTGCGCCCGGTCCTCCTCGCGCATCGGCAGGGTGCACCGTGCCGGGAGTTCCGGTGCGCCGGGCACGTAGTACGGTCCCTCGATGCTGCCCTTGGTGCCCCGGAACCTGGTGGAGTTGACCTCCTCGATGTCGTGTTCGACGAACACGTCGAGCAGCAGCGGCCACTCGCCGCCCTCCCCGACCTCGATCAGCCACTGCTTGAGGACCCGGTACTCGGGGTAGGTGACGGCGTGCTTGTGGATCAGGGCGCTGAGCCCGGCGAGCACTTCGGTGGCGATCGCCGACAGCCGTTCCGGGGAGGTGTCGGCGGTGAATCGGGCACCCTTGAACTTGTCGGTGGCGGCGTTGCCGGAGCCGACTGCGGTGGGACTGTCGATGGTGGTCATGACGTTCTCCTGATGCTGGGAGTTAGCTGCGGCCGAAGTAGGACACGTCGTCGTTGCCGATCAGGTCGGGGACCGTCCACCCGTCCAGGTCGTACTCGGCCAGGCACTGCTCGGCCAGGCCCTTCATCGAGCTGACCGTGCCCCGGTTCTCGGCGAACATCAGCAGTTCCGCCTTCACGCCCTCGTGGTTGCCGGCGTAGTTGCGTTCGTACAGTTCGTGGCGGCCACCGAACTCGCTGCCGATCGAATCCCACAGCGCCTTCATGATCTTCACCCGCTCGACTGCCGTCATGCCCTCGGAGCCGCGGACGTACTTGTCCAGGTACGGGCGGACGTCGGGGCTCTTGAAGTCGGCGGACGAGGACGGCAGGTAGATCAGCCCGGACGCGACGTCCTGTTCGATGATCTCCTTGATCCGCGGGTAGCCCTGCTGCATGAACATCCGGTACGTCAGCCCGTATTCGAGCTTCGGGATGACGGTGTCACCCACCCACGGTTCCGGGTCGCGGACCATCGATTCGGTCAACGACCAGAACAGGTTCCGCCAGCCGATGACCTCACCGACGCGGGTCTGCACCCCGCGGAACCCACCCGCCCCGGTGGCGTCGAGGGCCTTCATCAGCAGCCCGGCGATGAAGTCCAGTTTCACCGCCAGGCGGGTGCACCCTTGCAGGGTGAAGCGGGGCAGGAACCCGGACTGGGGGAAGAATGCGTTGATCTTGTCCACGTCGCCGTACATGAACACGTTCTCCCACGGCACCAGCACCTTGTCGAAGACGAAGATGGTGTCGTTCTCGTCCATCCGTGAAGACAGGGGGTAGTCGAACGGGGAGCCCATGACTGCGGCCTGCTGGGTGTAGGAGGTGCGGCAGATCAGCTTCACGCCCGGTGCGTCCATCGGGACGGTGCAGATCAGTGCGAATTGCTTCTTCTTGATCGGCAGCCCGTAGTGGGCGATGAAGTTGTAGTTGGTAATGGCCGAGCCCGTCGCCACGACCTTCGCACCGGAGACGATCAGGCCGGCGTCGGTTTCCTTCTCCACCTTCATGAACACGTCCCCCACCTCGTCCGGCGGGAGCTGCCGGTCGACGGGTGGGTTGATGATCGCGTGGTTCCAGTACAGAACCTTCTCCTGCGATTCCTTGTACCAGCGTTCGGCGTTGTCCTGGAAGGGCGAATACAGTTCCTTGTTCGCGTGCAGGGTGCCGAGGAAGGATGCCTTGTAATCGGGGGACCGGCCCATCCAGCCGTACGTCATCCGCGCCCAGGTGGCGATCGCGTCACGATCCTTCAGCAGATCGTCGGAGTTCTTCGGCGCCCGGAAGAACGGCATCGTCACACCCCCGCTGCCGGTGTCCGTCGGGGTGGTCAGGGTGTCGACGTGCTCGCCGGTGTGCATCGCGTCGTAGAGGCGGGCGGTCATCCGGATCGGGTTACGGAACGCCGGATGCGTCGTGACATCCTTGACACGCTCGCCGTGCAGGTAGATCTCGCGATCGTCGCGCAGCGACTCTATGTATTCGTCACCGGTCATCGGACGGGTGGCGAAGTTCGCGGTCCGGTTCGCCTCACAGTCCGCGGCGACATTGACCTTGGTGCGGTCGACGTCGGCATCGGGGGCAGCTTCGGTGGTGGTCATGGTGTTCCCTTTCGGTCAGGATTACGAGGCAGCCTGGGCGAGCTGCAGGTGGAGCGGTGTGAACGACGCGGCGGCGTCGAACCATCCGCTGTGGGGGTCGTCGAGGCAGCCGTTCCACGCCGTGGTGCCCGACGTGGCACCCAGATCGTGGAAGGTGCTGCGGTAGAACAACAGTGGGTCCCTGCTTGCGTCGACGGACGCATCGACGATCTCGCCGATGAAGATGATGTGGTCACCGCCGTCGTAGGAAGCCCAGGGCGAGCACGTGAGCGTCGCCGCGTTGCCGGACAGTGCGGGAGCGATGCCCGAGGAGTCCCACACCGGTTCCGTCCGTTGCGGTTTGCCGGCGAAATGCATGGCCGTGTCGAGCTGATCGGCGGCCAGAATGTTCACCGCGAACGGTGCATCACCGAGGTAGCTGCATGCCTTCGATTTACGGGTCAACGTCACCTGGCACAGCCGCGGCTCGATCGAGACGGCGGTGAAGGCGGTGACGGTCGCGCCGTGCGGCTCGCCGGCGGCATTGGCGCACGTGATCACGGTGACGCCACTGGCGAACTGGCCGAAAATGTTACGCAGAGTGCGCTGGTCCATTTCTCCTGACCGCCTTTCTGCACGATTCGTGCGATAACCCCTGCGATTGGGGACCTGAACAACGTATGACGGCCGTCACAGTCCGTCGATCCGCATTGCGAAGGCGGGATCCGGAACGCGAAACGGGTTTGCCGGACAGGGGTCGGACGCCCTTGCAGTGACGTGAGTCACAGGCGATGCTAGGGTCGGGAGTTGCCCATGCGCGGTCGTGGCGCGAGGTGAGAGGTCTGGACGTACGCATGCGAGGACAGCTGGAAGGTCCCGGTTTCACCGACTGGGACGAGGTTCACGAGGTGGTCGCGGACGCGTACTTCCCTCACGAACTGCGTCCGCTGTCGCGGGACACCGCGGCGCGGTCTTCGCTGGAGTCCTCCCAGATGGGCGCGTCCAGGCTCGCCCGGATCGGTTTCGGGGCGCCCGTGTCGATCGAGTCCGACCATCCCGGTGCATACGGCATCAACATCCCCCTGGCCGGCCGCATCGTCTCCGTCACCGGCGGGACGGAAGTGACCTCGACGCCGGGGCTGGCCACCATCTGCCCGCCCGACACCCGGACCGTCATCACCAACTGGAGCAGTTCCTGCGAGATCATCGGTTTCAAGGTGGACCGGGACTACCTGCAGCGCGAAATGGACCGCGTGCTCGCACGGCCCGGGCAGGAGTTGCCGCGGCAACTCGACCTACGCACCGGCGCCGGCGCCGACTGGCTGAGGTTCGTCCGCTCCGTCGCCGACCAGGCGTTGCGCGACAGCGTTCTCCTGCACAGCGATCAGGTGTCGCAACAACTGTGTGGAGCGTTGACCACCGCGCTCGTGCTCACCGCGATGCCGGACGACGACACGGGTGCCGCGGGAATCCGGCCGCGCATCGTCAAGCGGGTCATCGACGCGATCCAGCAGGACCCGGCCCACCCGTGGAGTGCGGGGGAGATGGCCGAACTCGTCGGCGTGAGTGTTCGGCGCATGCAGCAGGGGTTCCGTGAATACGTGGGCATGACACCGATGGAGTACCTCGTCGACGTGCGCCTCGAGCGTGTCCACGCAGAACTCACCGGAAGCGGTTCCTGCGCAACTATTTCCGAAGTCGCGACACGCTGGGGCATCATGCACACCGGCAGATTCGCCGCCGCCTACCGCCGGAAGTACGGCGTGACGCCGTCCGAGTCACTCCGCGATCGCGGGCTCTGATCGGTTCGGTGAGAGGTCGGAGTTCGCGTCCGAAACTTGTCGGACCCCCGCGATAGTATTCGCACATGAGTTCGGCTGGGGGGGGTCGGTGGGTAGCCGGGTGGCGGAGTATCTGTCGATGTTCGCTGCCGCGGTCGACGGGCTGCTCGATTCCGGGCTGGCGAGTTGTCGGACACTGAGCTCGTCGAGGTGATGTGCGGAATGGAACAGTCCCTTCGTCGTGCGGAGGTGATCTCACACCGATTGGTCGTGGAAGGCGTCGAACGCTCGGTCCCGGCGAGTCTGGGGTATACCTCGCCGAAGAAACTCCTGATCGACGTGCTGCGGATCTCGGGCGCGGACGCGTTCGCTCGGGTCACCGCAGCCCGTGAGCTCGGGGTGTGGCACACCCTGGCCGGCGAACCGATGCCACCCGTCTTGCCGGAAACCGCTGCGGCACAGGCCGACGGCGACATCGGCGCGGATCATGTGCGGGCGATCGCGAAGGTGATGCGCAAAATTCCCCACGCCGTCGACAACGACGCGGTGGCCGACGCCGAGGCCGTACCGGCCACGTTGGCGCGAAGCGGTACCCCGGAGGATGTGGAGCAGGCGGGGCATCGGCTGCTGGCATATCTCAATCCGGACGGGAACCTCGGCGACGACCGCGACCGGAAACGCCGGCGGGGCATTTCGATCGGCCGTCAGGACACCGAACTGATGTCGAGAATCTCCGGTGAACTCGACCCTGTCGCGCGGGCGATGCTCGATCCGATCCTCGCAAAATGGGCGCGGCCCGGAATGAACAACCCGGACGATCCCGACTCACCGGCAGGCGACGGCGAGAACCCGGCGATCGATCGTGACGTGCTGGCGGCCGCGGCCGCACGCGATACCCGCACCGCAGCGCAGCGCAATCACGACGCGTTCAGCGCGGTATTCCGGGCGCTGCTCGAGTCGGGGGTGCTCGGGCGGCACCGGGGTCTACCGGCCACAGTGATCGTGACGATGACTCTCGAGCAGTTGGAGCAGGCGGTAGGGGGTCTTGCCACGACGGCCACCGGTGGGCTGCTCCCGATCGAGGACGCATTAGCACTGGCCGAG
This sequence comes from Rhodococcus jostii RHA1, assembly GCF_000014565.1. Taxonomy (NCBI): domain Bacteria; kingdom Bacillati; phylum Actinomycetota; class Actinomycetes; order Mycobacteriales; family Nocardiaceae; genus Rhodococcus; species Rhodococcus jostii. The sequence continues at coordinate 2,663,976 of NC_008268.1, read as the reverse complement.
GACGCACATCCGGTGCTCGCACTGTTCGACCATGCGGGTCGTCCACTGCACCTGGGGCGGCGGCGCCGTCTGGCCAGCGCCGATCAGCGGCTCGCTCTGATCGCCTCGGACGGGGGTTGCACCCGGCCGGGGTGTTCGGCGCCGGCGAGTCTGTGTGCGGTGCACCATGTCACGGATTGGCGCAAAGGTGGGCACACCGACATCGAGGGTTTGGCACTGGTCTGCGACGCCTGCCACGCTCAGATCAACGACGGTCCGGCTGGGTGGGCGATGAGGTCCGCGCCCCACCATTCCGCATACGCGGGCCGGACCGAATGGATCCCGCCACCACACATCGACCCCACCCGAAGACCGCGCATCAACCACCGACACCACCCCGGTGAGTTGATCGAGCATGCGCGGCGGCAGCTCACCCACAGTCCACCAGCAGGTGCCGGGGGCCTCGCAGCACCGGGTTGGGCCGGTAGGGCGGCGGGTCCTCGACGAGGCGCGGATTGGGGAGGCGGCGGATGAGTTCGGCGAGCGCCATCTGCCCCTCGAGGCGGGCGAGGGGTGCGCCGAAGCAACTGTGGATGCCGCTGCCCAGACCCACGTGCTGGTTGTCCGCGCGGTCGGGGACGAACTTGTCGGCGTCGACGAAGCGTTCGGGGTCGCGATTCGCCGACGCCAACGCGAGGACGAGGGGTGAACCCTTCGGGACGGTGACACCGCCGATTTCGATGTCCACGATCGGCGTTCGCTGGCCCAGGAGATGCACGGGCGGTTCGAAGCGGAGCAATTCCTCCACAGCCTGCGGCATCAACTCCGGTTCGGCGCGAAGACGTTCGAGAACGTCGGGATTACGCAACAGCGTCAGCATGCCGTTGGTGATGAGGTTGACGGTGGTCTCGTGCCCGGCGATGAACAGCAGGATGGAGTTGGTGACCAACTCGACGGTGTTCAACTGACCGTCCGGCCCCGAATCGTTGGCAAGCCCCGACAACATGTCGTCACCGGGATCGCGGCGACGGTCCTCGATGAGACCGGCCATGAACATGGCCATCTCCATCTGCGCCTTCTGCGCCACCTTCACCTGCTCGTTGTCGGCGCCGGCACGCCGAGGGTCGATGGCTGCCACCAACGCATCGGCCCAGGCGTGGAACCGGGGTTCCTCCTCATGGGGCACCCCGAGCAGTCGGCAGATCACGGTGACGGGGAAGGGGTACGCGAAGTCGTCGACGATGTCGATGCGCTCCTTACCGTCCAGCCCGTCGACCAGCTTCGTGACGAGTGCGGCGAGTTCGCCACGCATGGAGTCGATTCGGTCGGGGCTGTGCGGCGGACCGAACTGTCGCGTCGTCAGTCTGCGCAGTCGATCGTGCTCGGGCGGATCGAGTTTGAGGAAGGACTCCGGCCCGTCGCCGGCACGATCCGCTCCGGGGAGGCCGGGCCCACGGTTGTGCAGGTCGGAGCTGATCCTCGGGTCGTGCAGGAGCGCCTTCACGTCGTAGTACCGTCCGACGAGGAAAGAACCGTTGTCCTGCGGCGCCACCCGAGTCTCACGAAGTTCCTCGTACAGCGGATACGGATTCGGCCGGCTCGCCTGGTCGGTGATCCGCTGGAACAGCTGCGCACGCGACATGGACACTCTCCCTGTTACTTCGGTAGCGAGACGAACTCGACGCGACGTTCGGTGGGTAGGTGGCCGGTCACCGCGACGGTGGGTCCGTGGCTGAGAACGGCCGGGTCCGGCAACTCCGACGCACGCACCTCGAACGGTTCCGCCCGGTCCATGACGTCGAAGTCGGGGGGAAACGCCGCGGCAGACTCGATAAGTCCCCGGTAGAAGTCGAGCCACTTACCCTGATTGAACGCCACAGCGGCCGTGACGCGTCCGCGGAAGCCGTATGCCGCCACGAAACGCCGGTCGGCGACGGACCCCTGCGTGATCACCACCTGATCGGAGTAGGTGGGGATGCCCACGGACTTGATGTTGACGCCGAACTGGCTGGACCAGAACGCCGGAATCTCGAGGTGCGGCCGCCGGCGGAGACCGTCGTGGATCATGTTGTGCGCCGCCACCTCGGCCTGGCCGATCGCGTTTCCCCAGTGCTCCAATGCCAGCAGCTGGTAGTCGTAGAGCGGATGTGGTTGCCGCGCAACGTCACCGGCGACGAACACGTTGTCGGTGACGATGCCGTTGATGTCGAACGCCCGGCACCCGGCGTCGCACGTGACTCCGCGGGGCCCGGCGGCGAGACCGGAGCCGAACAGCCAGTCGGTGTTGCGGATACTGCCCTGCGCGACGATCGCCACGTCGACGTCGAGTGTGGTCCCGTCCGACAGATGCGCACGGCACAGTTGCCCGTCGCCGTCCCCGTCGAGCCCGGTCACTGTGACCCCGGTGCGCAGGTCGACGCCGTGCTCGCGTTGCATGTCGGCCGCGACCGCTGCCACCACTCCGCCGAGCGCACCGACCAGCGGTGCCGGCCCGCGCTCGGTGACAGTGACGGACAGCCCGCGCTCCCGGCACACCGACGCGATCTCCGAGCCGGTGAACCCTGCCCCGATCACCAGGACATGACTCGGTCCGGTAGACAGTCGCTCGTTCAGCCGGCGGGAGTCGTCGCAGGTTCGGATGGTGAAGACGCCGTCGAGTGCGGCCTCGGACGAATTCGACCACGGCCTGGCGCGGACGCCGGTCGCGATCAGCACCTTGTCGAACTCGACGGTGTCGCCGTCGCTGAGAACCACCCGGTTGTTCTCCAGATCGAGACTGGTGGCCCGCACACCGAGCCGCCACTGCGCGTCGAGGTCCGGGCGGAAGGGCAGCGCCGCGTGGTCGGGCGGCATGATTCCGAGGAGCACGGCCTTCGACAGCGGGGGCCTGTCGTACGGCTCGTAGGGTTCGTCGCCGATCAGGGTGAGGGAACCGTCGAAGCCTTGCCCCCGCAGTGCCTCCGCGGCGCGCAGGCCCGCGAGCGACGCACCGACGATGACGATCCGCACGTCACTGCCCATCGCGGCGGTCGGGGATGTCGGTGGTGATGGCATGCACCGGGCAGGCGGCGGCGGCTTGCGCCACGTGGTCGCGTTCGTCGTCGGTGGGGCCCGCGTCGTAGAGAAGAGCCTCTTCTCCGTGCAGGGTGAAGACGTCGGGTGCGAGGAACACGCATTGCGCGTAACCCTGGCACCGATTGAGGTCGACGACGAGTTTCACGTCAATCATCCCGATTCTGAACAGTTCTGGTCACACGGGTCCACAGGGACTGCGCGGCGCACGGCCGTCCGATCGCGTCGGGCGGAGACCTCCACCCGGAAACCAGTATTGCGGAATGGACGGACGGTTCGGTTTCGATCCGCTGTTCTGGAGCCATTCAGAAATGTGGCGCCGCCCGCCCCTACCGACGGGTAGAACCCCGGAGTAGTAACGAGAGTTACAAGTATCTTGCCGGAATTCGTATCCTGCTGTCGAGAAACAACTTTCGGACACGGTCTCGATTCGGCGACACGGACGTCCGGATCGTGATGTGATGTGGTGACAAGAGACCGGCAACGCCCAGTGGCGACACCTCAGAGGCGGAATATTGACGATCGAAGCTCACCGCGACACCCGCGCGACACGGCACCTGTCCGCTTTGGACGCTGCCATCCAGATCCTGATTACCGCGCGCGGAAGCTCGTACAGCGCGGACCAGGCCTTCGACGAACTACTCGATTCCTCCATGCGGCATCAGGTCGATGTCGGGGATCTCGCGGAAGCCCTCGCTGATCTCGCCGACGGAATGCACCCCGACGCCGACGACCATCGACGGGCACGGGACGTGGCCACCCGGGAATGGGGAGCCCTCCTGCCCGGTGACACCGGCTAACCGGCGCAGTCGATACAGGTCTGCGCGGCAGGTAGCGCGTCGAGTCGCACATCGGCGATCGGCAGACCGCACCGAATGCAGAGGCCGTACGTCCCAGTGTCGAGTCGCTGCTGCGCCGCCGTCAGGTCCTCGACCTCGCGCTTCGCGTCGGCCAGCAGTGCCGACACCTGGGCCCGTTCGAAGGCGATGGTGGAGCCCTCGGGGTCGTGTTCGTCGTCGTCCGTGGTGAATTCCGACCCCTCCACAATTGCAGTGAAACGGCCGGTCAGCGAGGCGATGCGGCGTTCTGCGTCGGCGCGTTCCTCGGCGATTCGGGTGCGGTGTTGCGGCAAGTTCATGCCTGGATCAACATCGACGAGGGCCCGGTGCTTCCCCGGTAATCCGCTCGATCGATCCGGGACTTTCTGTCAGGCTTCCCGGCATGGCACGCACATTCGAGGAGTTGGTGGCCGAGGCGGAATCCGTGTCGGTGGACGGCTGGGATTTCTCCTGGCTGGACGGCCGGGCCACCGAACAGCGGCCGTCGTGGGGGTATCAGCGCCTGATGGGTGAACGTCTCGCGCGCGCGAACGCCGCTCTGGACATCCAGACCGGGGGAGGGGAGGTCCTCGCCGGTGCAATGACGATGCCTCCCGTGATGGTGGCGACGGAATCGTGGCCGCCGAACGTCGCGAAGGCGACGGCGCTGCTGCATCCGCTCGGTGCTGTCGTGGTGGCCGACGCGGACGAACCGCCGCTGCCGTTCGCCGAGGGCGCCTTCGACCTGGTGACGAGCAGGCACCCCGCCACGGTGTGGTGGGACGAAATCGCCCGCGTCCTGCGACCCGGAGGCACGTACTTCTCGCAGCACGTCGGGCATGCGAGTGTCTTCGAACTCGTCGAGTACTTCCTGGGGCCGCAACCCACTCGACCCGCTTCCTCATCGAGGCCCGCAAACGCGGCTGACTCAGCCCATCGACTTCGACCCGTCGAGGGCCTCCCTGATGATGTCGGCGTGCCCGGCGTGCTGGGCGGTCTCCCCGATGATGTGGAGCAGGACCCGGCGCGCGGACCAGCGTGATCCCGGTTCGAACCACGGCGCCTTCGGCAGCGGATGCGAGATGTCGAGGTCGGGCAGCGAGGCCACGATCTCGTCGGTCCGGTGTGCCACCCTCGCGTAGCGGTCGAGGACGTCGGCCAGCGTCTCGTCGTCGCGGAGGGTGAACTCCTTCTGGCGATTGTCGGTGCCGGTGCCGTCCGCGGGACCGCCACGCACGGCGTCGGTACCGCGCACGATGAAGTCGGCCCACACCCGTTCGACGTCCGACACGTGTTTGACGAGTCCGCCCAGACACAGTTCGCTCGCCGTCGTGCGCTGGGTCGCCTGTTCGTCGGTGAGGTCCCGGACGGTGTACCGGAGGAAGTAGCGGTGTTTCGCCAGCGACTCCAGCAAGTCGGCACGCTCGCCGGTAGTCGACGTTCTCGCGGTAGAGGTCACGGTGATCACCTGCTCCAGCCGGTCCGATGATGCGCATTCGACGGTAGCGGTCAGCCGCCGTGCGCGGTGACATAACCGGTCGCGCGGCCGTGGGTGTCGAGTTCCCACCCCATCCGCTTCCGGGACCGGAGCGTCACCGACGAGTCGATGATCTCGAGGCTGGGGGCCCGGCTCTCCAGCCACTCCTGCACCCGCAACAGGTCGGGCAGCGAAGACACCCACATGCTGACGAGGAAGTTCGCGGGGCCGGTGAGCGACATGCACAACCTCAGTTCGGGCCGGGTGTTGACGATCTCCACGACTTCCCGGTGTGCACGCACGGGCAGGCGGCACCACCACGTGACGGTGATGGGCCACCGCGTCGCATCCTGGGCCACGTCGCAGCGCAGCACCACGGCCCGGGAGCGCAGCAACCCCGCGAGCTGCCTGCGAACCGACGACGCGGGCCGGTCGATGACCGAGGCGATCTCGCGCGCGGACGCCCTTCCGTTCCGGGTGAGCTCGCGGACGAGCGCGCGGGCGACCTCGTCCGTCAGGCTTTCCGGCCGGGCCGATCCGGACTGCGGCGGAGTGTTCTCCAGTGCGGCGATCGCCGCGGACTGTGCCGTGTCGAGGGAATCGAGGCGCCAGCGGCTGCCCTCCGCGTGGAGTGCGGTGCACGTGTGGGTCCGGGTCGAATTGACGCTCGGGTGGCCGGGCAATTCCTCGAGCACCAGGTCCGACAACTCGTGCAGGGATCCCGTCTGCACCGTCAGGATGAGGTCCCGCCCGCGCGCCGCATGTTCGATCGACGCCACCCGCGGGTCGCGGGTGAGCGCCTCGACCAGTGTCTTCGTGCCGCTGAGATCGCACGTCACCTCGATCATGGCGGTGAACGCACCGGCGCTCGTCATCGGCGCGGGGTACGCGGTGATCCAGGCCAGTCCGCGTTCGGTGATCGACTCCCACCGCCTCGCCAGCGTCGCGGATGTCGTCCGCAGGATCGGGGCGAGCTCGGACCACGTCGCCCGCGGACGGATCTGCAACGAGTGAATGAGCGAAAGCTCGGATTCGGTCAGCATTTCGCGCATAGAACACTTTCTGGGTCGGCACAGGTGATCGTTTTCGACGTTCTCGGTGGTCCGTCGTTTCGCGGATCACAGCATATGACCACCGACGCATTCGGTCGAGAAAGTGACCACCGACATAAGGGAGAGCAATGAATCTCGTGGACGACGCCCGCGCCCTCCAGGGCGACCTCGTGCAGTTGCGTCGCGTGCTGCACCGCGAACCGGAGGTCGGACTGAGCCTGCCGCGCACGCAGGAACGTGTCCTCGATGCGTTGGCCGGCCTGCCTCTCGAGATCTCGACGGGAACGAACACGACGTCGGTGACCGCGGTGCTCCGCGGCGGCAGGCGTTCGGTCGACGCCGCGCAGACGGTGCTGCTGCGCGCCGACATGGACGGACTCCCGGTCACCGAACAGACCGGACTCGACTTCGCGGCGCAGAACGGCGCCATGCACGGGTGCGGACACGACCTGCACACCGCTGCGCTGGTCGGCGCCGCCCAACTGCTCAGCCGTCATCGCGACCACTTGGCGGGCGACGTCGTCCTGATGTTCCAGCCCGGTGAGGAGGGGTGGGACGGCGCGAAGGTGATGGTGGACGAGGGCGTCCTCCACGCCGCCGGCCGCCGCGCCGACACCGCCTACGGCATGCACGTCTTCTCCTGCCAGAAGCCGCAGGGGCGGTTCTTCTCCAAGGCGGGGACGCTGCTCGCGGCGTCGTACAAGCTGACGGTCACGGTGCGCGGGGCGGGTGGACACGGGTCGTCCCCGTCGACCGCCCGGGATCCGATCACCGCGATGGCCGAGATGATCACGTCGCTGCAGACCATGATCACCCGGACGTTCGACGTCTTCGATCCCGTCGTCGTGACGGTCGCGAACGTGCAGGCCGGGTCGCGGCACAACATCATTCCCGACGATGCGCGGTTCGAGGCGACGGTCCGGTGCTACTCGCCCACCACGTACGAGAAGGTGCCGGCGGCGCTGCGCCGGGTGCTCGAGGGGGTGGCGTCCGCACAGCGGGTCGAGGTCGACGTCACCGTGGCCCCGGAGTTCCCGATGACGATCAACGACATCGACGAGGTCGCGTTCGGCGCCGAAGTGGTCAGCGACCTCATGGGCGAGGACCGATACGAGACGGTCACGCATCCGATGGCCGGGTCCGAGGACTTCTCCTACGTCCTGCAGGAAGTGCCCGGCGCGTTCATCGGACTGGGCGCGTGCATGCCCGGCGCGGATCCCGCTGCCGCTCCCATGAACCATTCGCCCCGAGCGCAATTCGACGACGCGGTACTCGCCGATGCCGCCACCATCTACGCCGGACTGGCCGTTCGACGGCTGGACAAAGCCCGGTCCGACAATGCTGCTGTGGCGGCGGGGAGTGACGCCCGATGAACGAGATCGCCACCGAGAGTGGGACCGTGAACACCGTCCAGCAGAGGTCCGAGCGCTGGGAGAAGGCCCGCGCGATCGTCGGCGTGGGCACGGGAAACGGGATCGAGTACTTCGACTGGACCGTCTACGCGACGTTCGCCGCGTTCTTCGCCCCGCAGTTCTTCCACACCGGCTCCGCGGTCTCCGACCTGCTCGCGTCGTTCGGCGTCTTCGCTGTCGGATTCGTTGCCAGGCCGTTCGGCGGTCTGCTGTTCGGCTGGCTGTCGGATCGGCGGGGACGCAAGCTGTCGATGACGCTCGCCGTCGGACTGGCCGCGGTCGGCAGCCTGATCATCGGCCTGACCCCGACCCATCAGACGATCGGTGTCGCGGCGGCGGTGGTCCTCGTCGTGGCGCGCCTCGCGCAGGGTGTCGCGCACGGCGGTGAATTGCCGTCCGCGCAGACCTATATCGTCGAATTCGCGCCGACGGCCCGGCGTGGACTGTGGTCCAGTCTCATCTACATTTCCAACACCACCGGAGTCGTCGTCGGCACGCTTCTCGGCGCACTGCTCACGACGACGCTGAGTTCGGAGCAGATGGCCGACTGGGGCTGGCGGGTGCCGTTCCTGCTGGGCGGCGTGCTCGGACTGTTCGTGCTGTGGATGCGGTCGCGGATGAAGGAGACCGAAGTCTACGAGGAGTCGGGTGACGAGACCGCAAAGCAGTCGATGTGGCAGCTGTTCGTGGCGCACCGGCGGCAGGTGTTCCAGATCCTGTTCTTCACGGTCGGCGGCACCGTCGTCTACTACGTGTGGGCCGTGTCGGCGCCGGCGTACGCGATCGCCGTCCGGGGCATCGATCCGTCCGGCGCTTTGTGGGCGGGGGTCGGCGCGAACCTCGTACTGATTGCGTCGCTGCCGTTCTGGGGTGCGTTGTCGGATCGGATCGGTCGCAAACCGGTGCTGTACATCGGCAACGTCGGTATCGCTGCCCTGCTGTTCCCGCTCAACGCCATGATCGGGCACAGTGCGGTCACGCTCTTCTTCGCGATGGCGATCGCCCTGTTCGTGATGGGCGCGATCCTGTCGGTGATGCCCGCGATGATGGCCGAACTGTTCCCGACCGGATTACGTGCTGCCGGCGTCGGAGTGCCGTACTCGGTCGGTGTGGCCGCGTTCGGTGGGACGGCCGCGTACGTCCAGACGTTCTTCGCCGACCGCGGTACGCCGGACCTGTTCGAGTGGTACGCGCTCGCCCTGGTTGCGGTCTCGATCGCCGCACTGTTCACGATCCCGGAGACCCGGGGACGGGATCTCGCGTCCCAGACGTAGCGCACGCGAGTGGCAAAGTGTGCTCCCACACGCTTTGCCACTCACGTGCGGGGAGGCTCTATCTTGAAGCGGTGAAGACACACTCGGTACGTATGGCGCGAGCCGCGGCAAGTGTCGCGATTGCATCCCTGACGGTGGGCGGCACCTGCCTCGCCTCCCCGGCCGCGTTCGCCGACGAGGCCGAACGCGCGCCGGGGAGCGTCGTGGAGGTCGAGCCGCTACCGGCCGACCTCTGGCTCCCCGGCGCTGCCGACGCGCAGCGAATCACCTACTGGTCGATCGGGTCCGACGGGAGTCCCGCACTCAGCAGCGGCGCCGTGTACGTGCCACCGGGGGAGGCGCCCGTCCGGGGATGGCCGGTGGTCGCGTGGGCGCACGGCACGTCCGGGCTCGCGGACGACTGTGCTCCCTCGCTCGTCGGGCCCGCGCTCCCCGAGCGTGACTACCCGTACCTCGGACACTGGCTCGAACAGGGATATGCCGTCGTCTCCACCGACTACGTCGGCCTCGGCACGCCCGGTGTGATGCCGTACCTCGACGGAAAGGTCGAGGCGCACAGCGTCGTCGACTCGGTGAAGGCCGCCCGCGCCGTCGACGAGTCCCTGTCGAACAAGTGGGTGGTGGTCGGCCAGTCGCAGGGCGGCGGCGCCGCGATCACCACCGCCCGTTACGCCACCGAGTACGGCGGCGAGACGCTGGACTACCGCGGGGCGGTGGGAACGGGTGTGCCGGCGAACATCGAGCTGACACTGCTGCCGCTGGGGCCGGGGGTGCCGCCCACGGCGATCCCCGCCGGCCTCACGTCGTACCTGTTCTACATCCTCGCTGGACTGCGGTCGGCGCATCCCGAGATCGACCTCGACTCCTACCTCACTCCGTTCGGCGCCCGGTACGTGAACGCCGCCGAGCAGCTGTGCGTCAACGACCTTCACGATGCCGCGGAAGGTGTGGTGGTCGGCGACCTGTTCAGCAAGCCGCTGAACCAGATCCCGAACTTTCACGGGCTGCTCGTGGACTACATGGGTGTCCCGACGAGTGGGTACGACCGTCCCCTGTTCATCGGGCAGGGGCTCACCGACATCGACGTGCCCGCACCGTCGGCGTTCTCGCTGGTCGCGGCACTGACCGCCAACGGTGAGCCGGTCACGTTCAAGACGTATCCCACCGACCACAGCGGCACGCTCGTCGATTCCCAGGCGGACACTATCGCGTTCGTGCGTGGGCTGTTCGATTGAGAGAAGGCGGCACTGTCCAGAATCCGGACAGTTGCTCGCCGCGCCCACAGGCACTATGGCGTGGGTCACACTGTGTGGGTACGTTCGGGTGTGAGTCGTGCACCGGTGCACGACCGGACCCGCGCGCGGCAAGGAGTCGAGGTTGGAGTTTGGCGGCATGACCGGGCACGTGGCGATGCGGCCGGAGATCGCGTTGTCCTGGAAGCGTTCGGCGCTCAGCGGTCTGGAACCGAGTTCGACGCCGACCGATGATCCCTGCTCCGACCTGGACAAGTCCAGTCGCCTGCTGCAGGCGGCCCGTCCCGTGCTCGATGAGATGGAACAGCAGATCCAGGGCACCGGCTTCTGTGTCCTGCTCGCCGACCGTGACTGCCGCATCGTCGCCCGGCTCTTCGACGGCCCCCGACTCGAGCGCCTGATCGACGGCGCCGGGGCGGTGCTGGGGTCGCGGTTCGACGAGGACTGCGTGGGGACCACGGCGCTGGGGACGCCGATGGAGGTCCGGCGTGGCGTCGTCATACACGGCGAGGAGCACTACCTCGAGCGGTTCAAGGAACTCAGCTGTTACGGACACCCGATCGTCCATCCGGTGACGCGCCGCGTCGAGGGCATCCTCGACATGACGGGTGTCGCGTCGCGCGCCAACCCGCTGTTCGCCCCGTTCCTGGCCCGAGCGGCCGCGGACATCGAACGACGTTTGCTCGAGGGGGCCCGGGTGTCGCAGCAGCGGCTCGTGGACGCGTTTCAGCGGGTGTCGCCGCAGAATCTGATGGCGGTCACCGCGATTGGCGAGGACATTCTGCTCAGCAACCGGGTGGCGCTCGACCTGCTCCAGGTGTCCGATCACGCGACGCTGCGGGGGCTTGCCGCGGACCTGCGTCCGGATCAGTCGAAGACGGTGCGGATCCAACTGTCCTCGGGCGAACCGGCGTTGGTCCGGGCCGACCACGTGGCAGGCACGGACGGCGGGGCCGTGTTCGTCGTCCGGCCGGACCGCCGGACCAGCACCCCCATCCGGCGCGGCAAGTCCCCGTCGAGTTCCGTCGTCGAACGCAGCAGGTCGGAGTTGTCGCGGCTGCGCGAGACCCGGGATCCGGTGGTGATCAGCGGCGAACCGGGCATCGGCAGGACGACGGCGGTTCGCGATCTGGCCGGCGACAAGTCGCTCGTATGTATGGACGCGGCCGCCATCGCCCTCGACGGCGCCGACGCCTGGATCGACCGACTTCTCACGCTGGCGGCCGGACCCGCCGCGGTCCTGGCGATCGAGGAAGTGCAACTGCTACCCGAGTCGATGCTGCCGCTGGTCGTGAAGATGCTGGCCGCCGACGCGGGCCCACGAATCGTGATGACGAGTTCTCCCCTCGGCGACCTGCCACCGGGCGTTGCGGGTCTCGTCGGCCGCTGCCCCGGACAGGTGGTGCTCCCGCCGCTGCGTCAACGCACCCGCGAATTCGCGGACATCGCGCAGGGAATCCTCGATTCCGTCGATCCCGGTCTCCGGCTCACCGCGAGCGCGCTCGACGCTCTGATCGCCCGCGACTGGCCGGGCAATATCGCCGAACTGTCCGTCGTGCTGCAGGCCGCCGCGGGCAGACGCAGCAGCGCGAACATCGCTGTCGCGGATCTACCCGACCAGTATCGGACGCCGACCCGGGTGTCCCGGCTGGCCGGCCGCGAGCGCGCCGAACGCCAGGCCATCGTCGACGCACTGCAGGAGTGCGGCGGCAACAAGGTGCATGCCGCGGCCGCGCTGGGCATCAGCCGCAGCACGCTCTACGTCCGGATTCGAGCCCTCGATATCACCGTCTAGCTGCAGTTTCATCCACCGATCCGCGACCGTCCGGAGGTGTCCGAAGTCAGGACAGTTAGTGATATGGCAACCAGTGCACTATGAGCCACGTCACATTCACAACTTCGGAGGTTTTGATGACAGCGACGATCGAACCCAGCCAAGCGGAACTCTTGCCGTCGGTACGGAACTTTCTGTCCGGCACCAAGCGATTTCTCGTCGGAGGGCAGTGGGTGGAATCGGCGAGCGGCGAGACGTTCGAGACGATCGACCCGGCCACCGGGCAGGTGCTGACCACCGTCGCACGCGGTGGTGCCGAAGACGTAGACCGCGCGGTCCGGGCCGCTCGTACGGCATTCGACGAGGGCCCGTGGGCCACCATGAAGCCCAACGAGCGGGAACGGCTGATCTGGCGGGTCGGCGACATCCTCTCCGAGCGCGCCGAGGAATTCGGTCAGCTCGAGGCGCTGGACAACGGCAAGTCGGCGGGCATCGCCGCGGCTGTCGACGTCGCCTGGTCGGCCGACATCTTCCGCTACTTCGCGGGCTGGGCCACCAAGATCGAGGGCAGCACGGTCAACGTGAGCATGCCGTTCGTCCCCGGCGGCCAGTTCCATGCGTACACGCTGCGCGAACCCGTCGGCGTCTGCGGTCTGATCGTTCCCTGGAACTTCCCGCTGCTCATGGCCGCATTCAAGCTGGCGCCCGCGCTCGCCGCAGGCAACACGGTGATTCTCAAGCCCGCGGAGCAGACCCCGCTCACCGCGATCCTGCTCGGCGAGGTGTTCGAGGAGGCCGGCTTCCCGCCCGGCGTCGTCAACATCGTCACCGGCTACGGCGACGCCGGCGCGGCATTGTCCGCCCACGACGACGTCGACAAGATTGCGTTCACCGGCTCCACCGAGGTCGGGAAGAAGATCGTCGACGCCGCCCGGGGCAACCTCAAGAAGGTGTCGCTCGAACTCGGCGGCAAGAGCGCCAACGTCGTGTTCGCGGACGCCGACTTCGACGCCGCCGTCACCGGATCGCTCAACGCCTGGCTGTTCAACCACGGCCAGTGCTGCGTCGCAGGCACCCGGATGTTCGTCGAGGACAGCATCTTCGACGACTTCACCGCAGCGGTCGCCGAGGCCGCCAGCCAGGTCAAGATCGGCCCCGGACTCGACCCCACCACCCAGCTCGGACCGCTGGTGTCGCAGGAGCAGTTCGACAAGGTCACCGGCTACCTGGCCGCCGGACTCGCCGACGGCGCCCGCGCCCTCACCGGCGGAAAGCGCTGGGGCGACACCGGCTTCTATGTCGAGCCGACGGTGTTCGTGGACGTGAAACCCGAGTTCAGCATCGTGGAGGAGGAGATCTTCGGCCCCGTCGTCGCAGCGCTCCCGTTCAACGCAGAGGAGGGAGTCGCGAAGGCGGCGAACAGCAGCATCTACGGCCTCGCCGCCGGAATCTGGACCAAGGATCTGTCCAAGGCGCACCTCACGGCCCGTCAGCTCAAGGCCGGTTCGGTGTGGATCAATCAGTACAACGGGTTCGACACCGCCATGCCGTTCGGCGGATACAAGCAGTCCGGTTGGGGACGTGAGCTCGGGGCGACCGCCATCGATCTCTACACCCAGACCAAAGCCGTCAACATCGCACTCTGACCGTCACTCAACGAGGAGAAGACATGAAGACCAAAGCAGCGGTTCTGTTCGAAACGCACAAGCCGTTCGAAATCGTGGAACTCGAGCTCGACGGTCCGGGCCCTGGCGAAGTGCTCATCAAGTATGTCGCGGCAGGCCTGTGCCACTCGGACCTGCACCTCACCGACGGCGATCTGCCGCCGCGTTTCCCGATCGTCGGCGGGCACGAGGGTTCCGGCATCATCGAGGAAGTCGGCCCCGGTGTCACCAAGGTGAAGCCCGGCGACCACGTGGTCTGCAGCTTCATCCCGAACTGCGGCACGTGTCGGTACTGTGCCACCGGCCGCCAGAACCTGTGTGACATGGGCGCCACCATCCTCGAGGGGTCGATGCCCGACGGCTCGTTCCGGTTCCACTCGGGCAAGCAGGATTTCGGTGCCATGTGCATGCTCGGTACGTTCGCCGAGCGCGCCACCATCTCGCAGCACTCGGTGGTGAAGGTGGACGACTGGCTCCCCCTGGAGACCGCCGTCCTCGTCGGCTGCGGTGTGCCGTCCGGTTGGGGCACCGCGGTGTACGCCGGCGGAGTTCGCGCCGGTGACACGGTCGTCATCTACGGCATCGGCGGTCTCGGCATCAACGCCGTGCAGGGCGCGGTCAGCTCCGGCGCCAAGTACGTCGTGGTGGTGGATCCGGTGGCGATGAAGCGGGAGGCCGCGCTGAAGTTCGGCGCCACCCACGCGTTCGCGGACGCCGCGACCGCGGCGGAGAAGGTCAACGAACTGACCTGGGGTCAGGGCGCCGATCAGGCCCTCATCCTGGTGGGCACCGTCGACGAAGAGGTGGTGCAGAACGCGACCGCCGTCATCGGCAAGGGCGGCACCGTCGTCATCACCGGCCTCGCCGACCCCGCCAAGCTCACCGTGCACATCTCGGGAACCGACCTGACCCTGAACCAGAAGACGATCAAGGGTTCGCTGTTCGGTTCGGCCAACCCGCAGTACGACATCGTCCGCCTGCTGCGCCTGTACGACGCGGGTCAGCTCAAGCTCGACGAGCTGATCACCACCAAGTACACGCTCGAGCAGGTGAACGAGGGTTACCAGGATCTGCGGGACGGAAAGAACCTGCGTGGCGTGATCGTCCACCAGCAGTAGGCGGCTTCGCCGCCCGTGCGCCTTTCTGGTTGTGCTAGCTACCAGAAGGGCGCACGGGAGCTCCGCGCCACACGTCGGCGAGCAGGTCGTACGTCTTCAGCCAGGACTCGGTGTTCTCGGCATGGGAGGCGACGATCAGCTCGTCGGCCTGCGCGTGCTCGGCGAACTCGTCGAGGTACGTCTTGACCTCGGTCGGCGTTCCGACGGCGGAGTAGCGCACCATCTGCGCGACCTGCTGACCTGCCGGGGACGTCATGATGAGGTCGACCTCCTCGGGGGTGAATTTCTGCCCGCGACCGACCATCTGCACCACCCGCCGCCGCAGGGACGCCTCGAACTGCCGGTGCGCGTCCTCGGTGGTGTCCGCGGCGATGGCGTTGACGCCGGCGATGACGTACGGCTCGGACAGATCCTCGGAGGGCTCGAATCTCTCCCGGTACAGCGTGACGGCGTCGACGAGCGAGTCGGGGGAGAAGTGGGACGCGTTGGCGTAGGGGAGTCCGAGCTTCGCGGCGAGCTGTGCGCCGAACGTCGAGGACCCGAGGATGTAGAGGGGAACGTTCGTACCCTTGCCGGGGATCGCGTCGACGCCGGGAACCCGTGACACACCGCGGAGGTATGCCTGGAGTTCCAGCACGTCCTGCGGGAAGCGGTCCGCGGACGCCGGGTCGCGGCGCAGCGCATACATCGTCTTCTGATCACTGCCCGGGGCGCGTCCGAGTCCGAGGTCGATGCGACCGGGGTGCAGTGTCTCGAGGGTGCCGAACTG
The DNA here is from genome assembly GCF_000014565.1 of Rhodococcus jostii RHA1. NCBI lineage: Bacteria > Bacillati > Actinomycetota > Actinomycetes > Mycobacteriales > Nocardiaceae > Rhodococcus > Rhodococcus jostii. The sequence continues at coordinate 2,648,314 of NC_008268.1, read as the reverse complement.
CTCCGCAATCGTCAGCGGCGCGTGGTTCGGCAGCATGATGCCGCCTGCGCCGAGCCGGATGCTCTCGGTGTGCGCGGCGACGTGCGCGATGAGGACGCTCGTCGCGGACGAGCCGATCGACGGCATGTTGTGGTGCTCCGCGTACCAGATGCGGCGGTACCCGCGGGTCTCCGCGAGTTGCGCGAGCTTCACGCTCGCATCGAAACTGTCCCGCGCCGTGTCGCCCTCGCGGATGTAGGCCAGATCGAGAATCGACAGAACAGCGCTCACGAGATTCGTTACCTTTCGTCACCAAGAACAGGCGCGAGAGGTCAGCCTCACGCACTACCTCTGGGTGTAACCGCAGAGGTAGTGCGCGTATTCCGGGCGGCCGGAGCGGTCAGGCGTCGACCAGGGGACGCAACGTGCGCCCGGTGAGTTCGACGATGCCGGGTTCGTGCCCGTTGGCGACGAGGTTGAGGACGATGCCGTCGATTCCCGCGTCGAGGACACGGGTCTTCAGCTGTTCGGCCACCTCGTCGGGGGCACCGCAGAACTGCCGGTCGGTGGCGGCGGCGCGTTCCTCGTCCGACGCCGTCGACAGGTCGACGCCCTGCGTGAGCAGGAACTCGTGCTGGAGCTGCCGGGCGCGGTCGCCGTCCTCGTCGATGATGACGAAGGCCAGGTAGCTGGTCTCCAGCGTGGACCGGTCGCGACCGATCTCCGAGCACCGGGTATCGAGAGCCTCGAGCTTGCGCGGCAGTTCGCGGGCGTTGCAGATGATGTTCAGATGGTCCGCGAACCGGGCGGCGAGCCCGAACGTCTTCTTCTCACCGCCACCTCCCAGCATGATCGGCAGGTCGTCGCGGATCCGCGGCTCGTTGATCGCGTTCTCGACGTGATACCACTTGCCGTCGAACGTCGGACGTTCGCCGTGCAGCATCGGCGCAATGATCTGCAGTGCCTCCTCGAGCCGTTCGAATCGGTCGGTGAACGTGCCGAACTCGTATCCGTACTGCGTGTGCTCGAGTTCGAACCAGCCGGCGCCGATTCCGAGGACGGCCCGCCCGCCGCTGGCGACGTCCAGGGTGGTCACCGCCTTGGCGAGCATGGGCGGGTTGCGGTAGGTGTTGCCGGTGACCAGTGCGGACAGCTGGATGTTGTCGGTGGCCGTGGCGAGGGCGCCGAGGGCGGTATACGCCTCGAGCATCGGTTCGTCGGGCGCACCGATGCCCGGCAGTTGATAGAAGTGGTCCATCACGAACGCGGTGTCGAAGCCCGCGGATTCGGCCTCACGGGCCTGCGCGATAACGGTCGGGAACAGGTCCGCGACGGGGGTGGAGTAACTGAAATTCGGCATCTGGTATCCAAGGCGAATAGTCACCCGTTCGACGCTACTCGGATGGCGGCGCGGGCACCTCCCCAAATTCGAGGGTAGGCGGGTGCGCACCCTGGGGTGCCTGGTGAAGGCGGTGTGGGGCGAGGAGGCTGATGGTTGGTGCCATAGCAGTCGCCGATCCGACATCCGCGACGACTCTGCGCAGTGGGGTGATGGAGTGCAGAGCGCAGCCTGAGGGGGAAAGATGAATTTCGATTTCGATTCGCAGCAGCAATCCGGCGGCACGGCGTGCGCCTGCCCGGAAAGGCCCGCACCTGTCCGGCCCGACGTCGCCATCGTGGAACGCCCACTCGGGCGCCCGGCGCGCCCGGCGCGAGCGGCCGTGGGCGCCTTCCCGCTGACCGCGGCGCAGAGATCCATCTGGTTCGCGCAACAGCTCACGCCGGAGATTCCGTACGTCATCGCCCACTACGTCGATCTGCGCGGTCCGGTCGACCTTGCCGTTCTGTCTGAAGCCACCCGGCGCGCGAATCGCGAATTCGGCTGGGGAGCGGTGCGCCTGGTGGACATCGACGGGCAGCCGCATCAGGTCGTGGACCCGACCGTCGACGACCGGGTGCCCACCACGGACCTTCGCGGCGAGGACGATCCCGTGGACGCTGCCCACCGCTGGATGCGGAACGACCGGAGCGCTCGCACCGACATGTACGACGGACCGCTCCTCGTCTCGCGCATTCTGCAGCTGGGCGACGATCACTACTACTGGTACTCCCGCGCTCACCACATCGTGTCGGACGGGTACGCCGCGATGATGCTGATGAGCCGCACGGCCGAACTGTATGTCGCCGCCACCGAGGGCAGGGAGCCGCCGGACAGCCGGATCGTGGGGCCGGAACGTCTCGTGCGGGAGGACGCGACCTACCGTGCCTCGACCCGGTTCGCCCGGGACCGCGACTACTGGCGCGACTCCGGCGGCGACCTGGCGTCGGTCCTCAGTCTCAGCGGTCGCACGGCGCGACCGGACATCGACGCCCGGACGGCGACCGGGCACACGAGCCCGAGCGGGAGCTCACGGAATTCGACGGCGGTGACGGTCGCCGCCTTCGCCTCGTACCTCGCCAGGATGACCGGCGTCGACGACGTGGTCCTGTCGCTTCCGGTGTCGGCGAGAACGACGGCCCGCCTCAGGTATTCGGGCGGCTCGGTCTCCAATGTGATTCCGTTGCGGCTGAGCGGAATCGGCTCTGCCACCGTCCGTCAGGCGGTCGGAACCGCCGAGACGGCGTTGACAGCGGCACTGCGGCATCAACGCTACCGCCGCGAGGACATCGGCCGGGACCTCGCTACGGGCGGTGTCGAACTCCTGCATTTCGGTCCGGTGGTCAACGTCATGATGTTCACGAAGGAGATCACGCTCGGCTCCGTGAACGGGACGGTTCGGGTACTCACCACCGGTCCCGTCGCGGACCTCGCCGTCAACATCTATCCCGGGGCCGAGGGCAGTGCCGCCCGCATCGACTTCGAGGGAAATCCGGCACTGTACGACCACGCCGAACTGACCGGACATCATGTGCGTTTCCTCGCCTACCTCGACAGGTTCACCGCATCGGTCGAGTCGGAACGACCGGTCGCCGACCTCGACGTCTTCCTCGCCGGCGAGTGCGGAGAATTCGCTCCCGCGCAGGGACTTCCGGATGCCGACCCGATCACACTCGACCGTCTCCTCGCGGGGACCGTCGCCGACCACCCGGAGGCGATCGCGATCCGCGACCGCGGCCGCGAACTGTCCTACGGTGACCTGGACCGGCTCGCCTGCCGGCTCGCCCGGCTCCTGACCGGCCGGGGCATCGGACCCGAGAGCATCGTCGCGGTCTCCATCCCGCGGTCGCTCGAGTCGGTGCTGGCGTTGTGGGCCGTCGCGAAGGCCGGCGCGGCCTACGTTCCGATCGATCCCGCGCACCCGAGCGCTCGCATCGCGTACGCCCTGGACGATTGCGGTGCGACAGTCGGGCTGACCGTCCGCACAGAGCGCGCCCGACTGCCCGGCACCGTCGCATGGTTGACCACGGATATCGACGACCTCGAAAACCTCTGTGAAGAAGCCCTCCCGGATGCGGAACGGACCCGTCCGCTGCTCGTGGACCATCCCGCGTATCTGATCTACACGTCCGGGTCGACGGGGGCGCCGAAGGGCGTCGTCGTCACCCATCGCGGCCTTGCCAACCTCGCCCAGGAGATTCGGGACAAGTACGCGGTGTCCGCGCGTTCGCGTGTCCTGCAATTCGCCTCGCCGAGCTTCGACACCGCGCTCGTCGAAGTGCTCGCGGCCTGTGTCGGCGGCGCGACGCTCGTCGTGACCCCACCCGGGGTGTTCGGCGGCGAGGAACTGTCACGGCTGTTGCGTGACGAACACGTCACCCACCTCCTGATGACGCCGTCCGCCCTGGCCGCCGTCGACTCCTGCGTCCTGGACGAATTGGAGGTGGTGCTGGTCGGAGGGGAGGCGTGTCCGCAGGAGCTGGCGCGGCGGTGGGCCGGTGGCCGGACCATGCGGAACGCGTACGGTCCGACGGAGACGACGTGCAGTGTCACTCTCACGGATCCGCTGTCACCGGACGAGCGGATGACGATCGGCTCGCTCATGCGGGGCGTGGACGCGGTGGTTCTGGATCACCGTCTACGCCCGCTTCCGCCGGGTGCTGTCGGTGAGCTCTACCTCGCCACCCCGGCACTCGCCCGGGGCTACCATCGGCGCCCCGGGATGACCGCGTCCCGGTTCGTCGCCGACCCGTTCGGCCGCAGCGGCTCCCGGATGTTCCGCACCGGGGACGTGGTGCGGTGGACGGCGGCAGGAACGCTCGAGTTTCTGGACAGGGCGGACGACCAGATCAAGATCCGAGGTTTCCGTGTCGAGCTGGGCGAGATCAACGCCACGCTGAACGCGCATCCGGGCGTCGCCTTCGCCGCGACGGTGGTGCAACGGAATTCGGCCGGAGATCCGACCCTGGTGTCCTACATCATGGCCGAGGGGGACGCGTCGATCGATCGCGAAACGTTGAAGGCGCACCTGGCGCGATTGCTGCCGGACTACATGGTTCCGAAATCGATCATGCTCGTGAACTCGATCCCGTTGACACCGACGGGGAAGCTCGACCGGGCGGCGCTCCCGCTGCCGGAGTTCGGCTCGGTTTCGGTGCCTCATCGTGACCCCGAGACCCCGGCCGAGCGCCGCGTCGCGCGGGTGTTCGCCGCGGTACTCGGCGTGGATACGGTCGGCGCCGACGATTCCTTCTTCGATCTCAGCGGCGATTCGCTGTCGGCCATCCGGGTGGTCGCGACGATCAACGCCGAGCTGGGAACCACGCTGGGCGTGCGCGAACTCTTCGATGCACCGACGGTCGCGGCGCTCGCGCGGACGATCGCGGACGCCGGGGCACGCCCGCAGAGCGCGGGGCGGTCCGGCGGACCGAAGTTGGGCGCCGCACCACTGCCGGACCGGGTGCCGCTGTCCCCGTCGCAGTACTTCATCGACCGCGCCAGAGGGGAACGCGCTCTCCACAACATCCCGTTCACGGTACGAGTACGCGGCGCATTCGACGTCGACGCCCTGCGCTCGGCGATGGCGGACGTCCTGCACCGGCACCGCTCGTTGCGAACGGTGTTTCCCGACTCGCCGTCGGGGCCGTACCAGCGTGTGCTCGACGTGGCCGATGTGTTGCCCGACCTGACTCCGGTGGAGTCCGGCGGCGCGGACGTGGCGGCGCAGACGTCGGAACTGCTGTCCGCAGGATTCGACGTGCGGCGCGAGCCTCCGCTGCGCGCCCGGCTGTTCCGGATCGGCGACTGCGACCACCTTCTGGCCTGCGTCATCCACCACATCGCCGTCGACGGCTGGTCGCTTGCACCATTGGCACGAGATCTCGCCGACTCCTACCGTGCCCGGGCGAACGGCAGTGAGCCCGTGTGGGAGCCGCCGATCGTGCACTACGCCGACTACACCGTGTGGCGCCGGGCATTGCTCGGTGACGAGGCCGACCCGGGCAGTGTCGCGTCCCGGCAGATCGCCCACTGGACGAAGGAGCTGTCGGGACTTCGGGGGGAGCTCGCGCTGCCCACCGATCGCCCCAGGCCGCACCGGTGGACCTACCGAGCGGGACGACTTCCGTTCTCCCTCGACGAGCATGCGCACCGAGGCCTGCTCGCCACAGCGCACGAGCACCACGCCAGCCTGTTCACGGCGCTCAGGTCGGCAGTGGCGGTACTGCTCGCCCGTGTCAGCGGCGACCCCGACATCGCGATCGGAACTCCGATCGCCGGCCGGGGAGACTCGGCGCTCGACGACGTGGTGGGAATGTTCGTCAACACGCTGGTTCTGCGAACCCGGGTGGACCCGACGATGACGCTGTGCGACATCGTCGATCGATCACGCGGCGTGGAGCTTCGGGCTCTGGCGAATGCCGACGTGCAATTCGAGCGACTCGTCCAGGTACTCGACCCGCCGAGGTCGCCGTCCCTGCACCCGCTGTTCCAGGTTGCGTTGTCGCTGAACAACTTCGCTCCCGCGGCCCTGAACGTGTCCGGGCTCGACTTCGAGGTCACACCCCGTCCACTCGACATCGCCAAGTGCGATCTGCACTTCCACTTCACCGAACGTCACGACGTCGACGGGAGGCCCGCCGGAATCGATGCCGAACTGGTGTATTCCGCCGACCTCTACGACGCGTCCACCGCACAGGGTTTCGTCGACACGCTGCACACCATCGTCGACCCGATCGGTAGGTGACCCCGGGGAATCGACGTGGTAGAGATAGCTCATGAGCGGCATCCGGAGATGTAGTCGGGCAGCGGCGCTCGTTGCGGTCGTCCTCGCCTCGGCCGCCTGCTCCGACCAGACGGGCACCGCGGTGAGCGAGCCGTCGACAACGACGACCGTCACCGCCGCGGACACGCCCGGCACCGAGGCGACCACGTCCGCGGGCCTGCCCTACACGGAGACCGAGTTGCAGGTCACGGGTTCCACCGGCCGCGTCGGCTACGACGTGCTCATCCCACAGATCGAGGGTGGAAATCCGGCCGTCACCGCCGAGTTCAACGAATCGATGCGCGCCGCACTCCAGGACCAGATCGACGGCTGGGGCACCGACGCCTTCACGCTGAGCAGCCAGGAGCACAGCGTCGCGCACATCGGCGAGCACGTGATCAGTGGGCTGCTGGTGACGTCGTGGAACGCGGACCCACCCGGTGCGCATCCGACACCGATCGTCGCGACGGTGGTGGTGAATGCCGATACTGCCGCGCCGATCACGCTCGGCGATCTCTTCCCCGACCTGCCGGCGGGACTGCAGACGCTGTCGGACGAATCCGCGCGCCTGCTCCCCACGACGGTCGCCGGAGCGGACTTCGAGCGCAGCGGCATCGAGCCGACCGAGGCGAACTTCGCGAACTGGCTTGCCACCCCGGCAGGCATGGAGATTCATTTCAACGACTACCAGGTGGGACCGCACGCGATCGGACTCGTCACCGTCACCGTGCCGTGGGACGCCCTGGCCGACGTGATCGACCCCGCTCTCGCTCCCGTCGTGTCGAGCTAGGCGCTGCCCGACCGCTCACCGGGAACGAACCTGTGGCTGCCCCGGTGCCGCGACCTACCGTCCCAGACAGGCCTTTGCTGCCGAATGTGTCTGTCGAATGGGAGAGGAGCGCGCCCGTGAGTGCACGCACCGAAGTTGATGCTCGTGCGAATCGGATCGGCGACGTGGACGCGGTTGTCGTCGGCGCGGGATTCGCGGGACTGTACGCCGTCCACAAGTTGCGGAGCCTGGGTCTGACCGTCCAGGGTGTGGAGGCGGCGGGAGGCGTCGGTGGAACGTGGTTCTGGAACCGCTATCCCGGCGCCCGGTGCGACGTGGAAAGCGTCGACTATTCGTACTCGTTCTCGCGGGAACTCGAGCAGGAGTGGGACTGGAGCGAGAAGTACGCCACCCAGCCCGAGATCCTGGCGTACATCAATCATGTCGCGGACCGGTTCGACCTGCGCGACCGTTTCCTGTTCGGCACCCGGGTGACCTCCGCGGAACTGGACGAGGAGTCGCTGCGGTGGGAGGTACGCACCGACCGCGGCGACGTCCTGTCCGCCCGGTACTGCATCTTCGCGACCGGTGCGCTGTCCACCGCGAACATGCCGAACATCGCCGGCCGTGAATCGTTCACCGGGGACACCCATCACACCGGTCAGTGGCCGCACGAGGGTGTCGACTTCACCGGCAGGCGGGTCGGGATCATCGGCACCGGTTCCTCGGGAATTCAGTCGATTCCCCTCATCGCCGAGCAGGCCGAACACCTGTACGTGTTCCAGCGCAGCGCCAACTACAGCGTCCCGGCGGGCAACCAGGCGTGGGACGACGAGATGCGGCGCGCGATCAAGGCGGGTTACGAGGAGCGCCGGAGGCTGTCCAGGGAAAGCGGTGGCGGCTCGCCGTACAACGCCCACCCGAAGTCGGCGCTGGACGTCTCCGACGAGGAACGTCGCGAGGCCTACGAAACGCGGTGGAAGCTCGGCGGGGTGCTGTTCGCGAAAACCTTTCCGGACCAGACGAAGACCGAGGCCGCGAACGCGACGGCACGCGAGTTCGCCGAGGAAAAGATCCGCCTGCTCGTCGACGACCCCGCCGTCGCGGACAAGCTGATCCCGAACGATCACCCCATCGGGACCAAGCGGATCGTCACCGACACCCACTATTTCGAAACGTACAACCGGCCGAATGTCACCCTGGTGGATCTGAAGGCGGCGCCGATCGAGTCGATCACCCCGTCGGGGATCACCACCGCCGACGCCGACTACGCCCTCGACACGCTGGTGTTCGCCACCGGATTCGATGCCATGACCGGCGCCCTCGACCGCATGCGGATCGTCGGACGCGGCGGTGTGCCGCTTTCCGAGTACTGGAGTGAGGGGCCGAAAACCTATCTCGGTCTGGGTGTTCCGGGGTTCCCGAACCTGTTCGTCGTGACGGGGCCGGGAAGCCCGTCGGTGCTGGCGAACATGGTGCTCGGCGCCGAACAGCACGTCGACTGGATCGCGGACTGCATCGAGCACCTGTGGGAGAAGGACTACGACGCGATCGAGGCGTCCGTCCCCGCCACCGAGCAGTGGGTGGAGCACTGCCGCGACCTTGCCGCGCAGACCCTGTTCCCCTTGGCAAACTCCTGGTACATGGGCGCGAACATCCCGGGCAAGCCCCGCGTGTTCATGCCGTACCTCGGGGGCTTCGGCGCGTACGGGCGGATCTGCGCGGACGTCGCCGAAGAGGGGTTCCGCGGTTTCGAGTTCAGCCGGTCCCGGACGAGGCTGGCCGACCCGGTGGGGTAGTTTCACAGACGATGGTCAGCCGCGCAGGCAATTGCCTGCGCGGCTGACCAATTCGTGGGAGAACGAGGTCGAGCTCAGTCGGGCAGCGCGTACGTGGCCCACGCCTGAGCGAGCACGGCATCGCCCCGTGTGCACGTGACGGTGACGTCCGCCATGCGTGCGCCGTCCTGGACGTACGTCTGCCGCAGCGACGCGGAGAAGTCTGCCCCGGACGGCACGGCCTGCCGGATGCGGGTGCGGAACCTGCGGAGAGTCCCTGGGAACTGCTCGGCGCAGTAGCGCTCCAGCAGGTCCACCGACTGGTCGTCGGACGTCGGAGTTCCGGTGAAGCTGTTCGTCCAGAACTCGAAGACCAGCTGCTCGTCGCGGTTGCGGAAGCGGACGAGCAGGTCGTGGTCGCCCACCCTCCGGACCTGCGGGGACAGGGCGTCGTGTGAGGTCCGGTGCGGTCGCAGCAGGAGGAAGTCGTGCTCGACGGCCGCCCCCGGCTCGGGTGCGACGACCACCCCGCTCGGAACGGCGTCGGCGCAGAGCCGGCGAACCTCCGCTGTGTACGGCTGCGAAGAGATGAGTGCGGCCATCGTTCCTCCCAATTTCCGGGTATGTGATCCGGACGGTAGTCGCCGCGGCCCGTAAACGGGGGGTGTGGTCCCTGTGATCGGGACGCCGAACTTCCGCTCCGAGGCGTGGATACGAAAGCCTCTCGCTGAGTGGGAGAGTCGGGTACCGCAGCCGACCGCGTACGCCGACTATGAGCTACACCACACCCCGAGGGTGTTCTTGACGTACAGCGAGGCGGAGGTAGACATGGCGCGCAACAGTGCCGTTGACGGCGACGAAGTCCGGATGATCGAAGTGGGATCGGCACCAACGCGTTTCGCGCGGGGGTGGCATTGCCTGGGTCTGGCGAAGACCTTCAGGGACGGCACCCCGCATCAGATCGATGCGTTCGGGACGTCGCTGGTGGTGTTCGAGACGTCCGACGGGACCCTCAGTGTGCTCGACGCCTACTGCCGCCACATGGGTGGCAACCTGGCGCACGGCACCGTGAAGGGCGACTCCATCGCCTGCCCGTTCCACGACTGGCGCTGGGGCGGCAACGGCAAGTGCACGGGAATCCCGTATGCGCGACGTGTCCCGCCGCTGGCGCGGACCCGGGCCTGGACGACCATCGAGCGCAACGGGCAGCTCTACGTCTGGAACGACCCGCAGGGCAACCCGCCGCCCGCCGACGTGACGATCCCCGAGATCGAGGGATTCGGCTCCCCGGAATGGACCGACTGGACCTGGAATTCGCTGCTCGTCGAGGGCTCGCACTGCCGCGAGATCGTCGACAACGTGGTCGACATGGCGCACTTCTACTACGTCCACTTCTCGTTCCCGCGCTACTTCAAGAACGTCTTCGAAGGGCACGTGGCCACCCAGTACATGCAGTCGACGCCCCGCCACGACATCTCGGTGGGCACCAGTTACGACGACCCCAATTCGACGCTGCGCTCGGACGCGTCGTACTTCGGCCCGTCCTACATGATCGACAAGCTGTGGAGCGAAGCGAACGGCATGATGATCGAGACGGTGCTGATCAACTGCCACTACCCGGTCACCGCGAATTCGTTCGTCCTGCAGTGGGGCGCCATGGTGAAGAAGCCCGAGGGGCTGTCCGACGAGGTGGCGAACGGCATGGCGGCGCAGTTCGCCGAGGGCGTGGAACTCGGATTCAAGCAGGACGTCGACATCTGGCTCAACAAGTCGCGCATCGACAACCCGCTGCTGTCGGAGGAGGACGGGCCGGTGTACCAGCTGCGTCGCTGGTACCAGCAGTTCTACGTGGACGTCGAGGACATCACCGACGACATGACCAAGCGCTTCGAATTCGAGATCGACACCACCAGGGCGGTGCAGAGCTGGGAGGCGGAGGTTGCCGACAACCTCGCCAACGGCGTCGTGCCGCTCGACACCAACGCCTGAGCCGGCTCCGAGAAGAAGGACACGACAGATGACCCACGAGGTTCTCGACAACATCATGGCGATCGCGGATCAGCTCCGCGATCAGGCGCCCGAGGCCGAGCGGATCGGCCGGCTGCCCGACGACACGGCGAAGAAGCTCCGCGAGGCCGGGCCGATCAAGCTCCTCCAGCCCGGCAAGTTCGGCGGCTACGAGGCTCATCCGCGCGAGTTCGCGGAGACGGTGATGGCCGCGGCGTCCCTCGACCCGGCGACCGGTTGGGTGTGCGGCATCGTCGGCGTGCACCCCTGGCAGCTGGCGTTCGCCGACCCGAAGGTGCAGGACGAGGTGTGGGCGGCCGACAACGACACCTGGATGGCCTCGCCGTACGCGCCGACCGGGATCGCGACCCCGGTCGACGGCGGCTACCTCTTCACTGGACGCTGGCAGTTCTCGTCGGGAACCGATCACTGCGACTGGATCTTCCTCGGCGCGATGCTCGGCGACAAGGACGGCGCCATGGCCCTGCCGCCGAAGATGCTGCACATGATCCTGCCGCGCAGCGACTACGAGATCGTCGAGGACTCGTGGAACGTCGTCGGGCTCAAGGGCACCGGTTCCAAGGACATCATCGTCCGGAACGCGTTCGTCCCCGACTACCGGGTGATGGACGCCGACGAGGTCATGAACGGCACCACGGTGCAGAAGTTCGGGCGCACCGAGACGCTGTACAACATGCCGTGGTCGACGATGTTCCCGCTCGGGATCTCCTCCGCCGTGGTGGGAATCGCCGAGGGCGCCTTGGCCGCTCACCTCGACTACCAGCGCGACCGCGTCGGCGCGCAGGGCACCGCGATCAAGGACGACCCCTACGTCCTGTTCGCCGTGGGCGAGGCCGCCGCCGACATCAACGCCGCACGCCAGGAACTGCTCGCCAACGTCGACAGGATCTGGGACCTCGTCGAATCGGGCAGAGAAGTCACGTTCGAGGACCGTGCGGCCGGGCGCCGGACGCAGGTGCGTGCCGCGTGGCGTGCGGTCACCGCCGTCGACCAGATCTTCGCCCGCTCCGGCGGCAACGCGCTACGCATGGACAAGCCGCTGCAGCGGTACTGGCGGGACGCGCACGCCGGCCTGGCGCACGCCATCCACGTGCCTAGCACCGTCTACCACGCCTCGGCGCTCAGCTCCCTCGGCCTCGACCCGGCCGACAACCTCAAGTCGATGATCTGACCGCCGTCGGACCTCGAAAACAGTAGAAGGACAACACATGACAGACATCAAGGGGCTTGGCTACGTCAAGATCCAGACCAACGACCTGGAGCGGTGGCGCACGTTCGCGTTCGACGTGCTCGGATTCGCCGAGGGATCGGGCCCGGACGAGGACGCCCTGTACCTCCGCATGGACGAGCGTGCGGCCCGCATCGTGATCGTGCCGGGTGAGACGGACGAGGTCGTCACCATCGGGTGGGAGGTCCGCGATCATGCGGGCCTGGTCCGCGTCCAGGAGGCGGTCGAGGGTGCCGGGATCGCCGTCAAACCGTTGTCGGTGGAAGAGGCCGATGCCCGCCGCGTCGAAGAGGTCGTCACGTTCCAGGATCCGACCGGTGTGACGATCGAGATCTTCCATGGCGCCGTACTCGACCACAGTCCGGTGGTGACCCCGTTCGGTGCGAAGTTCGTGACGGGGGCGCAGGGTCTCGGCCACGTGGTGCTGCCGGTGATGGATTTCAGCGGGGCGTTCGACTTCTACACCGAGGTGCTCGGCTTCCTGCCCCGCGGCGCCTTCCGCATCCCGGCACCGCCGGAGTTCGGTCCGATGCGGGTGCGCTTCCTGGGTGTCAACGAGCGGCATCACAGCCTGGCGCTGTGCCCCGCACCGCACGGCGGGGCGCCGGGACTGGTGCACATCATGGTGGAGGTCGACACGCTCGACGCCGTCGGGCAGGCGCTCGACCGCGTCGTCAAGGACGGGTTCTCCGTCTCCTCGACCCTCGGCCGCCACACGAACGACAAGATGGTGTCGTTCTACGTGCGTGCCCCCGGCGGCTGGGACATCGAGTTCGGCACCGAGGGTATGAAGGTGGACGAGAAGTACTACTCCGCGGAGGAGATCACCGCCGACAGCTACTGGGGCCACGACTGGTCCGGAAGCGAGCCGCTGGCGGCCATGTAAGGGGTGTCCGGGCCCGGTGTGCGTATCCACTCGATGCGTGCGCCGGGCCTTTGGGCTGTACGGGGTCGTTCAGGCACCACTATTGCAAATAGGCATATGCCTATTTATAGTAAGTGTCGCCAGTCACACACCGCGTCGCCGCACCGAGCAGCGCCGCTACGGAGGTCCCCATGACGACGACACTCAGCCCCACCCCCACCGCCGGCCTCGATCGCGCCGCCCTTCTCCTCGACGCCTTCGACGGCCCGGGCAGGCTCACGCTCGCGCAGATCGTGCGCCGCACGGGGCTTCCGCGCTCCTCCGCGCACCGGATGCTCGAACGTCTCGTCCAGCTGCGTTGGCTCCGCCGGGAAGGCCGGGACTACGAACTCGGCATGCGGCTGTTCGAACTCGGGTCGCTGGCCGTGCACCAGGACCGTCTGCACCGGGCCGCCCTGCCGTTCCTGCACGAACTCCACCGGCTCACCGGGCACGCCGTGCACCTCGCGGTGCTCGAGGGGATCGATGTCGTGTACCTGGAGAAGATCGCCGGACGGTTCGGGGTCGGGTTGCCGTCCCGCGTCGGCGGCCGCCAACCCGCGCACTGTACGAGCGTCGGCAAGGTGCTGCTGGCCCACTCGCCCGAGTCCGTGGTCGACCGCGTCGTCGAAGCGGGTCTGCCCCGCAGCACACGATTCAGCATCGACTCGCCCGCGGCATTCCGTGCCGAGTTGCAGAAGACCCGGGAACGCGGAGCGGCGTACGACCGGGAAGAGGATCTCGTGGGCGTCAGCTGCGTCGCCGTGCCGGTGGGCACCGAGGACAACGTGGTCGCGGCCATCTCCGTGTGCGGTCCGAGCAGCCAGATCAAGCTCGATCACCGCCTGACCGCGCCGATCCGCATGTCCGCCAAGGGCACCTGGCGCAACTACATGTCGACCGCGACGCCGGCCGCCGGACGGGCCGACCGATACTCCGCCTGAGGCGGGACGAAGGAGCACGAATGCCGCTCGACGAGCAGGCCGAAACCATCCTCCGGGGACTGAACGAGAACTTCCCCCGGGTGGAGACCATGACGGGCGCGCAGGCGCGGGCGGCGACGAGGGCGGGACGCAAGGCCGTCGCCGACCCCGAGCCGGTCGGTAGTGTGTGCGACCGGGAGATCCGCGGCGACGCCGGACCGATTGCCGTGCGGATCTATTTGCCGGCAGGGCATCGCGCGGAATCCCTGCCCGTCGTCGTCTTCTTTCACGGCGGCGGGTTCGTGATCTGCGACCTCGACAGCCACGACGGCTTCTGCCGCGCGATGTGCAACGGGATCGGCGCCGTCGTCGTCTCCGTCGACTATCGACTCGCCCCGGAATCGCAGTGGCCCGCCGCAGCGGACGACGCCTACACCGCGACGTGCTGGGTCGCGCAGCACGCCCGTGAGTTCGGCGGCGATCCGGACCGTCTTCTCGTCGCCGGCGACAGCAGTGGGGGCAACCTCGCGGCGGTCGCGGCGCTGATGGCCCGGGACCGGGAGGCCCCCGCCGTCGCCGGACAGCTACTGATCTACCCCGTCATCGAACCGGTCTTCGACACCGAGTCCTACGAGCTGTTCGCGGAGGATCATTTCCTCACCCGTTCTGCGATGCAATGGTATTGGGATCAGTATCTGCCCACCCACCGCGAGACCGTACCCGCCTATGCCGCCCCGGTCCGGGCCGAGGACCTCGGCGGGCTCCCACCCGCGATCGTGATCACCGCCGAACGCGATCCCCTCCGGTACGAGGGGGAGAAGTATGCCGGGGCGCTCGCCGACGCCGGTGTTCCCGTGCAGTGCCGGCGGGTCGAGGGAATGTTCCACGGATTCTTGACGATCGACGCGATGGCCGCGGCGCAGACCGCGCGGCGGGAGCTGTGGCCTCGGCTCCGGACTCTGGTGGCCGAACCGGCGTCGACTCCGGTCGACTAGTCTTCGCGCTCGGCCTCGTCGTCCGCGTCCTGAGCCGCCTTCATTGCGGCCTGGTACTCCTTCTGCGCCTCGCGGGAGCGCCGGATCGAATGTGATGCGGTCGGTTTCGGCACACCGGGATGTTCCGGCGTCCCTTCACCGTGCATACGCTCGACTGCCTCGTCGATGTCGGCGAGCATCTGCTTCGCGAGCTCGCTCTCGGCGGCGTAGTACCGCTCGGACCACTTGTTGACCATGTGCGCGAACGCCCACGTGGGTTCGACGTCGGAATCGCGGGCGTCGAGCGCGGCCTGCCTGCTCATCCCCTCCACGTACGAGATGTGCTCCTTCAGGGCATCTTTGAGCTGCTCCGGCTCGGTGAGGTGACCGAGCCACATGCGCAGCATCACGCCGTGCTTGAGGACGGGCGGATCGATCGGCGCCTCCCGCGCCCAGCTGCGCATGACGGCCATGCCCGCGTCCGTGATCTTGTACAGGCGCTTGGGTTTCACCCGTGCCTCGTCGTCCACGACGGTCCGGGACGTCACGTATCCCAGGTCTTCCAGCTTCTTCAGCTCCGAATACACCTGGCTGAAGGACGGGCTCCAGTAGAAGAAACGCACACTGTACGACGCCCACTTCTTCAGGTCGTAACCGGACAGTTCCTCGCCGAACGACAGGATGCCGAGTACCGGCCAGCTCGTCGATCGGAGGCCGGCGAACCCGGAGCTCTGTGTGGGGTCGGACGATGGCATTTCCCGAGCCTATCAACCGTGCGCCGACCGCCGGACACGCGAAACCCTGCCGCTGGGCGGGACGGGGCATTCCCCGCCGGCAGACGCCGCGGCCAGGCTGAACGCAACCCGTCGATCCGAGGAGACACGATGACCCGAACCGAAGAACCCGTGCCGCCGACGGCACGACGCATCGACCCCGCCGAGCTCAGGTCCGTGCTCGGGCACTTCTGCACCGGCGTCACGGTGATCACCGCGCACGACGGCGAGAGCCCCCACGGCTTCACCTGCCAGTCCTTCGTGTCGCTGTCGCTGGACCCGCCGTACGTGTCGTTCAGCCCCGCACGGACGTCGACCAGCTGGCCGCGACTGCGCGCGAGCGAACACATCTGCGTCAACGTCCTCGCCCACGACCAGCGCGACGTGTGCGGGACGTTCGCGACCAGCGGTGCCGACAAGTTCGCCGACGTCGGGTGGTCGCACGCCCGCAACGGTGCCCCGGCGCTCGATGGCGTGCTGGCCCGGGTGCAGGCCACCGTCGAATTCGAGCACGACGCCGGTGACCACACCATCGTCGTCGCGCGCGTCACCGGCCTGGACGTGCTCAGGGATGCGCCGCCGCTCCTGGTGTACCGCGGCGGACTCGGCATCTTCACCGCGGCCACGTAGCCGCTCTTCTCCCGCCCGGCGGCGGCGCCGCTTTCTCCCGCCCGGCGGCGGCGCCGCTTTCTCCCGCTCCGCGGGAAGGGCTGTGGGAAAAAGCAATTGACACCGGCAGGGTGTGATCGAGACCACTTCGGAAGGTGTGCACGATGAGCGTAGACGAGCAGAACTGGGACCGGGAGGTAGATCTCCTGGTGATCGGCAGCGGTGCCGGTGGAATGACCGCCGCCCTCGCCGGGGCCGAGCGAGGGCTCGACACCCTCGTCGTCGAAAAGTCCGGGGTGTACGGCGGTTCGACGGCACTGTCGGGTGGCGCCCTGTGGATTCCCAACTCGCCGATCCTCGTCCGTGAAGGCCGCGCCGACGACCCCGGCGACGTCCGGAAGTACCTGGAGTCGATCGTCGGCGACAGCGTGCCGGCCGAACGCCTCGACGCGTACATCGAGCAGGGCCCGGCCATGATGAGGTTCTTCGAACAGAACTGCCCGCATCTCCGGTTCTCCTGGTGCGAGGACTATTCCGACTACCACCCCGAGAACGTGGGCGGACGGCCGAAGGGGCGGACGGTCGAACCGTTGCCGTTCGACATGAACCAGCTCGGTGCCGACGGCGACCTGCAGCGGCCGAACTCCCTCGCGATGCCGGGTGGGCTGTACATGACGTCCACCGAATTCCGCCACCTCAACATGTTCTTCCGCACCTGGGCCGGACGCAGGACCGCGCTGGGTGTCGGCTGGCGTTCGGTCGTGGCGATGCTGCGGCGCAGGCGGATGGAGACTCTGGGGCAGGCCCTCGTCGGCCGGCTGCGGCTCACGCTCCAGGAGGCCGGGGTTCCGCTGTGGCTGAACTCCCCGCTGAAGGGTCTGGTCACGAACCAATCCGGAGCTGTCACGGGCGCGGTCGTCGAGTCCGGGGGACGGGAACTGCGCATCCGTGCCCGCCGCGGCGTCATGGTGGCCACCGGCGGATTCGAGCAGAGCGAGGAGATGCGCAAGCGGTACCTCCGGGAAGGCGGCAAGGACAACTACAGCGCCGGCTCACCCGACAACACCGGAGACGGAATCGTCGCCGGCGAGCAGGTCGGCGCGGCCGTCGATCTGATGGACGACGCCTGGTGGATGCCGTCGTTCCGGCGGCCGGACGGCATCATGCACGTCCTGGTATCGGAGCGGTCGATTCCGCCGTCGCTGATCGTCGACCAGAACGGCAAGAGGTTCACCAACGAGGCGTCCCCGTACGTGTCGTTCGTTCACGACCAGATCGCCGGGGGCCACGACCTGGTGTGGTTCGTGTTCGACTCGAAGGCCAAGAGCCGCTACCAGTTCGGTGGTGTGATGCCCGGGCAGAAGTTCCCCGCGGAATGGTTCGAGACGGGGCTGATGCAGCGCGCCGCAACCCTTGGCGAACTCGCGCAGAAGATGGGCGTTCCCGCGGAGTCGCTGACCGCGGAGATCGCCCGGTTCAACGGATTCGCGCGGGCGGGGGTCGACGCCGACTTCGGCCGCGGCGACAGTGCCTACGACCGGTACTACGGCGACCCGCGACTGCCCAACCCGACCATGGACGAGGTGGAGAAGGCCCCGTACTACGCGGTGCGGATGGAAGCCGGCGACCTCGGCACCAAGGGCGGGCTCGTCTGCAACGAGCACAGCCAGGTGTGCCGCAGCAGCGGCGAACCGATCCCCGGCCTCTACGCCACCGGCAACACGTCGGCGTCCGTGATGGGCAACGACTACGCCGGGGCGGGCGCGACGATCGGTCCCGCGATGGTGTTCGGCTGGGTCGGCGCTCGGCATGCAGCCGGGGTGGTGAGTTGAGTGCTTCCGGTCGAATGCCGGCGCTGCGGTAACGCGGTGCTCGTGGAGAAATACAGCGAGGCGCACACGAGCGTGCAGTGGCTGGACGACGCCGAGCAGACCTGCCCGGAGTTCGCCCGGCGTGCGCAGGAGGGGGAGCACTCGATGTTCGTCCCCACCTGCGGCGCGCTGCGCGGCTCGATCGACGACGCGGTGGAGGACGGGCGGGTGGGGCTCTCCCTGCGCAGCTACCCGACTCCAGGCCGCCTGGACTAGAAGGGACAAACCGATGTCACGGATGGCAGGCAAGGTCGCCTTCATCACCGGTGCCGGGAACGGCATGGGACGCAGTCACGCGGTCCGGCTCGCGGAGGAGGGCACCGACGTCGTCGTCGTCGATCTGCCGTCGGCCGAGGCAGATCTCGCCGAAACCGGAAGGCTGGTCGGCGAACTCGGCCGGCGGGCGGTGCTCGCGCACGCCGATGTGCGCGACCCGGCGGCGTTGTGCGCGGCCGTCGACGCCGGAGTCGCGGAACTGGGCCCTCTCGACGTCGTCGTCGCGAACGCGGGTGTCTGCGACAACCCCGGCCCGGCGTGGACGATCGACGACGCGGTCTGGCACCGATCGCTCGACGTCAACCTCACCGGTGTGTGGAACACGGCGAAGGCCGCGGTCCCGGCGATGCGGGACGGCGGCGGTTCCGTCGTAATCGTCAGTTCGACCGCCGGAATCAAGGCGGTGGCCGGGGCCGCCCACTATTCGGCGTCCAAGACCGCGGTGGTCGGGTTGGCCCGGACCCTCGCCAACGAACTCGGCCCGCAGTTCATCCGGGTCAACGTGCTGCACCCCGGCGCCGTCGGCACCCGCATGACCTTGAACCCGGAGACGATGGCACGGCTGCGGCCGGACCTCGCGAATCCGACCCGGGACGACGTCGTCCCCGTCCTCGCGGCGAACCACATGCTGCCCGTTCCGTGGCTGGACTCGCGGGACGTCAGCAATGCGCTGCTGTTCCTGGCCTCGGACGAATCGCGATACATCACCGGCACACAACTCGTGGTCGACGCCGGACTGACCCAGAAGGTGTAGAGATGACAGGTCGAGTGAACGGAAGAGTCGTCCTGGTCACCGGTGCCGCACGCGGGATCGGCCGGGCGCAGGCGTTGCGGTTCGCACAGGAGGGCGCGGACGTCGTCGCCGTCGACCTGTGCGGCCCGGTCGGCACGGTGGTGACGCCACCGGCGAGTCCGGAGGATCTCGAGGAGACCGCGAAACTGGTCCGGGACACCGGTCGCCGGATCGTGACCGCGCAGGTGGACGTGCGCGACGGAACGGCGCTCGCCGAGGCGGTCACCGCGGCAGCCGGCGAGCTGGGCGGGCTGGACTTCGTGTGCGCCACGGCGGGCATCACGTCCTCGGGTGCCGCGCTGGAGCTCGACTCCGAGACGTGGCAGACGATGCTCGACGTCAATCTGACGGGGGTGTGGCGCACGTGCACGGCGGCGGCTCCACACCTGATCGAGCGGGGCGGCGGGGCGATGATCCTCACGAGTTCCATCGCGGGTCTGCGCGGGCTCGTCGGCGTCGCCCACTACACCGCGGCCAAGCACGGGGTGGTGGGGCTGATGCGGTCGCTGGCCAAGGAGCTCGCGCCGCACCGGGTGCGGGTCAACAGTGTGCATCCCACGAACGTGGACACGGACATGATCCAGAACGACATGGTGCGGAGGGCGTTCCGGCCCGACCTCGAGCACCCCACCCGTGAAGAGTTCGCGGCGGCCGCCGTGACGATGAACATGCTGCCGATTCCGTGGATCGAGCCGGTCGACGTGGCCAACGCCGCGCTGTTCCTGGCCTCGGACGAGTCGCGATACATCACTTCCGTCGCCCTGCCGGTCGACGCCGGCAGCGTCAGCCGATGACCGCCTCGGGCAGCGTCGGCCGGTAATCCCCGAGTCCGCCCCCACACCTGGCGATCCGTGGTAGAACAGGTGTCAGTTTTGGGGGCGGACGAAGGGTGAATTCCGTGGATCTCGAGGCCGTCGCCGCGATCAGCAGGCTCAAGTACGCGTATCTGCGGGCCCTGGACACGAAATGCTGGGACGAGTTCGCCGACACGCTCCTTCCCGACGCAACGGCGAACTACGGTGAGCATCTCGCGTTCGAGTCGCGGGACGCGCTGGTCGAATTCATGAAGTCGAATCTGGGGCCGCAGACCATCACCGAACACCACTGCGGTCACCCGGAGATCGACGTCGACGGCGACACGGCGACCGGACACTGGTACCTCTCCGACACCGTGCTCATCCCGGAACACGACATGGTGCTGCGCGGGGCGGCGTTCTACTCCGACCGCTACGTCCGCGGACCGGACGGCCGATGGCGGATCGCCCACACCGGATACGAGCGCACCTACGAGGCGGTGATGTCGCTGTCCGACATTCCCAGCTTCCGGCTGACGTCCAACCGGTGGGCAGCCGATACGGAACCCGGCAAAGGAGACTCGTGATGGGGACACTGGACGGCAAGGTCGCACTGATCACCGGCGCCGGTCAGGGAGTCGGCGCCGGGATGGCGTTCGCACTGGCCAAGGAGGGCGCCCGGATCGCGGTGGTCGGGCGAACGGAGGCGAAACTCGTCGACACATGCGCTGGCATCGCCGACTTCGGCGGCGTCGCCGAGCCGATCGTCTGCGACGTCAGCAAACGCGATCAGCTGGGCCCGATGGTCGACCGCGTCGTCGATGAATTCGGTGGCATCGACATCCTCGTCAACAACGCCAACGCGAGCGCACTCGGACCGCTCCTCGACATCACTCCGAAACTTCTCGACCGCGCCATGGCCGTCGGCCCGGTAGCCACCCTGCTCCTCATGCAGCTGTGCTACCCGCACCTCAAAGCCCGTGGCGGCGGTTCGATCATCAACCTCGTCAGCTCCTCGGCCGTGCGGTGGGACACCAGCGGCTACGGGCTCTACGCGGCCACCAAGGAGGCGATGCGCTCGCTCACCCGGACCGCGGCCAGCGAATGGGGACCCGACGGAATCCGCGTCAACGCGATTGCACCGCACGCACTGTCCCCGGGCCTGAAATGGTGGACCGAAAACAATCCCGAGGAGGCCGCCGAGTTCGTGAAGTCGATCCCACTCGGCCGGATCGGTGATTGCGAGCAGGACATCGGACGTGCCGTCGTCTTCCTCGTGGGCCCCGACGCCGGGTACCTGTCCGGTGCCACCATCCCGCTCGACGGCGGCCAGGCGCGCTGGAGCTGATCGCCGCCGATTGCCCCGAGCTTGCTCATTTCCCTCCCATCCGGTAGGAATTGCTTCGTGCATACGACTCACCTGGTGCGACGCCTCACCGTCGACCTGTGCCGTACGTGCGCCAACATCTGTTGTTGCTGATGGTCCGGCGCGCGTACCGCGTGCTGTCCACTCCTCGGTAGCCTCCGGCATCCGGTCATTCCTCACGCATTCTCCGCGTTCGCAGGTCCGGGCCGGTACGCCCGTCTCCAGGCACCATCACCTTCGCGGAAAGACATCATGAGCACTGCATTCGAAACCAGAACACCGTCGCTGACCCTCGACAAGTTCGGCCCCCACTTCGGCGCCGAGATCATCGGCCTGGACGTCGCGTCCGCCACCGACGACGAGGTGGCCGCGATCCGTTCGGCGTTGACCGAACACAAGGTGCTGGTTCTGCGCGGTCAGTCACTGGGCGACGCGAGCCACATCGAGTTCGGTCGCCGTCTCGGCCGGCTGACCGCGGGGCATCCCGTCCACGACAGCGGCGACGTCGCGCAGGAGGTGTACGCGCTCGACAGCCAGGACAACGGTTTCGCCGACGTGTGGCACACGGACGTGACGTTCATGAAGCGGCCGCCGCTGGGGTCGATCCTCCGTCCCGTCGTCCTCCCGCCGCACGGCGGCGACACCAACTGGGCCGACAGCCAACTCGCGTACGAGTCGCTGTCGCTGCCGGTCCGGCAGATGATCGATCAGCTGACCGCGGTGCACGACGGCAACCGCGAGTTCGGGTACTACCTCGCGCAGAAGCGTGGAGGCAAGGGAAACGTCTGGGACGGTGAGGAAGTCACCGCGCTCGTGCCCGTCGAGCATCCTGTCGTGCGGGTTCACCCGGAGACGGGACGCAAGGGAATCTTCGTGAACCCGGGCTTCACGTCCCACATCGCCGGAGTGTCCGAGGCGGAGAGCCGGGGAATCCTCGACTTCCTCTACGCGCACCTGACCAAACCCGAGCACATCGTGCGGCACCGCTGGCGCCTCGGCGACCTCGTGTTGTGGGACAACCGCAGCACCGCGCACTACGCCAACCGCGACTACGGAACCCAGCACCGCGTCATGCACCGCATCACGCTGGAAGGTGACGTGCCCGTCGGCCCGCAGTAGAGCAACCTGCGCATTCGCCGGGCGGGCGGCGTCCGCAGCGACTACCGTCACGATCCGTGACCCCGGCATCGGACATCTCACGACGCAAGTTCCTCGCCTCCGCCGCGGCGGCCGGTGGCGCCGCCTTCCTCAGCTCGTGGGCGGGCCCGGTGATCGACCGCGCCTACGCGCAGGACCCGGGCGGTAGCGGGTCGCTGAACGACATCGAGCACTTCGTCTACCTCATGCAGGAGAACCGCTCGTTCGACCACTACTACGGCACGCTGTCGGGGGTGCGCGGCTTCGACGACCCGTCACCGGCGTGGCAGCAGTACGGCTGGACGCCGGGTGCCGGGCCCACCCCGACCGGGTTTCTCAACCCGTTCCGGCTCGACACCACGCAGGGCGCGCACCTCGACGGCGAGTGCATCAACGACCCCACCCATTCGTGGGGTCCGCAGCACGACGCGTGGAACGGCGGCGCGATGGACCGGTGGATGCCGGTGCACATCGCGCACGAGGGGCCGCTCAACGGTCCCGCGACGATGGGCTACTACACGCGCGCCGACATCCCGGTGCACTACGACCTCGCCGACGCCTTCACGATCTGCGACCACTACTTCTGCTCGGTGCTCGGGCCGACGGACCCGAACCGGCTGTACTGGATGACGGGCACGATCGACCCGGACGGGCTGGCCGGCGGGCCGCTGGTCGAGACGCCGACGGTGATCCCCAAGTTCGTCTACTCCTGGCGCACCTATCCGGAGAACCTGCAGGAGGCGGGCGTCAGCTGGAAGGTGTACGCCAACAAGGACCTCGGCCCCGTGTCGAGTGTCGCGCTCGACGGGATGCTCGGCTGCTTCACGCAGTACAGCGACCCGAATTCGGAACTCGCTCGCCGCGGTCTCGATCCGACGTACCCGAACGACTTCCGGGCCGACGTCGCGAACGGCACCCTGCCCGCGGTGTCCTGGATCGTGCCCAACATCTTCACGTGCGAGCATCCGGCGCTGCCCCCGGCCGCGGGCGCGGTCGGGATCGTCGAGGTGCTCGACATCCTCACGTCGAACCCGGCGATCTGGGAGAAGACGGCGCTGATCATCAGTTACGACGAGAACGGCGGCTTCTTCGACCACGTCACTCCACCCACGCCGCCGCCGGGCACCCCGGGTGAATATCTGACGGTTCCGTTGAACACCGTGTCGGAGAGCGAGAACAATCCGGGACCGATCGGCCTCGGATTCCGGGTGCCGTCGCTGATCATCTCGCCGTACAGTCGCGGCGGCCTCGTCGCGTCCGACACGTTCGACCACACGTCGCAGCTCCGGTTGCTGGAGAAGCGGTTCGGCGTGCCCGTCCCCAATCTCACCGAGTGGCGCCGCGGCGCCGTCGGCGACATGACGTCGGCGTTCGACTTCTCGTCGGCACCGAACGCCGGCGTTCCCGCGATGACGGACCCCGGGCCACGCCTGCAGGCGGCGATCGCGCAGTGCGGGCCGAACGTGGCCGCGGGGACGCTCAACGCCGGTGCGCCCTACCCCGTCCCGCCGAATTCGATGCCCGTGCAGGAACAGTCGCCGCTGCGGCGTCGCCCCAGCGGGCTGATCATGTAGCGGCCTCTCCTCAGAGGCGCACCGCCCGGCCCTCGTCGATCGACTGCAGGACGGCCAGTGCCGCGGTCACCGAGCGCAGTCCGTCGTGTCCGGTCGCCACGGGCGTACCGTCCCCGCGGACGGCGTCGACGAACGCCCGGATCCCCGGTGCGTACAGGTTGTCGACGATCTCGAGCGGGACGGTCGTGTCCTGACCGTCCGCGACGACCCGCAGCGTTCCGGTGGGATCGGGGCGCATGCAGTCGGTGGCGACGAGAGTTCCCGATGTTCCGTGGATTTCGAATCCGGTCACGGCGCCCGGGACCGTGTACGCGTCGTGGAGCGAGAACAGGGTGGACGTGCCGAGCACGCCGCTGGTCATCACGGCGTCCGCCGGACCCTCGCTGAGTCCCTGGCACACGCCCACCGCCGTCACCGTGGTCGGTTCCATCCCGGTGACGAAGCGGAGCGTGTCGAGGTCGTGCACCGCGAGGTCGAGGACGACCCCGCCGCCGACGCCGTCGAGGCGCCACCCACGCAGGGCCTGGCGCAGCAGGATGGCGTTGCTGACGCGCACCGACAGGAGGTCGCCGATCGCACCCTCCGCCAGCAACTTTCGCGCTGCACGATGAACGGGATGAGTGCGGAGATGATGGTTCGTCGCGAAGACCACCCCCGCGGCCGCGGCCGCGTCGACCATCTTCTGCGCCTGAGTGACGTCGAAGGAGAGCGGCTTCTCGCACAGCACGTGCAGACCCGCGTCGATCGCGGCCATGGCGTGGTCGAAGTGCTTGTCGTTGGTCGAGGAGATGTAGGCCGCCTGGACGTCGCCGCCCACCGCGTCGCGCAGGTCACCGGTGGCGGACTCGATGTCGTGGGTCCGCCGGTAGTCGTCGGCGCGTGCCGCGTCGCCGCTGAGCACGACGGCTGCGGTCTGCCCGCACTCCCGCAACGCGGGGAGCACGCGTGTGGCAGCGATGTTGCTCGCGCCGAGAATCGCCCACCTCATGAGCTTCGGTCCTTCCTCGGGCCGGTGGGTCCGGCCTTTCCTCGGCGGGACTGTACGCCGAGTTCCGAGAGCGCACTACTGTTCGATATACGAACAGTTCGGCGGATCCGAGCTCAGGGGCGGAGGGCGTCGACCTCTTCGCCGGACGGCGAGGGATCCGGCGTCTCGTCCGTGGTCCCGCGAGTGTGCTGACGGTAGATCCCGATTCCGACCACGACCACGGCGAGTCCCATCGAGACGTACATCTGGCTCCTGGTCTCCGACAGCACCAGCATGCCGACGCAGAGCGCGATGATGGCGGCGATGGTGCACCACGTCAGGTACGGGAACAACCACATCTTCAGCGACAGGTCCTTGCCCTCCGCCTCGAGGCTGCGCCGCATGCGCAGCTGCGACACCGAGATCGCCAGCCACACGAACAGGGCGATCGCGCCCGAGGAGTTGACGAGGAACAGGAACACGGTGTCCGGGTACAGGTAGTTCAGACCCACGGTCAGGAACCCCACGACCGTCGAGACGAGGACGGCCTGGCGGGGAACACCCGACGAACCGATCTTCGACAACGAGGCCGGGGCGTCGCCGCGGCGGGAGAGCGAGAAGATCATGCGGCTCGCCGTGTACAGGCCGGAGTTCAGGCAGGACAGCACGGACGTGAGCACGACGACGTCCATGATGTTGCCGGCCGCCGGGATGCCGAACGAGTCCATGACGGCGACGTACGGGCTCAGTGCGACGGAGGCGTCGTCCCAGGGGAGCAGCGTCACGACGACGGCGATGGAGCCGATGTAGAAGATGAGGATGCGCCACACGACGGAACGCACGGCGTTGCGCACTGCCGCCACGGGGTTGGCGGATTCACCGGCGGCGATGGTGGCGATCTCGGCGCCGAAGAACGAGAACACGACCACGAGGACCGCCGCGAACACGGCACCTGCCCCGTTGGGGAAGAACCCGCCGTGGCCGGTGAGGTTGGTGAGCCCGGGCGCTTCGACGCCGGGCAGGGCTCCGCAGATCGCGAGCACGCCGAGCACCAGGAAGATGACGATGGCCGCGACCTTGATCGACGCGAACCAGAACTCGAACTCGCCGAACGACTTCACGGACGCGATGTTCGTCAGCGTCAGCAACACCATCAGGATCAGTGCCCAACTCCACTGCGGGACGTCGGGGATCCAGCGGTTCATGATGACGGCACCGGCCGTCGCCTCGATGCCGAGGACGATGATCCAGAACCAGGCGTAGAGCCAGCCGATGCTGAAGCCGGCCCAGCGGCCGATCGCGCGGTCGGCGTACGCCGAGAACGATCCCGTCTCGGGGTTGGCGGTCGACATCTCGCCGAGCATGCGCATCACGAGGATGACGACGATGCCCGCGAGCGCGTAGGCCACGAGAACGCCGGGGCCCGTCTCGCGGATCGCGACCCCGGAGCCCACGAAGAGGCCTGCGCCGATCACCCCCGCGATAGCGATCATCGAGAGGTGCCGCTTCTTCAGCGTGTGCTGAAGCTGCGGATCGGTGGTTCCTGACATGGAGAAATCCCTTCGGCGCTACTCCGGGTGTGATGTGCGTCGCTGATTCGGAAAAGTGTGTACGAGTGGCGTGGGCTCCGGAACCGCCGATTCGGTGAATTTCGGGCCGGCGAGATAGACGAAACGGCAGTACCACGCACCTGCGCCTTCTTGACAACGCGGAAACGCTATGCCTACCGTCATATTATTCAACCAGCGGACATTTGTTCGGTAGGCGAACGCGGTTTGTCCGGCACCAACGTAGACGGGACATCGGAATGAGCGATCACGCCTTCACCCCGGCAGCCGAGAAGCAGGCGCGAAGAGCAGCGCTGAGCAGTTTCGTCGGCGCGGTCATCGACTGGTACGACTTCCTGCTCTACGGGCTGGTCGCAGCACTGGTCTTCAACTCGGAGTTCTTCCCGAACGTCAGCCCGGCGATCGGCACGCTCGCCGCGTTCGCGACGTTCGGCGTCGGATTCCTGTTCCGGCCGCTCGGCGGCGTCGTGTTCGGCCACTACGGAGACCGCATCGGACGCAAGCGGATGCTGATCCTCACCGTGCTGATCATGGGCACGAGCACCGCCCTGATCGGGCTGCTGCCGTCGTTCGGGTCGATCGGCTGGTGGGCGCCGGTCCTGCTCGTCACCCTCCGCGCCGTCCAGGGCTTCGCCGTCGGCGGCGAGTGGGGTGGAGCCGCGCTGATGGCCGTCGAGAGCGCGCCGCCGAAGAAGAAGGCGTTCTACAGCAGCGGAGTGCAGGTCGGCTACTCGGTGGGGCTCATCCTCGCCACCGGATTCGTCATGCTCATGAGCAACCTGACCACCGAGGACGCGTTCAGCCAGTGGGGTTGGCGGGTTCCGTTCGTCGCCAGCGTCGTCCTGGTCGGTATCGGTCTGTGGATCCGCGCCGGCGTGCAGGAGAGCCCCGAGTTCGTCGAAAAGGTCGAGAAGGTCGAGGAGGAGCAGACCGCCCAGGACAAGAAGCGGATTCCGCTCGTCGAGGCACTGCGCAACCACCCGAAGGCATTCCTCCAGATCATCGGTCTGCGTTTCGCAGAACTGTTCTCCATGTACATCGTGACCACGTTCGCGTTGAGCTACTCCACCCAGGAACTGGGGATGGAGCGCAACTTCATGCTCAACGTCGGCCTGCTCGTCGGTGCGGTGGGTATCGGCACCATCCCGCTGTTCGCGTGGCTGTCCGACAAGCACGGCCGGCGGCGCGTCTACATCCTCGGCGCCCTGATCGGCGCGGTGTGCGCGTTCCCGTTCTTCATCTTCCTCGAGAACGGGTCGATGATCGGCACCGTCATCCTCGCCGTGCTCCTCGTCAACATCTCGCACGACATGGTCGTCAGCGTGCAGCAGCCGCTGTTCACCGAAATGTTCGGGGCCGAATACCGCTACAGCGGCGCGGGTGTCGGGTACCAGGTGGCCAGCGCGATCGGCGGCGGCTTCACCCCGTTCATCGCGGCCGCCCTCGTCACCGCCAGCGGCGGGTCCTGGCACCTCGTGGCCGTGTACCTCGCCGGCGGCTGCATCGTCAGCGCCCTGATCGCGTGGCGACTGCAGCCCGATGCCAGTGCCGACACGACGGACGCCGCCACACCCGCGAAGCTCGAGAACGCGCACTGAACATGGCGGCGTGCCCCCACCCTCGGCGGAGCCGGCATGAACGTCTTCCAGGCGGCCGACTCGTTCCAGCTGTTCACCGGTGTCGCACCGGATTTCGAGCGCATGTACGCGCACGTGCTGGAACTCGTCGAACGGCAGAGCAGGCGCGCCGCGTAAGCGATCAGCCGAGGGACAGGTCGGAACCGATCCGCTCCGCGGTCGCGACGAGTTTCGGCACCACCGATACCGCGACGTCGTCCCGCGTGTACTGGGTGCCCTGCAGCGAGGAGTTGAGGGCGGCGACCACGGCGCCCGTCCGATCCCGGATGGGAACGGCCGCGCCGCGAATGCCGATCTCGAGCTCGTTCTCCGACATCGACCAGCCGTCCTCGGCGACCTTCCGGACCTCGGCATGCAATTGGTCGACGTCGGAGATCGTGTGCGGTGTGAAGGCCTGGAATTCGGTGGTCTTCAGGTAGTCGTCGAGCGCGTCGGCCGAAAGTCCCGCCAGCAGAACCCGTCCCGTGGACGTCGCATACGCGGGGAACCGCATGCCCACCGTGATCGAAATACGAATGATCCTCGGCGAGCGGACCCGTGCCACGTACACCACGTCGGGACCGTCGAGGATGGTGACGGAGATGGTCTCGCCCAGTTCCTTCGCGAGAGCCTCGATGTGCGGGTCGGCGACCTGCGGCAGTCGCAGCGCGGCGAGGTACGAGAAGCCGAACCGCAGCACCCGCGGTGTGAGCGAGAAGTTTCGTCCGTCGAGACGCAGGAAACCCTTGTCCACCAGGGTGAGCAGAATACGGCGCGCCGTGGACCGGGTGATCCCGACAGCCTGCGCCACCTCACTCAGCGTGCGTTCCCGGTGCTGCTCGTCGAAGCATTCGAGAACGCTCAGGCCACGGTCCAGGGACTCGAGGAAATACCGTTCCCCCGACGCCGGCTGCTCGGCCACCTCAGCAGCCACCTGTTTCGCACACGCCGTCATGTTACCGGGCGGCTAGGCGTGCCGGAGTCGGCTGAACGCCGCGTCCAGTGAGGGTAGTCCGCTCGTGTCGATGAGGAAATCGGTTTCGAGACTGCCTCGCAGTTCGTCGACGGTCGCCAGTTCGCGCCGCTCGGACGTCCCGCCGAGGTGGTGCACCGTCAGGCGCGTACCGGCCAGGGCGTAGCGGCGGTTTTCCGTGGCTCGCGCCGCCATCAGTCCGGTCACGAAATGCGATCCGGGCCAGGTCGACAGGTACCAGTTGGGGGCCTCGTAGTCGACGGGAAACTGCCTGGTGAGGTCGAACCGGTAGATGGTCCGCCACTCGTCACCGACGAGTGCCTGCATCGCGTAGTCGCCATCGATGTCGACCAGGCGGAACGGTTCCAGCGGAGTGTCCTGCACGGTGTCCAGTTCGAGGCGCAGCGTGGTGTTGAGGGTCATGCCGCCGAACCCGACGTCGATGAGCCGCCGCTCGCCGGCGACGTCGACGAGCAACAGCATGTGCGAGCGCGGAGTGATCGCATCGATCGGAGATCCCCACAGAACCCGCGCGGCGAGCGGCGTGACGTCGAATCCGAGTTTGAGCAGGACAGCCCGCAGCAGGAGATTCTGCTCGAAGCAGTAACCGCCTCTTCGTGATTCGACCAATTTCTGTTGCAGTGACGGTAGATCGAGCCGGTTCGGTGTGCCGAGGAACGGGTCGAGGTTCTCGAACGGGATCGAGCGGGCGTGATGTGCGGCAAGCTCGTTCAGCGTCGCCGTCGACGCGGATCGGTCGCCGTCGTACCCGATCCGGTCGAAGTACCGCTCCAGATTCAGATCGCCCGCAGTGGCCATGGAGCACAGTGTAAGTGCGGCGAATGACCGATCAGGGGCCGTCGGGTGTTGCCGCGAGGTAGGCGACGCCGCGCGGCGAGATCCGGTACCCGACGTCGAGGCTGTGCGTCAGCCCCAGGTTCTTCAGCTTCCGGACGTCCCGCTTGAACGGCTCCGTCTCGCGGCCGAGGCTTGCGGCGAGATCGGGTGCGCGGCGGCCGGGGTTGTCGGCGACGGAGGCGGCCCCGGACCCCCTGCGCGATTCTGCGGAAGGATCACCCGCCGTCACCTCCTCACGTGAGTGGCGATGCGTGGTCGAGGATACTTTGCCACTCGCTTGGGGGAGGATGGACAGGGTGCGGTCACGTGACGGGAGGACACCCATGGGGCGGCGACTTTTCTCGGCTACGGCGTTGCTGGTGGTTGTCACGTGTGCGGCTTGCCAGTCGGAGGGGAGTTCCGCACAGCCGTCGACGACCACCGCCGTCGCCGCGCCGGCAGGCACGGAGCCCACGGTGATCGCCGCCGACCTCGACGTGCCGTGGGGGATCGCGCTCCTGCCGGACGGGACGGCGCTGATCGCGGAACGGG
This sequence comes from Rhodococcus jostii RHA1, assembly GCF_000014565.1. NCBI lineage: Bacteria > Bacillati > Actinomycetota > Actinomycetes > Mycobacteriales > Nocardiaceae > Rhodococcus > Rhodococcus jostii. The sequence continues at coordinate 2,617,885 of NC_008268.1, read as the reverse complement.
ACAGCGGCGCGATCCGGCACCTGCAGGCGAACGGCGACACGACCGTGATCGGCGAGGTGCCCGGTGTGGCGGCGCGGGGCGAATCGGGACTGCTGGGCCTGGCCGTCTCACCGGCCTACGCAACGGACCAGACGATCTACGCGTACCTGACCACCGGCGACGACAACCGGGTGGTCGCCCTGCGCTTCGACGGTCGCAGCCTCGGCGAGCCGGCCCCGATCCTGACGGGCATCCCCGCCGGATCCATCCACGACGGCGGGCGGATCGCGTTCGGTCCGGACGGCAAGCTGTACGTCGCCACCGGTGAAGCCGGCGACCGGCCACGCGCCCAGGACCCGTCCTCGCTCGGCGGCAAGATCCTGCGGATCAATCCCGACGGGTCGATCCCGGCCGACAACCCCACCCCCGGATCACCCGTGTGGTCGCTCGGGCACCGCAACGTGCAGGGCCTCGCGTGGGACGACGCCGGCCGGCTGTGGGCCACCGAATTCGGGGCGAACACCTGGGACGAGGTGAACCTCATCGAACCCGGCGGCAACTACGGATGGCCGGAGGTCGAGGGGCGGTCGGGCGACGCGGGCTTCGTCGATCCGGTGGTCCAATGGTCCACCGGCGAGGCGTCCCCGTCCGGGCTCGCGTTCCAGGACGGCGCGCTGTGGGTCGCGGCGCTGCGCGGCGAACGCCTGTGGCGGATCCCCGTGGCCGGTGACGGCTCGCTCGGCGAACCGCAGTCGCTGCTCGAAGGCGAGTACGGGCGACTGCGTACCGTCGTCGCGACACCGGACGGTGCCGTGTGGTTCAGCACCAGCAACCGTGACGGGCGCGGCGATCCGGGGGAGGGCGACGACCGAATCCTCATGCTCCGCCCGTGAGTACTTGTTAACCGCCCGTGGTTAATAAGTACTCACAGGTCAGTCGGTCCAGGGGACGATCGGCGGCTTCACCCACATGATCTTCTCGTCGCGGTGCGCCGGGGTGGCGGCGGGATGGTCGGGGTGGCGCTCCGCCCACGCCGACTTCTGGTCGAGCAACTCGACCACGGTCAGCCACGTCTCCATGGTGCTCGGCGGGTTCGATCCGGCCGCCCGGGCGAGTTTCCGCAGCGTGCCGTCGGTGAGGTCGAGGAGCTCCTGACCGCTGATTCCGCGATCCCACACGTACCGCGCGAGTCCCATCGCCTTCTCGCGACGTCGCTTCGCAGCGCCTTCGGTGTGCGCGAAGTCGACTTCCTGAGGTTCCATCGTCTTCCCTTCTCGTGCGCGTCACCACGGTAGGTCACCCGTGTCTCGTCCCGGTATCGTGGGATGACGATTCTCGCAGCAGACGCGAGCGGACGGCGCGAGCAGTAGGGAAGACGGACGATGGGCAGGCAGCGCGGCGGTCAGGCTGCCCGGACAACCGACGGGGGTCCCGTCGCCGGCGTGTACCCGATCGACACGGGCACGTGCGAGCTCACCGAAGACCACCTCAATCCGCACGGCTGGGTGCTGAAGGTGAACGGGGTCGAGAGTTCCCACATCGACCTGTCGGACCCGACGCACCTCGATTTCGAGTACATGCGGTGGATCGCCGAACTGGTCGCTTCGCACTGGGGGACGGATCAGCGGGTGCGGGCCCTGCACCTCGGTGGCGGCGCCTGCTCCCTTGCCCGGCATCTCGCCGCCCGGTATCCGGACGCCCGGCAGGTGGTGGTCGAACTCGACGGCAAGCTCGCCGAGTTGGTCCGTGAATGGTTCGACCTCCCGCGGGCACCGTTGCTGCGACTGCGGGTGGGTGAGGCGCGGGCGGTCACGGAGACGCTGACGGAGTCCAGCCGCGACCTGATCGTGCGCGACGTGTTCGCCGGGAACACGACTCCGGCGCCGCTGACGACGACGGAGTTCACCGGACATGTGCGACGGGTGCTGGCACCCGGCGGGATCTATGCAGTCAATTGCGGCGACACCCGCGACCTCGTCCTGGCGCGCCGGGAGGCGGCGACCATCGGCAGCGTGTTCCCGCACACCACGATCATCGCCGATCCCGCCATGCTCAAGGGCCGCCGCTACGGCAACATCGTGATCGCGGGCAGCGACGTGCCGATCGGCGACGACCCCGCGCTCGTCCGCACGCTGCTGGGCGGTGGTGTGCCTGCCCATGTCTGGGACGACCGGCAGGTGCGGACGTTCGCCGGTGCGGCGCGGGTGCTGCGCGATGCGGACTCCGGGAGCTAGACGAGCACCCAGATCAGCGAGGCCATCGCGAAGCCCACCACCGACAGGATGGTTTCGAGCACCGTCCACGTCTTCAGGGTGTCTTTCACCGACATGTTGAAATACCGTGACACGATCCAGAATCCGCCGTCGTTGACGTGGCTGGCGATGATGGATCCGGCCGACACGGCGATCACGATCAGGGCGATCTGCGGGGACGAATAATTTCCGGCTGCAATCGACGGCTCGATGACGCCTGCGGTGGTGACGATGGCGACGGTCGCCGAACCCTGGGCGATGCGGAGTGCGCAGCTGATCAGGTACGCGGACAGGATGACCGGGAGACCGAGCGCATCCATCGAGTCTGCCAGGGCCTGCCCGACTCCGGTGGCCCGCAGCACCGCGCCGAAGAACGCACCGGCACCGACGACCAGCAGGATCATGCCGACGGGCTTCAACGCCGCCGCGGACATCGCACCGATCTCCCGCGCCGTGATTCCGCGCCGGGTCCCCAGCAGGTACAGCGCCAGCAGGACGGCGATGGTCAGCGCGATCGTGGGCGTGCCGAGGAAGATGAGGACCGACAGCAGCGTCGAGCCCTCTTCGAGGATTACGTTGCCGACCGTCGCACCGAGGATCAGCACCATCGGCACGAGGATGATGAACGAGATCAGCCAGAGCGGCGGCGGGTTCTTGTCGGCTTCCTTCTCCTCCGGGATGAATTCGTCGGGGACCTCGATGATCACCCGCTTGCCGATCCAGCTACCCCAGACGACGCCACTGACGAACCAGGCGGGGATACCGCAGGCGAGGCCCATGATGATGATCCAGCCCATGTCGACGTGCAGCAGCCCGGCCGCGGCGACGGGGCCCGGGTGCGGCGGCAGGAACGCGTGCGTCATGGACAGACCGGCGAGCATCGGCATCGCGTACATCACCAGCGACTTGCCGCCGCGCTTCGCCGCCACGTACACGAGCGGGGCGAGGATGAAGATGCCGATGTCGAAGAACACCGGGATGCCGAGGACGAGGCCGGTGACACCCATCGCGAGCGGAGCGCCCTTGGGCCCGAACAACTTCAGTAGTCGTTCGGTCAGGACGTCGGCGCCCCCGGAGCGTTCCATCATCGCGCCGAGGACGGTGCCCAGGCCGATGATCGGGGTGATATGCCCCAGGATGCCGCCGAACCCCTTCTCCAGGATCGAGTCGGCCGCCGACGTCGGTGTGCCGACCAGTTCGACCACCGACACTCCCGCGATGAGCGCGACGCCGACACCGACGACGATCAGCGCGATGAACGGTTCGAGCTTCAGCTTGATGATGAGGATCAACAGCACGGCGATGGATACCGCTGCGAGAGTGAGTAGTCCGGCTGTGTCGTGCTGCAGCCAGTCGACGAACGACGTCATTGCGTCTCCAGGGGAGGTGGGTGGGGTCGGGCGAGAGTGGGTCTAGTTCGAGAGCGCGGCGACGAACGATCGTGCGCGGTCGGTGATGTCGGTCCAGTTGCCTGCCGCGACGCTGGACGGTGGGACGACGCTGGTGCCCGCGCACACGGCCAGCGCGCCGGCGTCGAGGAACTGGCGGGCGTTGGAATCGTTGATCCCACCCGACGGCAGGAGTTCCACGCCGGGATACGGGCCGTGCAGGTCCGACAGGTAGTCGGGGCCGAGCCGCTTGGCGGGGAAGATCTTGACCGCGGCCGAGCCGAGGTCGACGGCCATGGCCACCTCGGTGGGGGTGAACGCGCCGAGGAAGACGGGAACCGACCGTCCCGTCGCGACTTTCGCGACGTCCGGACGGATGCCGGGGGTGACGAGGAACCGGGCGCCGGCGTCGATCGCGGCGGCGGCCTGATCGCCGGTCATCACGGTTCCGACGCCGAGGATGCTGCCTGCCGCGGCTGCGGCGTCGGCGGCGCGGCCGAGATGATGGAGCACATCGGGCGTGGTGAACGTCAGCTCGACCGTCCGGATTCCACCCTCGGCGAGTGCGTGGCACAGGTCCGCGGCGTCGGGGATGGTCTCCGCTCGCACCACCGTCAGTACCCGGTCGGCACGCAGAATGTCGATCTCGGTCATCGAACTGCTCCTCCTTCTTCGCGGCGCAACGATCTTCCGGCGGTCGCGCCGGTGAGGCGGCCGTCCTCGAGGGCGAGGCGGCCGCGGACGAATACGTGGGAAATACCGGCCGCCGCCTGGCGCGGCTGCGCGTAGGTCGCGGTGTCGCTGACCGTGTCCGGATCGAAGAGCACGAGGTCGGCGGCGTAGCCGCGGCGGACGAAGCCGCGGTCGACGAGCCGCAACCGGGTCGCGGCTCGGCCGCTGAGGTGACCGACGCACTCCTCTAGTAGTACTTTGTTAGGTTGGGAAGGTGTGGTCACAGAGTGGGCAGGTACCGATCCAACGGGCAAGTGCGCGTTGGAGTTCGCGGAGAACGGCGTAGAGGCTCAGTCCTGCCCAGCTGCTTTTGGGTCGGTGAGTCGGAGGGTGGTGAGGAATAGGTGAGCGGCGGTGACCAGGGTGGCGTGGTGATGCCAGCCCAGCCAGGAACGACCCTCGAAATGATCCAGTCCGAGACCGGTTTTCAGCTCCCGGTAATCGTGCTCGACGCGCCAGCGGAGTTTCGCCAGGCGCACGAGTTCTTTCAGTGGGGTGTCGGCGGGCAGGGTGGAGAGCCAGTAGTCGGTCGGTTCGTCGGCGCCGGCGGGCCACTCGGCGAGCAACCAGAGCTCGGGCAGGGTGCCGTCGTCGGCGCGGGGAATGTCGCGGTTCGCCGGGCGGAGGCGCAGTGCGGCGAACCGCGAGCGCATCGCCGCGGTCGGATTGGTCGGGTCGGCCTTGCCGCCGCGGCGCCAGGTCACCGTCCGCAGGGCCTTCCGTCCGGCGGCCAGGACCAGGTCCTTGCAGCTGGCGGCCGGTCCCGGGTAGCGCGGGGCCGGTTGCCGTCCGCGCCCGCTGTAGGGAGGTGTCTCGGGGACCGCGTCGCCGGGAAAGGCGCTGGTGGACCCCTTGACGGCGACGACGTAGTCGATGCCCCGCTCGGTCAGCGAGAGCCGGAAGGCGGTGGCGTCGCCGTAGCCGGCGTCCGCCACCGTGGTCGGCGGAATCCGGCCCCACTCGATCAGCTCGTCGATCATCTCGATCGCCATCTCCCACTTGGTGCGGTGCTGCTCCGCGTCGGGGATCGCGGACCGCTTCCTGCGGGCGGCGATCTCCGCGACCGCATCGGGATCGGTGGTGGACCGATCGTCCCAGCTCTGCGGCAGGAACAGTCGCCAGTCCAACGGGGCCGACGCGGCATCGGTGGCCGCGTGCACGCTGACCGCGATCTGGCAGTTGCCGACCTTGCCGAGGGTGCCCGAGTACTGCCGGGCCACACCCGGCGAGCGGTCGCCGTCCTTGACGAACCCGGTGTCGTCGATGACCCACGCATCCGGGGCGATCAGATCGCACGCTTTGCGGGAGAGGGTTTTCCGTACCGGAACCACGTCCCACGGCGAGGTCGTCACGAACTGCTGCAACTGTTGATGGTCGACCTGCAACCGCTGCGCCATCGGCTGCATCGACTTCCGCCGGCCGTCGAGCATCAACCCCCGCGCATACAGCCCCGCCTTCTCCCGTTGATCCTTCCGTGCCAGCGACGAGAACACCTCACCGACAAACGTATCCAACTGTTCCCCGACCCGGGCGAGAGCGGCTGTATCCATGCCCGCATGCTCTCGAGAAAACCACGAAAACTCGAGCCGACACGCCGAGCTAACAAAGTACTACTAGGGACATCAGGCCGAGGTCGCGGCTGTAGTGCCCGAGGTAGCGTGCGAACGTTCCCCACCCGCGCGGGTGCGGTTTCGCGCCGACCAGCAGTCCGTCGCTGCCGCCGGTGTGCCGGGGGTGCTGCATGATTGCGCGCACGTTCTCCTCGTGGCCGACGTGTTGCAGGATGCCGCTGCCGAGCTGGTCGCGGATCAGGATGTCGATGCAGACGTCGAAGGGGTCGCGGTTCTCGGCGGCGGCGATGTCCGCGACGGTCTTCCCGACGTAGTCGTCGAGTTCCGTGTTCTGCACGCCGCTGATCTCGAGCGTGTGCCACTCGGCGATCACCCCGTGGCAGCCGTCGGAGCCGGTGACCTCGAGATGCTCCCGGATGCGTTCGAGCGCAACCGGATCCCGGAGTCGATCGAGCGTCTGTTCCATGCTACCCGCCGACGCCCAGCTGGGCAGGATCGCCGACAGCGTGGTGGCGCCGGGAAGATAGGGGTAGGTGTCGAGGCTGATGTCCGCGCCTGCGGATTCGGCCGTGTCGAGCAGGGCGAGCAGTTCCGGGGCGCGGCCCTTGTTGGGTCCGAAGTTCAGCGTGGCGTGGGCGAGATGCAGAGCGCACCCGGCCCGCGACGTCAGGTCGACCATCTCGGCGTAGGCCTCCATGGCGCCGGCGCCGTAGGACCGGTGGTGCGGAGAGAAGTAGCCGCCGTACTCGGCGACGGTCCGGCACAGTGCCAGCAACTCCTCGTTGTCCGCGTACATCCCCGGCGTGTAGGTCAGCCCTGCGGACAACCCGACGGCACCCTCCGCCATGGACTGCGCCACGATCCGCTGCATTTCCTCGATCTCCGACGGTGTCGCCGATCGGTCGTCCCAGCCGACCACCAGCGCCCGCACGACCCCGTGCGGGACGAGATACGCGACGTTGGTGGCGATACCGCGATCGAGTCGGTCGAGGTATTCGCCCACACTCCGCCAGGAGAAGTCGAAATCCTCGGGATCGGTGTTCCACCCCGCGATCTTGCGCCGGACCACCGCGAGCACGTCGTCGGTGACGGGTGCGTAGGACAGCCCGTCCTGCCCGAGCACCTCGGTGGTGACGCCCTGGGTGATCCGCGACGGGTGCTCGGGGTTCAGCAGGATCTGCAGATCCGAGTGGGCGTGCATGTCGATGAAACCGGGCGCGAGCACCAGGCCGTCGGCGTCGATCACACGATCCGCGCGGGGGTGTCCGGTCTCGGAGTGATCTGCCTCGGGCCGGATCTCGGCGATCCGGTCACCGTCGACGAGCACGTCGGCGCGGTACCGCGGCGCCTCCGAACCGTCGACGACGGTGGCGGAACGGATCAGAGTGGTCATGATGTGAGTCCTCGGCCGGGGATCAGAAGAACGTGCGGATCAGGTCGACGACGACGGGATCGTCGGAGTCGTCACCGACGACGGGAATCCAGCGCCACTTGTCGAACGCGGTGCACGGGTGGGAGAGACCGAGCCGGACGACGTCCCCGACACGCAGATCGTGTTCGGGTCGTGCGGGATCGAGCCGCAGGAACGCGTGCTGATCGTTGACGGCGGTCACTTCGGCGCCGTCGAGGGGCCGCGGCGTCGCCCCGAGTTGGCCGGCGACGGCCTGCGCGGTGGGGAGTCCTTCGTCGAACGGGACGTCGCGCTTGCCGGCGTCGAGCAGGGCGAGGCCCGGCTCGGGGCGGGACACCACCCGGGCCCACGTGTGCATCGCCGACGTGAGCCGACGCGCCTGCCTGTCTTCGCCGCGGCCGAACGGTGAGATCCCGGTGTAGAAGCCGTCGTCGTGGATGATGTATGCGCCGGCGCGGACCACCACTTTGGTTCTGCCACCGGCAAGTTCGGCGAGCACCTCGGCGACCACGTCGAAGTAGGCGCTGCCGCCCGCGGTCACGTACACGTCGCGACCCTCGGGATAGCGGCCCTCGGCCTCGAGCCGGCGATGCAGTTCGGCCATCGACCGGAGGTATGTGCGGACCCGGGCGAGGGACTCCTCGGAGGCATCGTGTGCGAGGGCTCCCTCGTAACCGGAGACGCCGGCCAACCGGAGTGCGGGGCTCTCCCCGATACGTTCGGCCACCTTCACGGCCTCGGCCACGGAGCGTGCGCCGGTGCGTCCTCCCTCCCCGCCGAGTTCGACGAGCACGGGCAGCGGTCGGACCACCGTGACGTCCGCGAGCGCCGCGGTCATCGCATCGACCGTCTGCGGGGAGTCGGCCCACATCAATACTTCGAGTTCCGGATTCGCGTCCATCTGCTCGGCCAGCCACCGCAGCGCGGTCGGGTCGACGAGCGAGTTCGCGATCTGCACCCGGCGCGCGCCGAATCGCACCGCCACCCGGAGCTGACCGAAGTTCGCCAGCGTGATGCCCCACGCGCCGCTGCGGATCTGCCGGTCCCACAGCACCGGAGACATCGTCGTCTTCCCGTGCGGAGCGAGGTCGACCCCGTGCGCCTCGCACCAGGCCGCCATGGTGTCGAGATTGCCGGCGATGGCCGTCTCGTCGAGGACCATCACGGGTGTGCTGAAGGCGGACAGCCGCGGCTGCGTTCCGAGGAATTCGGTCTTGGTGAGGCCGTTCGCCGTGGAGGGGAGAGCTTTGTCCACGTCGGACAAGCGCAACTCGTCGAGCTCCGCCAAGGCACCGGAATCGAGTGTGTCCGGTCCGCTGATCGTCATCGTCGATCCTGTCGTTCGGGTTCTGTGGGGCTGGCCTTCATCGGGGGAGTGCCGTGAAGTGCAACGTTGCACTCTATGCAACGTTGATTGCGTTTTTGAGTCACCTATGTCTAGCATTGGCCTGGGTCATCGTCAACGGTCCGGTGTGGCATGCATCGCCGGGGCGAGGGCTCTCGAAACGCAACTCCAGTGCCGGTCCGAGCAGTCGTAGAGGTAACAAGTGCAGGAATCGACCCCCACCCCCGAGTCCGGTGTCGCGTGCCTCGGTGAGGCGATGGTCCTGGTGGCCCCGGACTCGACACTCCACCTGGCCGGCGCCGAGGCGAACGTCGCCGCCGGGCTCGCCACGCTGGGTGTCCCCGCCGCCTGGGTCGGACGCCTCGGCGACGACGAGTTCGGCACCCTCATCCGCACCGAACTGCAGGCCCGGGGTGTCGACGTCCGCGCGATCGAGGTCGATCCCGACAGGCCCACCGGGCACTACTCGAAATCCACCGCCCTCGACGAGCACGGCGAGCCGCGAACGGACAGCCTGTATTCCCGCGCGGGTTCGGCGGCGTCGGCCATGGATCCCGGCTTCCTCGACCGGCCGGCGGTCGCGGACCTGTTCGGCCGCGCCGCCGTGGTCCACTGCAGCGGAATCACACCGGCCCTGTCCGATTCGTGCCTCGCGCTGATGCGGAGACTGCTCCGCCACCGGCCGGGAATCTCCGGTGTGGTCAGCTTCGACGTCAACTGGCGTGAGCAACTGTGGCCGGACGGCGACCCGCGGATCGTCGTGGAACTGGCGAATCTCGCCGATCTTGTTCTCGTCGGCGCGGACGAGGCCCTCCGTGTTCTCGGCACCGCGGATCCGCACGAGTTGCGGCTCATCCTGCCCGCCCCGGCCACCGTCGTCGTCAAGGACGGAGCGCACCGGGCGCTGGCCGTCGACCGCAGTGGCCGCAGTGTGGCTGTTCCCGCGCTCCGCGTCGACGTCGTCGAACCCGTCGGCGCGGGCGATGCCTTCGCCGCCGGATATCTCAGCGGTGTGGTGCGCGGCGAGGATCAGGCGCGGTGCCTGCGCCGCGGACACATCGGTGCCGCCGCCACCCTGACGGTGGCCGCGGACTCGGCGCCACCGCCGGCCGCCGAACTGCTGGACGAGCTGCTCCGGTGCTCCGAATCGGACTGGGCGGCAACGAGCGTCACCGCCGACGGTTTCTCCCCCCGAGAAAGTGGAGTGAACGGATGAGTCAGAGTGTTTCCCGCGCCCTGCACCTGCTGGTGCAACTCGGCAACGGTCCCGCCAATCTCGACCAGCTGGCCGAATCCACCGGGGTCCACAAGACCACCGTGCTCCGGCTGCTGCGAACGCTGTCCGACGAGCGGTTCACGTTCCGCGACAACAGCAACCAGTACCACCTCGGTTCCCGCATCTTCGAGCTCGCCGCGCAGGCCACCGATCAGCGGGAAGTCCGGCGCATCGCGTCGCCGCACCTCGTCGCGTTCAACCGCGAATACGGGCGCACCACGCACCTCGCGGCGATGGAGGGCGGTGACGTGGTGTACATCGACAAACTCGAATCGCACGACCAGATCAGGATGTACTCGCGAATCGGACTGCGCGCCAACCTCAATTCCACCGCGGTCGCGAAGGTGATCCTCGCCGATCTGCCGGACTCGGAACTGCGGCCCATCGTCGACTCGATGGACTTCTCCGCCCGCACCGCCAACACGATCACGACGCCCGAACGCTACCTCGACGAGATCCGCACGGTCCGGGAGCAGGGCTGGGCGCACGATCAGGAGGAGAACGAGCCGTCCGTCAACTGCATCGGGGTGCCCATCCGTGGCGCGTCCGGCCGCGTCGTCGCCGCCGTCTCCGTCTCGGTGCCCGACGTCGTGCTCAGTTACGAAGGCGTCCTCGACCTGCTCGAACCCCTTCAGGCCGTGGGGGCGCGGATCTCCCGCGACTGCGGATACCGTGCCCAGCCCTGACCGTCCCCCGTCCACCCGAAAAATAACGACACACAGGAGAATCGATATGTCCGACACCACCGTCATCCGCACCGAAGGCGCCCCCGCCCCCGCGCACACGTTCAGCCAGGGCATCAAGAAGGGCAACCTGCTCCAGGTGTCGGGGCAGGGTCCGATGGACCCCGTCACCAACAAGTACATCGCGGAGGGCGACGTGCGCGAGCAGACCCGTCGCACCCTCGAGAACGTCAAGGCGATCCTCGAAGCCGGCGGCGCGAGCGTGGAAGACGTGCTGATGTTCCGCGTCTACCTCACCACCCGGGACGACTTCGCCGCGATGAACGACGTGTACGGAGAGTTCATCGCGGCGAATGTGCCGAGCGGACAGCTGCCGTGCCGAACCACGGTGTTCGTCGACCTCCCGCACGAGGTCATGCTCGTCGAGATCGACGCGCTGGCAGTGACCGGCTAGTCGTCAGGCGGTGACGAGGTGCCGACAGCTCATCCGCGGCGACACGGGCAGCTCGGTGAACACGGGCTCGGACGATTCCGTCGTCGGCACCTCCAGGTAGAGGTGGCTGCCGTCCGCCACGACCCCCTGCGGTTGCAGGCCGATCAGCTTGGCCACCACGTACGTGGCGCTCAGGCTGGTGACGTCGCGGATGATGCCGAGCCGCAGCAACGACCGCGTCTCGGCGATCGCCTCCTGCTCCCCGGCCCGCAGGACCAGCCGCAGCCCGGGCGACAAGGCCTGTGCGGCCACGGACACCGCAATGTTGTCCAGGTCGTCGGAGCCGACGGCTGCCAGCGCCAGGGCGCGGCCCACGCCCAGTCGCTCGAGGAGTTCACGGTCGCCGCCGTGCCCGACGACGGTCGGGATGTTCATCGACCGCACGAGCCGCAGGTTCTTCGCCTGGGGGTCGCGTTCGACGCCCACCACCGCGACACCGAGAGCCTGTAGCTCCCGGCACAGCCGGAGCCCGACCTGGCCGAGGCCCACCACGATGACGTGGCCGGAGCGGGGCAGGACGCGGCTGCCCACCAGGCCGACCAGGCGGGGGCCGAGCAGGCGCTCGATGATTCCGGCGGTGAACATGGCCGTGAAAACGACGGTGAACAGCATCGCCACCGAGGCGAACACCGCGTAGGCGGGGCTGCCGTGGGTATCGGTTCCCGGTCCCACGGTGGTCACCACCCGCACCGCCTCGTTGAACGCGTCGAGCGGTGCCACGTGCTGGCCGAGCATCAGCCACAGCCAGTCGGCGAACAGGACCGCGAGAAGTCCCGCGAGCCCACCGAGCAGGATGCGCGTGCCGATGTCGTGCGACCGCAACAGTCCGGTCGCGCCGGTCGCCGCGGTGCGCCACCAGTTCCGCCGGGGCAGGTCGACGTGCGCGCCCTCGGGGTGGCCGTCGATCATGCGGACCGTCAGCATGTGCTCGCCCGCGTGCCTGGCCGCGACGAGTTCGGGTTCCAGGCACGGACCGGCGAGCGTCGGTGCGGCGAGATCTGCGGGTGACGTCACCTCGCACTGCGGAAGCAGCTGCGACAGCTGGTCCGCGACCGTGCGGTCGAAGATCGTCACCACCAACGGGATCGACGCCGAGATGTGCGCGGCCGCCAGCGCGTAGCGCAGCGCGACGACGTCGTCGCGCACCAGTACGGCCATACCGCGAGGCTCGTCCGCCATCGCCAGGCGGAGTTCGTCGTCGTCGGGGGCGACGAGATGGCGTACGTCGAAGTCCCTTTCGCGGAGGGATGCACAGACCCGTCGGGCCACGGTGGTTTCGCCGATGACGAGATATGAGTCGTTCACGTGTGGTCCTTCCGGCTCGGGATCACGAGAGCGTACCCGAGAAGAACCGCAGATCCCACACGAGAACGTCTACCGGTGAGTAGCCGGAACACGTTATCGGCCAATGATTTTGCGACATGTCCGCTCTACTCGTCGGTAGGAGCGCCCTGTATCGCCAGGACGAGTCTGCCGAGGGTCGCCGGGAACACCGCCTCGGTGACCGTGGTTGGGTGAGATATGACCCTCGATGCGAATGACGACCGGCGCCCACTTCTCGACCTCGTTGCCGCACACAACCGTGCGGTCCTCGCGACGATCAAACGCGACGGGCGCCCGCAATTGTCCAACGTGATCTATGCCTGGGACCCCGCAACGCAGACCGCGAGGGTGTCGGTGACGGCGGATCGGGCCAAGACCCGGAACGCCGCCCGCGACCCGCGGGTCTCGCTGCACGTCAGCGCGACCGACTTCTGGAGCTACGCGGTCGTGGAGGGAGACGCGGAACTGAGCGCGGTCGCGGCCGATCCGCACGATCCGGCGGCGGACGAGCTCGTCGACGTGTTCCGGTTCGCGTCCGGAAAAGAGCACGACGACTGGGAAGAGTTCCGCCGTGCGATGGTGTCCGAGCACCGGCAGGTACTCCGGGTCCGCGCGTCGAAGGTGTACGGCATGGCCCAGTTGTCCTGAGTGTGCGAAACGTAGCTGTGGCAGCCGGTCGGAGCCGGTGGGACGATTGAGTCATGCGCAGGAGACGGTGGCCGGCGGCACCGCCGCCTGCCACGGAGGGAATCGTGGTACACGGGCCGGTGGAGCTCGTGACGAGCCGCGACTTGAGCCTGCGACTGGCGGAGGTCGTCGCGCACCCGACGGGCATGCTGCTGCGCGTCGAGCTGACGGCGAGAGGCAGATCCGCTGATCTCGCGCGGCACGAGACGCGTCCGCTGGACGATCCCGACGACCCCTCGGCACGGTGGTCGTATCTCGCGGTGAACGTGCAGGTCGACGACATGGAGGGTGTCGCCGATCCACGCTACCCGCATTCGACGTCGAAGTCCGACGCCGCGGACGCGTCCGAATATCACTCCGCGCCGCACTACTGGATCAGCGACTACCCGGAGTCGGGGACGATCACGCTGACCGCGGGGTGGAAGGAAATAGGACTTCTGCCGAGAACCCGGACGATCACGCTCGGCCCGAATCCGAGTATGCGACCCGCCCGCTAGTCGTCGCGGGTAGACATACGAAGGTGCCCTTCGGCGCCGTGGGAGCGTCGAAGGGCACCTTCGCCCTGCGAGGGGAACGCAGATCAGGGCAGGGGAACCCAGGTGCCGAAGAACCAGAATCCGTGCGGGCTCGGCGCGGGGGCCTGCTGCTGCGGAGCGTGCTGCTGCTGCTGCGCCTGAGGCTGCGGTGCCTGCTGCTGCTGGGCGGGGGCGGGGTTGTGGCCCACCGGGTCGGCGCTGGCAACGCCGGCTCCGATGCCGAGGGCTGCGAGGGCGATACCACCGGTTGCGACGGCCTTGGTCACGACGGACTTCATGCGGTTCCTCCTGGAACGTATCGGATGCGGTGTCAGAACTTCCTGACACAGATGAGATTGCTCCCCGTCCCTGCCACAACTCTTCGCTCAGCCTGTCAATCTCCTGGGTGTCAGCGAGGCTGCTCCGCCAGTTTGGCGGCGATCACGCCGTTGAGCCGTTGCAGACCACTCGGGGTGATGCCGTGGATCTGACCCTCGATGCTGCGCACGACATGCGTGTCGCTGAGGACCTTCTCGCTCGACTGGATCAGAACCGTTCCGGCGCCGGTGAAGTCGAACTGCCGTTCCTCCCCGGAGTTGATTCCCATCATGTGGGCGCCCGCCGCGAGGAAGTTGCTGATCCACCCCTGGTCGTAATGGTGGCTCGGGGACGGGCAGTCGGCCCACCCGACGAGCGCCTCGGGGTCGATCCGCAGCGGCGGCTCGGCGAACATCACCGGGCCGTTGGACGACGCCAGGAACTTGCCGGTCCCGATGAGCGTCAGGAAGCCCGGCACGATGGACTGGTTCAGGGCCAGACCCGGTTCGAACGCAAGGAGATTCGACGCCCGGATGGTGAGGTTGCCGTCGTCGAGGTCGTACGAGTTGATGTCGTAACCGCGGTCGCCGATGATCAACTTCCCGAATCCTTCGGCCACCGCGTAATCGCCCATGTACAGCGGCGCGGAGAACTGGTTGGCGACCATGTGCAGTGCGGCGCCGTGCAATCCGTGGGTCAGTGCCTGGAACTGCATCTGCCCGTAGTAGGCGATCATCGCACCCTTGCGGATGAACCAGGGCGCGGTGAGGTCGATGCAGAATGCGTAGCTGTTGTCGGGAATGTTGTCGCTGGCGCCGAGAGTCGACGGATTGTGGATGGCGGTCACAGTTTCTCCTCCGAAGCCTGAACGTAGACGATGCCCTGACCCGTGCACTGCAATTGCATTGCTTCCCCGACCCCGCGGCCCATGGCCTCACGCCAGCCGACGGCGGATTTCAGTTCCACCTGGACGCTCCCGTACGTGCCGACGAAGGCGTCGGGGTCGACGAAGACCGGATTCGGGCCGCTGACAGGGAGTTCGATGAAGCCGCCGTGTGCGAGGAGGACCGCCGACCCGTATCCGGACAACTGCGTGGTGAACATTCCGGTACCGGAGAGGGCGCCTGCCGCCGCGCCGCGCAGGGCGCCGAGCATGCCGCGTCCGCCGCCACCACCGCCCTGACTCGTCACGGAGATCACCGAACTCTGCAGTCCCGCATTGTGAGCGAGCAGCCGGGAGGCCTCGACGCACAGCGCGCCGCCCTGCGACATGTCGACGACGTGCACCTCGAGCCCGGCGTGACCGTAGTGCACCTCGCCCTGCCCCTGCGCGAGCATCGTGCGTTCGTGCTCACCCTGCATCATGCGTCCGGCCATCCGGGTGAATCCACCCATGCCCGCCATCGACTGGGAACCCGGCACCTGATGCGGCGAGAACTGCACCTGACCCGTGTAGAAGAGCATCGCACCCGTGCGCGCCACCACACCGCCGGCGGCGGCGACGTCGACCTTGACGACCTTCGAGTTCACTTTCGAGAAGACCATGGGGCTCACCGCTCTGCCGGTTGAATGGAGACGACGCCGTGACCGTCCCACTTGAGGGAGAAGGCCTCACCGTTGCCCTGGCCGACGGCGTTACGCCACGACACGTCGGTCACGAACGACTGCGTCACCTGCCCGCGCGCCGAGACGAACGCGTCGGGATCGACCACCAGCGGGTACTGCGGCGACACCTCGAGGTGGATGAGTGGCCCGCCCGCCGACAGCAGTGCCACCTGCCCCTGGCCGGAGACCGTCGTGGTGAACAGGCCCTGACCGCCGACCCCGCCGCGCAGTCCGGTGAACGTGACGTTGGTGTTCAGGTTGCCGCTCAAGGCGAGCAGCTGCTGCGACTCCACCTGCAGGGTCTCGTTCGCCAGGTCGACGACGGAAACGTACTGACCGCCCACCGCGAGGTACACGACACCGTGGCCGGAGCATTCCATCAGCGACAGCGCCTCGCCCGTGGCGCGCCTCTTCATTCCGGCGAGCACACCGTCACCGCCACCGAAACCTGCCGACTTGAAACTGACATTGCCCTCGTAGGCGATCATCGAACCCTGTATCGCCCGGATGGTGGTTCCGGCGAGCTGCGCCTCCACCACCTTCTTCGACTTGTCGAGCAGCCGCCCCATGGGTGCCCTTTCCAGTGTCGAGCGGCAGTGCCCGTGACCGGGTCACGAGCACTGCCGCTGGATGTGAGTACAGGCAGAACCTAGCCGACGGACACCGGGTCCTGCTCGTCCACGTCGTCTTCCGCTCGACCCGCCGTCGCGACGGCCTTGCGGTTGCGGACGATGCTGGAGATGAAGGCGGCACCGATGAGGGCGACGCCGACGAGTCCGGTGACGTTCTCGTTGACGTGGTAGCCGATGGACACCAGCAGGATCACGGCCAGTGCGCCGATGGCCCAGTGGGCGCCGTGCTCGAGGTACACGTAGTCCGACAGGGTTCCCTTGCGGACCAGGAACACCGTGATGGAACGGACGAACATCGCGCCGACGAAGCCGAGGCCGAGGGCGATGATGATCGGGTCGGACGTGATCGCGAACGCGCCGATCACACCGTCGAAGGAGAACGACGCGTCGAGGACCTCGAGGTAGAGGAACAGGAAGAACCCGGCTTTACCGGTGGCCTTGGCCAGCTCGGTCGGTCCGCCCTTGGACCCTTCGACCAGTTCGCCGTCTTCGTCTCCCTCGGGAGTGTTGAACAGCTCACCGAGACCGTTGACGGCGATGTAGGTGACCATGCCGAGGACGCCGGCGATCATCACCGTGGAGACGGTGTCCTCGGGGGCGATGTACGCAGCGGTGATCAGCAGCAGGGCGCCGGCGATGATGACGGCGAGCTGGTCGAGCTTGCCCGCGCGGGCGAGGGGCTTCTCCAGCCAGGACAGCCAGGTGATCTCCCGCTCTTCCAGGATGAAACCGAGGAACAGCATCAGCAGGAACATGCCGCCGAACGCCGCGATCTGCGGGTGGGCGTCGGTGAGCAGGGTTTCGTAGCTGGCGCTGCCGTCGGGGAAGTACGCGGCACCGTCGGCGGGCGGGTTGAGTGCCAGGTCGAGGGCGGCGACGGGGCCGAGGCCGGACGCGAGCCACACGATGACGAGGGGGAAGACCAGGCGCATGCCGAACACCGCGATGACGATGCCGACGGTGAGGAAGATCTTCTGCCAGAACTCGCTCATCCGGCGCAGCACGGTGGCGTTGATGACGGCGTTGTCGAAGGACAGCGAGATCTCGAGGATCGACAGGATCACCACGAGGAGGACGGCCTGGGGGCCTCCGTAGATCGCCGCGATGATCAGGGAGATCACCGTCACGGCGAAGGAGAGACCGAATATTCGCAGAACCACGAAGCGTGGCCTTTCTCTAGTGGGCATGCAGGGTGGCTACTGCAGGAGGACGAACACCGGGGGAGGGTTTCACGTCAGGGCCGTGAAACCCTCCCCCGGCTGGAGAACGAAACGACTGTCAGACGTTGACGCCGTAGTCGCGCGCGATACCGGCCAGCCCGGACGCGTAGCCCTGGCCGATGGCACGGAACTTCCACTCCGCGCCGTTGCGGTACAGCTCGCCGAAAACCATAGCGGTCTCGGTCGACGCGTCCTCGGACAGGTCGTAGCGGGCGAGCTCGTTGCCGTTGGCCTGGTCGACGACGCGAATGTAGGCGTTGCGGACCTGACCGAACGACTGCGAACGGGTCTCCGCATCGTAGATCGAGACGGGGAACAGGATGCTCTCGATGTTCGCGGGGACCGCCGCCAGGTTGACGTTGATCACCTCGTCGTCACCCTCGCCCGCACCGGTGGTGTTGTCACCGATGTGCTCGATCGAGCCGTCGGGGGAACGCAGGTTGTTGAAGAACACGAAGTGCTGGTCCGACACGACCTTCTTGTCGGCACCCGCACCGATGGCGCTGGCGTCGAGGTCGAAGTCGGTGCCGGTGGTCGAGCGGGCATCCCATCCGAGTCCGACAGCCACCGCGGTCAGGTTCGGCGCCTCCTTCGTGAGAGAAACATTGCCGCCCTTGGTCAAGCTGACGCCCATTCAGGGGTCCTTTCGAGAGGAGGTGGGTGGACCCTCGACAACTGTCGAAGTTCCGGGTTCGTCGTGCAACACCACGATAATGAATTTGTCCGACTTGTCCCATCCCGCGAACTGTCCACAGGTTTGTGCACAGGCAATTCCGGACCACTCGGTGTTGTCGGCCCGACCAGTACGATTCAGGACGTGACGAGCGGATGGGCGGGGCGCTTCCGAGGAAGAGCCCGGGGCGACGACTCGGCTCGTCGCGCCCACGACACGATGGTCGCAGCGTTTCTCGATATGGACAACCGGCAGAGCATCGCCGCCGCGGCCGTGGACGCCTCGGACCAGCTGACTCCGGAACGCGGAATCCGGCGGGCCTGGGAACCGGTTCGCGACGGGTGCTACCAGGCCGCGACGGCGTATCTGGCGGCGGAAGACCAATTCGAGAACGTGCAGACACCCGCGGCGGCCGCCGCGTACGAGCAGGTGACGCGGCAGTTGGTGGCGGCGACGCAGTCTCTCGACGAGTTCTATCGCACACATCGGGGCCATCTCGAGGAGTCGACCGCGATGCTGGCGGCCGTACCCCAACTCGCCCAGCAGGCGTTTCAGGTCGCCTCCGCGGCGCAGCAGCGGGTGCAGACCGAGGGCGGCGCGTACGCCGGCTACCCGTCGGTGCGCGATCGGGGTGCGGCACTCGACGCCGCAGTCGTGGCGCTGCAGGGTGCCCGTGGAGCCAACCCGGTCCGCGAAGCGGCAGCGCGTGTGCGGGAAGAGTCTGCGGCGCTCGAGAAGGCACTGGCCGCGGCCCCGTCCAAGGAACTGGACGCCGCTCACGCCGTGTCGTCGGTGACGACGAGGATCGCCGCGGTGCAGACGCGGGCGGAACGGCTCGCGCCCGCCTACTCCGCCCTGCTGCGCGAGTTCAACGCGGCCAGTTCGGCGGATCTCGTCCACAACGACCGCGAGAGCCGCAGGCACATCGAGCAGGCGCAAACCGATCTGCAGCAGGCACAGAAGGCTCTGACCGCCGGAAATCCGGAGGGGGCGCTCGATCTGACCGCCGCCGCGCGGACCCATCTGGTCGACGCCGAGGCGAACGTCGACGGCGTCACCGATCGCCTGCTGTTGCTGCGGGAGGTCCGCGAGAACCCGCGGGCCAAGGAGAACGAGGTTAGATTTCGCCTCCGCGACGCCCAGATGCTGGCTGTCAATCGTGGTCTCGTGCGGGAATGGGGGTCGGTCCTCGACGCTCAGCTCGAGCGGATAGACCGAATTGCAGGGACACTGACCGGGAGGCATCCCGACTACTGGGCGTACGTCGCCCAGCTCGATGCCGTGTCGGCGTTCATCGCCGAGGTGGTTCAGAAGATGAGAGGACACACAGGACAGCGATGACACGGGGGGACGATGAGCATTAGCGAAGAGGTCACGACGGCGGCGGTGCGGCATGTTCGGCACTTCCACCACCTCGATCCCGAGACGCACGGCCGGCTGTTCCTGCACACTCCGCAGGCGCTCGGGCCGGACGAGGATCGGACGGTGCTGGCCGTCGCGCTGGGCGCGACGCTGTACGTGCCTGCGACGAGGTCCGACCTCGCGGACACGATCCTTCGCCGGTCCGGTGACGGTGTCTGCTCGATGGTCCTGGACCTCGAGGACGCGGTGGCCGACGACCAGGTGGAAGCGGCGCTGCTCAACGCCGTCGACGCGCTCGATCGGCTCGCGACCCATGGTGGTGCGCGGATGCAGTTGTTCGTCCGGGTGCGGGCTGCCGAGGACCTTCGGCGGATCGCCGACCTGCTGACCACCGGCGTCGAGGTGTTGTCCGGATTCGTGATTCCGAAGTTCGGTGGTGCGACGGGACGTGCGTTCCTCGACGAGCTGGCCGCGGCGTCGGAGCGGCTCGGCAAGCACCTGTACGCGATGCCGGTGCTCGAATCGCCGGCACTGGTGCACCGGGAGACCCGCGACGACGAACTCGCGAAGATCGGCGAACTGCTCGTCGAACACCGCGAGCGGATCCTCGCCGTGCGCATCGGCGCCACCGACATGTGTGCCACGTTCGGCATCCGCCGCGACCGCGACCTGACGATCTACGACGTGCGAGTGGTCGCGGACGCGATTGCCGGCATCGTCAACTTCCTGGGCCGCGCCGACGACACGGGACACGTCATCACCGGTCCTGTGTGGGAGTACTTCGCCGACCACGAGCGGATGTTCCGGCCGACCCTGCGCGCCACGCCGTTCGAGGAGCACAACGAGGTGCGGTTCCGTCAGCAGCTGGTCAGCCGGGATCTGGACGGTCTGCTGCGGGAGATCGCCCTCGACCGCGCCAACGGCATCCAGGGCAAGACGGTCATCCACCCCACGCACGTCGCGGCCGTGCACGCCCTGTCCGCGGTGACACACGAGGAGTACCACGATGCGCTCGACATTCTCGGCGCCGAGAGCGTCGGCGGCGTCCAGGCGTCGGGGTATCGCAACAAGATGAACGAAATGCGCCCGCACCGCAGCTGGGCCGAGAAGACACTCGTCCGGGCGAAGGTGTTCGGCGTGACAAACGAGGGAATCACGTTCGTGGATCTACTGACCGCACTGGCCGTCCGATGAGCTCACCCACTGCCGTGTGCGCAGTGCCCTGGGCCACGGAACACCTGGGGTTGACGCTCGCCCACGTGGGTTCGGGCACGGGGCTGACCATCCCCGAACTCGTCGAGCCCGGCCTGCGGCGCAACCCGCGACGTGCCCACCTGCTCGTCTCGACGGTCCTCGGCAAGCACGTGCCCACCGACCCGGGTGCCGTGATCGGCGCAGGCGACCGCCTCGGCGATCTGGTCGCCGAGGTTCTCGGACCGGATGCAGATCCCGTGGTGCTCGGATTCGCCGAAACCGCAACAGGTCTCGGGCATTGTGTCGCGGCCCGGCTGCGCGCCCGGTGCTACCTGCACTCCACGCGCCGGGACGTACCCGAGATCGGGACGTCCGCCGGGTTCGAGGAGGGGCACTCGCATGCAACCAGCCACCAGTTGCAGCCGACGTCCGTCGAGTTGTTCACGGGCGATCGCCCTCTCGTCCTCGTGGACGACGAGATCTCCACCGGCGCCACCGCTGTGGACGCGATCCGCGCGCTGCACCGGCAGAATCCCCGTAGCCGTTACGTCGTGGCGTCGCTCGTCGACATGTGCGAGCAGGGCCACCGGGACGCCGTCGACGCCGCAGCCACCGAATTGGGAGTGCAGATCGACAGCGTGAGTCTGGCGGTGGGGCGCACCGAGCTTCCCGACGGCCTGATCGACTCGGTCGGTGCCCTTCCGGAACCGGTGCTCAACCCCATCGGTGAGCGGACCGGGACCGTCGATCGTGCCGACATACCGTGGCCCGCAGCGGTTCCGGAAGGTGGTCGGCACGGATTCCTGCGGGAAGACACCGAGGAGTTCGATGCGGCCGTCGCGTCGGCGGCCGCGGTGCTCCGGGACCGGCTCGACCCGCAGCGGCCGGTGATCGTCGTCGGACACGAAGAGCTGATGTACCTGCCCCTGCGAATCGCGGACGCGCTCGCCACGTCCGGTTTCCGGGTTCGATTCCAGACGACGACGCGGTCACCCGCCTACGTGCTCGACCAGCCGGGCTACCCGCTGCGCCGAGGATTCCGCTTCACGGCGCCCGAGAACGGTGAAGAGCAGCCGCGTTTCGTCTACAACGCCCAGTGGCCGGGCGAGGACGCCGTCGTGGTCGCGGTGATCGACACCGCGGCCGACACCGACCGGCTCACTGCGGCCGGCGGACTCCTCGACGTGCTCACCGCGTCGGGAACGGATGTGCTCCTGGCCGCCGTGTCCGGCGCCGACCCGCGGTCGCTGCGCGCCGCACGTGCGGGAGCGTCGACGTGACGGCGCCGCTGACCGGCCCGGCGTTCGGTTCGTACTCCACCGACGAGGTGGGCTGGCTGCTCAAGGATCTGTCGCACGTCGACCTCGAAGCCGATGTCGCCGAGCGGGAGCGCCGCATCCAGTCGGGTGAGTCCCACTACGCGGAGACGCTGCCCATCGAGTACCAGCCCGACGCGGAGTACCGCGAGCTGTTCGAGAAGGTGCTGCAGGACAGCTCCATCCGGCTGGCGCGCGCCGTGGGGACGGTCACCGACCTCGTGCTGGCCGAGCGGGGCCGCGACGTCACCCTCGTGTCACTGGCGCGTGCGGGAACCCCGGTGGGGGTGCTCATGCGCCGCTGGGCGCGGGACGTCCACGGGTTGACGCTGCCGCACTACGCCGTCTCCATCGTCCGCGACCGGGGGATCGACGCCGTCGCGCTCGACTACCTTGCGCGTCATCACGACTCGAAGAACGTGGTGTTCGTCGACGGCTGGACGGGCAAGGGCGCCATCGCCCGCGAGCTGTCGCAGGCACTCGCCGAGTACCGCGAAGCCGGTGGCGCCGACTTCGACGACGACCTCGCCGTCCTCGCCGATCCCGGGCACTGCGCTCGCACGTTCGGCACCCGCGACGACTTCCTGATCGCCTCCGCGTGCCTGAACTCCACCGTGTCGGGCCTGGTGTCGCGGACCGTCCTCAACGACACGCTGATCGGACCCGGCGACTTCCACGGCGCCAAGTTCTACGCGCACCTCGCGGGCGAGGACGTGTCCAACCACCTCCTCGATTCCGTCAGCGCGTCCTTCGGGGACGTGCGCGAGCACGTTCCCGGCGACGTCGAGGACCTGCTGCGGTCGGACCGCACCCCCACCTGGGACGGTTGGAAGTCCGTCGAGGCGGTCCGGGAGCAGTACGGGATCTCGAGTGTGAACTTCGTGAAGCCGGGCGTCGGCGAGACCACCCGGGTGCTGCTGCGCCGGGTGCCGTGGCGGGTGCTCGTCCGCGACCTCGACGCCCCGGAGCACGCACACATCCGGCTACTCGCCGCCGCGCGTGCGGTCCCCGTCGAAGAGGTTCCCGGCCTGGCATATTCGTGTATGGGCCTGATCAAGGATGTGACATGACCGCGCTGATCGCGACCGACCTCGACCGCACCATGATCTACTCGCGCGGGGCCATGGAACTCGCCGTCACCGAGAGCGACGTGGCCGAGCGGCCCGGCGAAGAGGACCTCCTCTGCGTCGAGGTGTACGACGGCAAGCCGCTGTCCTACGTCACGTCGGCCGCCGAGGCCATGCTGCGCCGGCTCACCGCGTCCGCCGTGATCGTGCCCACCACGACGCGCACCGTTGCCCAGTTCCAGCGCATCGACCTGCCGGGGGCGCCGTGGCGGTACGCGATCACGACCAACGGCGGCAACATCCTCGTCGACGGGGTGCCCGATGCGGGTTGGCGGTCGGGTGTCGACATCGCGATGGCCGAAGGTGGAGCCTCGCTGGTGGAGGTCGGCGCCGAGCTGAGCCGCCGCATCGACGACAGCTGGGTGCGTTCGTCCCGGGTGGCGGACGAGTTGTTCTCCTACCTGGTCGTGGACCTCGACGCGATGCCGTCCGGCTTCGTCGAGGAGTGGAACGACTGGTGCGTCGACCGGGGATGGGGAGCGTCCCGGCAGGGTCGCAAGATTTACACGATGCCCGACGCGGTGTGCAAGGGCCGCGCGGTCGCGGAGGTCCGTACGAGGCTCGTCGACGACGGAGTGCTCGAGCCGGAAGCGCCCCTGCTGGCGGCCGGGGACGGGGCCCTCGACGCCAACATGCTCAGTGCCGCCGACGCCGCCATCCGCCCCCGGCACGGCGAACTCGAAACCCTCGACTGGCAGCACCCGACCCTGTCGGTCACCGGCAGTAGCGGTATCGCCGCTGGTGAGGAGATCCTGCGCTGGTTCGCGGACCGGGTCGCGCGGGGTGCGGGGACGACGGCCGTCGGCTCTCTTTTGTAGGTTGTAGGCAAACAGACCAAACGGGACAAACCCGACGCTCCCACAGTGAAGGAACCACGCAGTGTCCACTCCGCTAGCCAAGGGTCAGAACGGCCCGCTGAGCGTCGACGACGTCATCGTCTCCCTCGAACTGACGGCCGCCGCCGACCTGTCCGCGCTGCTCGTCACGGACTCGGGGAAGGTCCGCTCGGACGCCGACTTCGTTTTCTTCAACCAGCCGACCGGTCCCGGGGTGCAACTCGTCCCCGGAGCCACCGGACAGGCGGCCTCGCTGAAGGTGTCGCTCGGCGCGGTGCCTGCCGACATCGCGCAGGTGCGCGCGGTCATCACCCTCGACGACGCCACCAGTAGCTTCGGCCGCTCCGCTCCGCCGACCGCCCGGGTCGCCGACGGCGCCGGAAACTCGCTGTACGAGTACAAGATCGAGGGGCTGAACTCCGAGTCGATCGTCATCGCGCTCGAGCTGTACCGACGCCAGGGCGCCTGGAAGGTGCGGGCCGTGGGGCAGGGCTACGCCGGCGGGTTCGCCGCACTCGTCACCGATCACGGCGTGTCCGTTGACGACGCTCCCGCACCCGCCGCCGCTCCCGCACCCGCCGCCGCTCCCGTCCAGCAGCCGCCGGCTCCCGCACCGGCACCGCAGGCCGCCTACCCGCCGCCGGCCGCACCGGTCGCGCCCCCGGCTCCCGCTGCACCCCCCGCGCCAGCCGCTCCGTCTGCTCCGGCCGAGGTCAGTCTCACCAAGGCGCGACCGGTCAGCCTCTCCAAGGGGCAGAAGGTCACGCTCCGCAAGGACGGTGGCGTCGCACTGACGTACATCCAGATGGGACTCGGCTGGGATCCGATCGAGAAGCGCGGCATGTTCGGGAACCGTTCCGCCAACGTCGACCTCGACGCGTCGGCGGTCCTGTTCGCGGACAACAACATGGTCGACGTCGCCTACTACGGCCAGCTGGCGTCGAAGGACGGATCGATCCGGCATCAGGGCGACAACCTCACCGGTGAGGGCGCCGGCGACGACGAGGTGATCCTCGTGGATCTCACCCGCATTCCGCCGCACATCTCGACCATCGTGTTCATCGTGACGTCGTACCGCGGGCACACGTTCGAGCAGGTGAAGAACGCCTTCTGCCGCCTCGTGGACACCACGTCGTCGGCCGAACTCGCCCGGTTCACGCTGCAGGGCGGGATGCCGTTCACCGGAATGGTGATGGCCAAGGTGTACCGGGTGGGCGGCGAGTGGAAGCTGCAGGCTATCGGTGAGGGTATTCAGGCCAAGCACGCCGGTGAGGCTGCGCCTCAACTCGGCCGCTTCCTCGGCGTGTAGGGGCGGCGGTGACGGTCCACCTCGTTCCGGGGCAGAACGCCCCGCTGCCGTCGCGCGTCCTGCGTTTCCGCGCGGTCGATGCGACGCCGATCGACGTTTCCGCGCTGATCGTGGACGGCGATCTCCGCACGCTGTCCTCGGACCACTTCGTGTTCTACAACCAGCGGCGCGCCGCCGGGGTGGAACTCGAGGCGGACGGAACGGTCCGGCTGCAGCTGGACGAGGTGGACGCCGCTGCGGCCGGTGTGCTCTGCGTGGTCAGTGTCGATCCGGCGTCCCCGAACGGTCCGTCGACGCTGTCCCGGGAGGGGCTGTCGGCCACTCTCACCGACGAAAATGGTCGTCCGCTGGTCGTTTTCGATGTTCCGCTGGTCGGTTCCGAGGCGGCCGCGATCTGCCTCGAGATCTACCGGCGCGGCACCGAATGGAAGGTGCGGGCCGTCGGGCAGGGATACGACGGCGGCCTCGCCGAACTCGTCACCCGGCACGGCGTCGAGGTGGACGAACCCGCACACCCTGTCGCCGAGGAGGTTCCGGCGACACCCGGTCCTGCGGGCATACCGCTCGACCCGGCCCACTCGTTCGAGAGAGCGTGGATGATCTTCGAGGACGCCGCCCGGTCCGCGGCCTCCTTCCGATCCTCCCGCGACTACGCGCAGGCGCGGCTGGACGACGAACTCTCCGAGTCGGTGGCCGACCCGTCCACACGCAACAGTCCGGCGGTCGTGCAATCGCAGGCCAGGGCGCAGGAGCGGTGCGATGCCCTCGTCGCCGAGGCTCAGCGCAAATTCGACGGCGAGACTTCGCAACTGGCCGACGAACTCCGCGCCATCGACCCGCTGCTGCCGCGGTCACTGGCCACCTTCGAATCCGCCGCCTGGACGAGCCCCGTCACCGGCAGCGCGGTAACGGACGGGCTGAGGCTCGGCGAGCTCTCCGCACCCGATCTCGGTGAGCTGCGGGTGCCGTTCTGCGTCCATTACCCGTTGGGGCGTCCGCTCTGGATCGTCGGCGATCCGGCCGAGGCCGCACCGGTGGTCGCGGCGCTGGCGGCGCGCATGCTGGTCGCGTCACCTGCGGCACAGCGGTTGGAGGTGGTCGACCTCAGCGGCTCGCTGCGCACGTTCACCGAACCCCTCGGCGCACTTCTGGCTTCGCCCGTCGTGTCCTCGGCGTCCGACATCACCGCCCGCCTCACCGCGCTGTCCGAGAGCGTCGACCTCGCAGAAATGGCGGCCCGCAGCGGAATCCGCGACACCCTGCCGGAGCCGCGGCTGGTGATCCTGGGCGACTTCCCGCACGGGTTCGGCGCCGAGGACGCCGCCCGCATCGTGCACCTCGCCGATCACGGTCCCGCGGTCGGGACGTCGCTGATCATCGTCGGCGACAGTGCCTCCGCGGATTCGGATCCGGGTGTCGCGGTACTCGAACGCATCGCGCAGCAGGTTCCGACGTCGGGGGTCCTCACCGTCTCCGACCCGTGGACCGGCAACGACTGGATCCTGACACCCGACCGGCTCCCGGACCACCCCCTCCACCGAGCCTCGGTGCTGGATTCACTGACCGGGCAGTAGATCCCTCGCCGCGAACTCGCGTCACTCGTCGGGCAGTTCGACCCCGAGTTCGAGGGCCTTCGCGGCGACGGCGTCCGGGAAGACGTTGCGGAACAGGAACAGGTCCTGCCCGATCACCCAGCCGGGGGCGAGTTCGGTGGCGTAGCGCTCGAAGTAGCCGAGCTGCTTCCCGAACAGGACGAGTTCCTCGGGGCTGGCGACGCCCCATTTCTTGCCGATGCCGATCAGCGCCATGATGAGTTCGCTGAGCCGCAGCTCACCGAGGTCCCGGCCCAGTAGCGGTGCGAGGGCGGCGGCCACCTGGAGTCCGATCTCGTCGTCGGTGGCGTCGTTGTCCGTCGCGTAGCCGAGGCTCCGGATTCCGCGTGCCATCCGGGAGAAGTCGCCGTCGATCAGAGTCGCGTAGAACATGTCGCGCAGGATCTGCCGCCACGAATCGGGGAGCTCACCGACGATGCCGAAGTCGAGCATCGCGATGCGTCCGTCGTCGAGGACCCACAGGTTGCCGGCGTGCACGTCGCCGTGGAACGGGCCGTGGAGGATGACGGACTCGATCCACACCTTGACGCCGCGGCGGATCAGCATGCGGGTGTCCATGTGGACGAGGTCGGGGAACCGGTCGAGCGGCAGGCCGTACATGCGTTCCATGCAGATGACGTGCGGGCCGCAGTAGTCCCAGTACACCTCGGGGGTGGTGACGCCCTTGTTGTCGCCGAACGCCCCGATGTTGGTCCGGAACCGGGCCTGCCGGTCGGCCTCGACCGCACTGTTGAGTTCGGTCATCGTGGCCGCGTGGAGGTCGCGGATGATGGCGGTGGCGTTGGCGATGCGGAAGAACTCGAACAGCTTCTCGAGGATCCGCGCACCCCAGTACGCGGTGCGCAGGTCCACCACCATGCGCCGGAAGATGTCGGGGCGTTGCACCTTGATGACGGCTTCCCTGCCGTCGGGGAGTACGCAGCCGTGGACCTGCGCGACGGAGGCGGCGGCGAGGGGGACGTCGTCGAACGACGCGAACAGCGCGTCGACGGGATGGCCCAGGTCGGCTTCGATGACCCGGCGGGCCTCCTCGGCGGGCACCGGCGGCACGTCGTCGAGACATCGCAGACACGCGTTGGCCAGCGGGGCGGGGAACACCCCGGAGGACGACGCCATCAGCTGACCGACCTTGACGAATGTCGGCCCCAGCACTTCGAAACCGTTGACCAGGCCCTCCGACGCCGCGTCCGCAAGGGTGCGGCCGCGACGTCGGACAGGCCAGGTGACCAGCGCGAACAGGGTGTAGGCGACGACGACCACGCCGATGACGAGCGCCCGCCACAACTCCGCGGCACGGAAATGGTCGAGGCTCGCGGAGTGCACGGTCAGGGCTGCAGGTGGCGGCCCCGAAGCGTACGGGCCGACTGGACGTGCCGTTGGCTCTTGCACAGTTCCTACCTTGCGTTCAGTCCCGCCTGCCGTTCAGAAGGGGACCATACCCCGACCGTTTCGGCGAACCCCTTTCGGTATGCGGTACCCGCCATCACATCATTTCGTTAGCAGAACTCAGAGTCCCAGCGCGCCTGCGAGTTCCCGCAGGGCAGGCACCGGATCGTCACCTGCGGGGAGTACCTGGATGGCCACGTGATCGGCGCCCGCGTCGAGGTGTTCCCGGAGGCGACCGGCGACGTACTGCGTGTCGCCGTGGGCGACGAGCGCGTCGATGAGGTCGTCGCTGCCGCCGTTCTCGATCTGCTCGTCGGTGTACCCGAGCCGTTTCAGATTGTTGACGTAGTTGCGCAGGTGCAGGTACGGATCCTCGACGGCCGAACGTCCGATGGGGCGAGCGCGTTCCGGATCGGTGTCCAGCACGACCTTCTGCTCCGGCGCGATCACCGGGCCCGGGCCCAGCAGTTCCCGCGCTTCACGGGTGTGCTGCGGCGTGGTCAGGTACGGATGGGCCCCGGCGGCGCGGGCTGCGGACAGTTCGAGAACCTTCGGACCGAGGGCGGCCAGGACGCGTCGTCCCGCCGGGACGCCGGCACCATCGAGGGCGTCGAGATACTCCACGAGCGCGGCGTACGGCTTGCTGTAGTTCAGGCCGGGCTGTTCGGGATGGCCGACGCCGATGCCGAGGAGGAAGCGCCCTGGATGACGCGCTTCGAGCCGGTGAAACGAGGTAGCGACCTCGTCGGCGGGGGCGGTCCAGATGTTCACGATTCCGGTCGCGACCGTGATGGTGGATGTCGCGTCGAGCAGGCGCTCGGCGACGTCGAGGTCGGCAGGCGGGGAGCCGCCGATCCAGATCGCGCCGTAGCCTGCCGATTCGATCGCCGCACCCACCTCAGGGGCCAGTCCGCCGGCGTGACGCCAAACGCCGAACTGTCCGAGCTGCGGGGTTTCTGCTGTGGTCTCCGTCATGTGACGTGCAACCTTCCCTCGTGGACATTCATTCCGGTGTTTCGGATTGAGGCTCTCAGGCCTGATGCGGCCAGGAGCGGAACAGGAGCGCGGCGATCAGCCCGAGAAACGCGAAAAACCAGGCCACCATAACTCGGTGGTGAACGGGTTCACCGACGTCGAGTCGGCCTGGTCAGTTGACATGGCTCGACGCTATCGACCGACTCCGCCGCCGCACATCATCCTGCAGAACGATATTCGCTACCGCAGGGTGGTCGATCAGCTGCCGGGCGCCCGGTACTCGGCGTCCCGGCGCACCGCGTCGTCCACCTGCTCCGGCGTCAGCAGCACCACCGATTCGGATCTCGCCGCACCGGAAGCGGTGGTGCGGATCCCGAGCGCGGCGGCCGCGACGTCGTCCGGCACGTCACCGATGACGAACAGATCCCGGCCACCCAGTGCGAAGTAACAGGATTCGACTGTGCCCCCGACGCTTTCGACCATCTGCGTGATCGCCTCGCGTCGTGCGGTGCCGCCTTCGGCGAGTAAACCCTTCGCGCCTTCGGGTGAGTACGTGACCTGCCAGAGATATCTCGGCATCAGTGCCTCCTCGATTGTGGGGTCCTCTCATGGTTCTCCCGGGACGGGCCACATGCAATAGGTTCCGGCGCTAGGGTCGTGAGATGGCTGAGGCCCGCATAGGTATCTCCGGCTGGACGTATCCCGGTTGGCGCGGTGACTTCTACCCGGACGGTCTGGCCCATCGCAAGGAGTTGGCCTACGCCGCGGGGCGATTGACATCCATCGAGATCAACGGGTCCTTCTATTCGTTGCAGCGACCGACGAGTTACGCGAAGTGGCGTGACGAGACACCGGAGGATTTCGTCTTCGCCGTCAAGGGTGGTCGCTACATCACGCACATGAAGAGGCTGGTCGGCGCCGAGACGGCGCTGGCGAACTTCTTCGCATCCGGGGTGCTCGCGTTGGGCCCCAAGCTCGGACCGCTGCTGTGGCAACTGCCCCCGACGCTCGCGTTCGATTCGACGAGTCTCGCAGCGTTCTTCGACCAGCTGCCGCGGACGACCACCGATGCCGCGACGCTCGCGTCTCGACACGACGACAAGCTCACCGACGACAGGGCATGGACGGAGACGGACGCCGATCGCCCCGTCCGCCACGCCCTCGAGGTCCGGCACCCCAGTTTCGACACGGAGGAGGCGAGGGAGTTGCTCCGCGCGCACGACGTCGCGTTCGTCGTCGCGGACACGGCAGGCCGGTTCCCGTACGTGGAGGCGGCGACGAGCGATTTCGTCTACGCCCGGTTGCACGGGGACAAGGAGTTGTATGCCAGCGGCTACACGGACGAGGCGCTGGACGAGTGGGCCCGCAAGTTCGAGCGATGGCTCGGGCAGGGCCTCGACTGTTTCGCGTACTTCGACAACGACATGAAGGGGTACGCGCCGTTCGACGCGCTGCGGTTGATCGAGCGGCTGCGCTGAGTGTCGGAGCCTCGTGGCACAGTGAGCTTCGGTTCGACGAAGACGAGAAGAGGATCTACCGGATGTGGCCCACTCATTGGCCTGCTGTCGCGCGTGACATCGCCGAAGCATTGGACGCCGCCATCGTCGCAGCGCGTGCGTCGGACGCGGCGGCGCTGACCGAGGCGACGGAGGAACTGGCGGCCCTGCCTGCGGAGCAGGTCGGTGCGGTGCTGGCGGGGGTGGTCCGGGAACTGCTCGAGACGTTGCACCCGGACGGTCTGACGGGGGAGGACGTGCAGGACGTCCTGACCCGCTGCGCGCGAGCGGCGGCACTCTGGTTTCCGGCCGTCGACGTCGACTCGCTGGTCACGGTGCTGACCGGTGCCCTCGGCGTGGCCGATGTCGAGGAGAACCCGCGCAGACCGGAGCGTGCGGTGGAGGCCGCGATCCTGGTGATCGCCGATCTGCTGAGTGCTGCGGAGGTTCCCGCCGACGGTTACGTCCGTCGGGCGCTCGACGAGATCGCGCGCGCCGAAACCGTCGAGATGCCCTGATTCGTTCAGAGTTCGGTGCGGATGTGATCGGCCAGCCGGGCGATCCGGTCCTCGTTGCGGCGGTAGTGGGTCCACTGGCCGATCCGATGGCTGGTGACCAGTCCGGCGCTCTGTAGGGCGGCCATGTACTGCGAGGCCGTCGATTGGGAGACCTCGGCCCTCGCCTGAATGTGCTTCAGGCACACGCCCACCTCTTCCGCGGGTTCGAGTTGCGGGGGAAAGCTGTCGGGGTCCTTCAGCCACTGCAGGATGCGTACGCGGGTCGGGTTCGACAACGCTTTGAAGACGAGGGCCAGGTCGGTCGCGTCCGGAAGTTCATTCACAGCCCCACCGTACCGTCATATCGCGATTTTTCGATATGTGTGCTTCACTCGGTATATCGCAAATTCGCGATATACCGATAGGAGTCGAATGATGGCGAAGCGCAGAGTGGCAGTGGTCGTCGGTGCGCGCGGGGTGATCGGCGGAAATCTGATCGACCACCTCGAGGCAACCGGGGAGTGGGAGATCATCGGACTGTCGCGACGCGGCGGATCCGACACCGACCGGGTGCGGCACATCGCGGTCGATCTGCTCGACCAGCGCGACGCCGCCGAGAAGCTGGGTGAACTGCGCGACGTGACCCACATCTTCTACGCCGCCTACCAGGACCGCCCGTCGTGGGCTGAGCTCGTCGCGCCCAACTTCGCGATGCTGGTCAACACGGTGAACGCGCTCGAACCCGTGGCTGCCGGGCTCGAGCACATCAGCCTGATGCAGGGGTACAAGGTCTACGGCGCCCACCTCGGACCGTTCAAGACGCCGGCGCGCGAGAGCGACCCGCCGCACATGCCGCCCGAGTTCAACGTGGATCAGCAGCAGTTCCTCGAAGGCCGTCAGCGTGGCAAGAGGTGGACGTGGTCCGCGATCCGCCCCTCGGTCGTGTGCGGATTCGCTCTCGGCAATCCGATGAATCTCGCGCTGGTGATTGCCGTCTACGCGACGATGTCGAAGGAACTCGGCGTGCCACTGCGGTTCCCGGGTAAGCCCGGCGCGTACACGAGTCTGATCGAGATGACCGACGCCGGACTGCTGGCGGAGGCGACCGTCTGGGCCGCGACCACCCCCGAGTGTGCGAATCAGGCTTTCAACATCAACAACGGCGATCTGTTCCGCTGGGACGAGATGCTGCCGAAGATCGCGGATTTCTTCGACCTGGACGTCGCACCGCCGCTGCCGATGTCGATGGACGTCGTCATGGCCGACAAGGAGCCGGTGTGGAACGACCTCGTCGCGAAGCACGGGCTGGAGCCGACGCCGTACTCGGACGTCTCGTCGTGGGCGTTCGGCGACTTCGTCTTCGGCTGGGACTACGACGTCATCGCCGACGGTTCCAAGGCGCGCCGGCTGGGTTTCCACCGTCACGTCGAGACCGAGCAGATGTTCCTCGACATCTTCCGCGACCTTCGGGCCCGGAAGATCATCCCCTGAAAGACAAGGAACTACCGGCGAATCCCGGATTCGACGTTGGCGGCGATCCGCCGGAGCAGCCCGGCCAGGACGGCGCATTCGTCCTCGTCGAGCCCGGCGAGAAATTGCCGATCGCGTTCGACGCGCTGCGGGAACTCGGTGTCGACGAGTTGCCGCCCGGACTCGGTCAGGTGGAGCAACACGACGCGCCCGTCGCGTTCGAACGGTAGCCGTTCCACGAGGCCCAGCCGGGCGAGGCGGTCGACGTGCTTGGTGGTGGATGCGCCGCTGAGCATCGTCACGGCGGTGACCTCGCTGGCCCGCAGTGGCCGATCGCTGCGGGCGAGTACGCACAGGACGTCGAACTCGGCGCGCGAGACCCCGCTCGCGTCCAGGGCGCGGTCGAGTTGCTGCAAGGCCTGGGATCCGATCCGGGTGATACGGCCCATCACTTCGATCGGTGACGTGTCCACTTCGGGATGGGTCTCGGCCCATTCGCGTCGAACGCGATCGGTGAAGTCCTCATCCGGACGTGGGGCAGTGCTCATGAAAACCATCGTAGCGACCAACTTCACACTAATTCAGAACTATTTTACTAGTGAAGTATAAGGTACGCTGAGGTCATGCAGGCTTCCCCTCGATACGCACCCGACCTCAGCCGGCTCCATCACTCCCGTGGGGCGCTGGCCTACTCGGTGGCGCCGTCGACGTGGCGTCGTGCGTTCGAGGTCCGGAACGCCGATGCCACCATCGCTCCCGCACTGCGGGTGGGTGCGGCGACGGCTCTGGTGCTGGTCATCGGTGGTCTTCTCGGGCACGGCAACCTCGCGGGTTTCGCGGCACTCGGTGCGCTGACCGCCGCGTTCGGTCGATACGAGCCGTACCCGCGGCTCGCCCGCAAGGCGGGACTCGTCGGTGTCGCGCTCATCGCCTTCGTTGCCGGTGGAGCGCTCCTCGGTGCAGCGGGACTGTCACTCTGGCTCCAGATAGCGGTCATGTCCGTCGCGTCGGGAGTCGCCGCGTGGCTGCTGGCGGCGTTCCGTATCGCCGGTCCCGGCCCGGTCATCCTGGTCTTCGCGGCGACCGCGGCGGTCGGCCACGCGACCCATCTCTCCGATCTCGGACCGGCCGTCGTGGCCGTGGCGATCGGTGTCGTCGTGGGCTGGCTCGCCGCCATGACGCCCTGCCTGTTCGTTCCTCTCGGTCCCGCCCGGCTGGCGGTGGCGCGGGCACTCGCCGCGGCCGCGGAACTGCAGCGTGCACACGACGCCTCCGCGATCGCGTCCGCACGCAAGGCCATCGACAACGCGCGTGACGTGATCGCCCACAGCGGGCGGGGCCGGGACGGGCACTCCCACCAGTTGTTCGCGCTTCTCGCCGAAGCGGACACGGTCGTCGATCGGTGGGCGCACGAGCGTGACCACGACACCCTGCGTGCGCTCGTCGATCACGAGTCCGAACTGCGTAAGGTGAAGCGCCGCAGCGATCTTTCGGCCTTCGGTGCGGAGACCGCGGTGCTGCCGCGGCCGGGTGGCTTCTTCGCAGACGGTCTCCGGGCGCTGCGGTCGCGAGTGGGGATCGTCAACGCGGCCCGTATCGCCGCTGCCGCCGCGCTGGCCGGATGGATCTGTGTGGCAATCGGATTGGAGCATCCGCTGTGGGCGTCGATGGGTGCGATGGCCGCGATGCAGGGTTTCAACTTCAGCCAGACCGTGCAGCGGGGAATTCAGCGGCTCGTCGGTAACGTGGCGGGCGCCGTCCTCGCCGCCGGGCTGATCGCCGCCGCGATGGGGTACTGGCAGACCGTCGTGGTCATCGTGGTGCTGCAGACCGTCACCGAGCTGGTGGTCATCAAGAACTACGCGTTCGCATCCGTCGCCATCACGCCCATGGCTCTGCTGCTCACCGGCCTCGGGTCGGCGGTCGCACCGGACATCGCGGTGAGCCGCATCGTCGACACGCTCGTCGGTGTGGTGGTCGGGGTGATCGTCTCCGCTGTCGCGATCAGCCGGACCGACCACCATCACGTGGGCTGAGGCCGCTCAGATCCCCGTCGCGGAGACGTAACCGGCGAATCCGATCGCGCATGCGCCCGCACAGAGGATCAGGGTTCCGCACGCCACCGGCCATGCGATCGTGCGCCGCGCGATGCGTGCGATCGTGACCATTCCGCCGATCACCGTCACGAGTGCGGCGACCGCGAGCGCCACGCACACCGCGATCCACGCGTTCTCGGCGCTGCACGTGGCGGGCGGGCAGTAGTCGAGGAACAGTAGCCAGAACAGCCCCGCGACTGCGGAGATGCTGGCGACGGCGACCGCGACGACGAGCGCGGCCGCCGACAACGCCACGTCCCAGCCGTTCAGCCGCGGCTGATCGTCACCCGTACGCGGGTGATTCCATGGATGTGACTGAGGCCCCCCCTGGCTGCATACGCGTCACAGTTTACTTCGGGGGGATCGGCGGTGGCAGCGCAGCCCCGTCCGGGCGCAACCCGGCGAGGAACACCGTGATCAGCCGCGGAACGAGGTTGGCCGTCGTGTCCTCGAACATCAGCACGTGGGGCCGGGTGAGCATGGCGATCCCCATGATGATCTCGAGCGGCACGACGTCCTCGCGCACCAGCCCGACGTCCTGGAGCCGGCGAATGAAGTCGGTGACCGTCGCCTTCGTGAGCTCTCTCGCCTCGCGGACGTCGGGCGGCAGCTCGTCGAGGCTGTTGACCAGTGCGGGAACCAGCGCTCCCATCCGCAGTTCGACCACGGCGTCGACGAACCGCCGCCACGCTCCCTCGGGGTCGTCGCCGCAGTCGTCCAGTCCCCGGACGGCGAGTTCGCGGACTTCGGCGAGCGTCGTCCGGGCCACGGCGTGGGCGAGCTCGTCCCGGCTCGGAAAGTTCCGGTAGAGGGTGGCGATCCCGACGCCGGCTCTCGCGGCGATGGCGTCGAGCGGGGCGTCGTGCCCGCGGTCGGCGAACACCACGCGGGCGGCCTTGATCAGGGTGTTGCGTCGTTCCAGCGCGTCTGCCCGCACGATTCCACCTCTTCCGTTGACAACCCAGCATAACCGGAGGAATATTCTCCACAAGTAACGGAGGAATTTCCTCCACTTCATGAAGGGGAGTCCGATGACCACCTCGGATACCGGGACACTCGCGCCGCACACGGAGCCCGCCGGGCGGTCGGCGCACGGCCCGTCCGATCCCGTGAAACTGACCGCTGTCGTGCTGGGGCTCACCGCGGTGATCGCGCTCATGCTGCTGGCGTTCGCGTTGCCGGCCGTCAACAGCGGCCCGCGCGACCTCCGGCTGGGCGTCGCCGGACCCGACGCGGCCGTCACCCGGATCGACAGCGCGCTCGCCGCGGGACACCCGGGCGCGTTCGTCACCGAGCGCTTCCCCGACGCCGATGCGGTCCGGACGGCGATCGAACACCGGGAGGTGGTCGGCGGAATCGTCGCGACACCGGACGGCATGGCGGTCCTGTCCGCCGGCGCAGGCGGGGC
This sequence comes from Rhodococcus jostii RHA1, assembly GCF_000014565.1. Lineage (NCBI taxonomy): Bacteria > Bacillati > Actinomycetota > Actinomycetes > Mycobacteriales > Nocardiaceae > Rhodococcus > Rhodococcus jostii. The sequence continues at coordinate 2,581,697 of NC_008268.1, read as the reverse complement.
GCCCGTCGCGCAGACGATGAACGGCCTCGCGGCGGGAATGAGCAAGACTGCGGGACAACCCGTTCCGGTCGAGGACGTCGTTCCGCTGACGGTCGACGACCCCGCCGGCGTCGGTCTCGGCGCCTTGGCGCTTCCCCTGGTCTTCGGCGGCATGATCCCCGCGCTCGCGCTAATGCGGCTGTTTCCGCGCAGTGTCGGTCGACGGGTGGCCGGGGCGGTGCTGTTCGCGGTGAGCGCCGGGGCGGTGCTGACGGCAATTCTGCAGTTCGGCCTCGGAAGCGTCGACGGCAACTACTGGACGACCACCGGTGCCGTCGTGCTCGGCATCGCCGCCATCTCGCTGACCGTTCTCGGGCTCGAATCGGTGCTGGGCACAGCGGGGTTCGCGCTCGGAGCGGTGACGATGATCTTCCTCGCCAACCCGCTGTCCGGACTGGCGACCTCCGCGGCGTGGCTGCCGTCGGGGTGGGGCGCACTCGGTCAGCTGCTGCCACCGGGAGCGGCGGGAACCGTGGTGCGATCGACGGCGTTCTTCGACGGACACGGAGCCGGTGCGGCGGTACTCGTGCTGACCTGCTGGGTTCTGTTCGGGCTCGGCCTGTGCCTGGCATCCGGACTGCGTGAGCGGCGCGCCAGGGAAGAACCGGCCGTCGCCTGACGCTGTGGTTTGATGGCGGCATGGGGGAACGACGGATCGTCCGCCGACTGGTCGGCATCGGAGCGGGTCTCGGCGCGCTCGCCGTCCTCGTCGTCGCGGCCTCGACGGTGTGGATATCGCGGGAGGCCTCCGGCCACGTCTACGACGTCGACGACGCACCCGAGGCGCCGGTGGTCATCGTCCTCGGTGCGCAGGTGCGCGACGGCAAACCCCGCGAGTATCTGGCCGGACGCCTCGACGTCGCCGTCCGTCTCGTGCAGGACGGTCGTGCGCGGGCGGTCCTCGTCTCGGGCGACGGCGCAGGCAGATCCGGCGACGAGATCGCCGCGATGACGGACTACCTGGTCGAGAAGGGCATCGACCGCAACAAGATCGTCGGCGACCGGTACGGGCTCGACACCTACGACACGTGCGCTCGCGCCGTCCAGACGTACGGAGTGACCAAGGCGCTGATCGTCACGCAGGGTTTCCACGTTCCCCGCGCGGTCGCGCTGTGCCGCGGTGCCGGGATCGACGTCGCCGGTGTGAACGCCGGATGCGAATGCCGCCCGATCACGATGGCCAGGAACACCGTGCGCGAATCGCTGGCCCGGCCGAAGGCCGTCCTCGACCTGTTGTCCGGGCGCGATCCCGTGGTGATCTCCGAACCGGAGGACTCACTCGGGAAGGCGCTCGCCGCGGAGGGCTGACCTCGAACCGCCGCGCGGGGAGTGGCTGGTCGGTACGCTTCTCCCGTCGACGATCGGGAGGCTGACGATGGTTGGTGCACGACCGGATCCCGGTCCGCGGGAAGTCCGGAAATGGCGTCGCTACCTCGCCGACGAACGCGCCGAGGCGGCCGTCTACCGCGACCTCGCCAAACGCCGGAGCGGTGAGGAACGCGAGATTCTGCTGGCACTCGCGGACGCAGAGGGACGGCACGAGGCGCACTGGCGCGGGCTGCTCGGCGAACACGTCGGCAAGCCCGTGCGCGGTGATCTCCGCACACGCATCCTCGGTGTGCTGGCCCGGCGGTTCGGATCGGTGTTCGTGCTCGCCCTCGCGCAGCGCGCGGAGACCCGGTCGCCGTACCCGACCGACGTCGACGCCACCGACGCCATGGGCGCGGACGAGCGGATCCACGAAGAGGTGGTGCGGGCGCTGGCGGCGCGCGGGCGAAATCGGCTGTCCGGCACGTTTCGTGCCGCCGTGTTCGGTGCCAACGACGGCCTGGTCAGCAACCTCGCCCTCGTGCTCGGCATCAGTGGCAGCGGCGTCGACAACCACATCGTATTGCTGACCGGCCTCGCCGGCCTCCTCGCGGGCGCGTTGTCGATGGGTGCCGGCGAGTACGTGTCCGTGCGCTCGCAGCGTGAACTGCTCGAGGCGTCGGCGCCGGGGCAGGGCGCCCGTGAGGCGGTGCCGCTCCTCGACGTCGACGCGAACGAACTCGCACTCGTGTACCGGGCGCGGGGCATGCCCGCGGAGGACGCCGAGAAGCGCGCGGCCGACGTGCTGCGGAGAGCCGTTCAGCCCGACCCCATTTCGAGTACGGAAACCGCCGACGAGCACGAGGCCATCGGCACCGGGCTCGGTGCGGCCGCCGCGAGTTTCTGCTTCTTCGCGTCCGGTGCGGTGATCCCCGTGCTGCCGTATCTCTTCGGCATGGAAGGCACCGCCGCGCTCGTGGTCGCGGCCGCGCTGGTCGGCGTCGCACTGCTCGGGACCGGTCTGGTGGTGGGATTGCTGTCGGGTGGCCCCCCGGTCAAGCGCGCGTTACGCCAGCTGGCCATCGGGTACGGCGCAGCCGCCGCCACCTACCTGCTGGGCATGCTGTTCGGGACAGGCGCCTGAGAACGTCATCATCACCACGGGTGTGGAACCGTAGCCGGGGACGGGAAATGTGCGCACCGTGTGCCGGGACCAGGACCCGTCGGACAGGGCGACACGGGCGACACCGGGAACACCGGCCGTGATCCGTTGCCGCACCGCGGCAAGGTCTTCGCCGTGCAGCAGTCCGATCTGCCCGCCCTCCGCCGCGCCAGACAAACCCGCCAGCGGTGCGGTGATCCATTTGATGGCGTACCCGTGCTGTGAATCGACCAGTGCCGCATGAACCCCCGCGACCGCGTGCACGGTCGACGCGATATCGGAGTCCACCACCCGGATCGCCAGTTCGCCGGACAGGAACTCGCCGTCCCGCGCATTGTCGACGCGTTCCATCAGCACCGCGATGTCCGAGAGTCGCGGCACCCTCCGGTACAGGTCGGCGAGACCGAAATGGCCGTGGTCCGGCCGGGTGTCCGCCACCCCGTACAGAAACCGGAACTCACTCGTCCATCGTGTGCGTCGCGGACCCGCCGACACGGACAGGTTCCACTCCCACCCCGCCGCCCGGTGCGGTTGGGGCACCGGACTGTCCGCACGACCGGTGAAGATCTGCACCGCGAGGACGTCTCCGCCCGGACCGAGCACCGGTTTCCCCACGACGAGATCGATGTCGCCGACCGTCTCACCGAGAGTCACCTGCACCGGCTGTCCCGACGACTTGACCGTGTCGATGGCTCCCGCCACCAGCGTCAGCATCCTGCCGCGGTAGACGTTCCCGAGCGGCCGGCACTGCCGCTGCTTGATGCCCTCCGCGATCACCGTCGGTGCGTCCCCCAGGATTTCGACCAGAATCCAGCCGTCTCCGCTTCCCCGTTGTTCCACTCGTACCGCCCCCCTCATGGCGCACGATCATCGCAACGGCGGCGATCCGGATGCTCGGCGAGACTTCGCTGCGACGGCGTTCAGTCCGGTGCGGCCGCGACGGCGTCCAGGAGACCGGGGAAGCGGGATTCGATGTCGGATCTGCGCAGCTGAGCCATCCGCGAATTGCCGCGGTCGACCTGCGTGATCAGCCCGGCCTCACGCAGCACCTTGAAGTGGTGGCTGCGGGTCGATTTGGACACCGGCAGCCCGAACGACGTGCAGTGACGTTCCGCCCCGTCCGCCTCCACCATGAGCTTCTGCACGACCTCCAGTCGCAGGGGGTCGGCGAGAGCGGCCAGGACGGAGACCAATTCGATCTCGTCGACCGCGGGATGTCCCTCGGCGTCGGGCACGGCGCACCTCCAGGTTCGGGTCGTCGACCACCAGAGTGAAGGTTCGTCTTGCATCGAACCTAACTCTGGTGCATGGTTCGTATTGTATCGAACCTCTGGTGCACGGGGGCCGCACTCTTCAGGAAGGATCGACATGACCTCGGAGCTGACCACGTCGGATGCCACGACACCGACGTCACCACCCGACGCAACACCGTCCGACCCGCGACACGGGAACCTCACCCTCGCCGCGGTACTGCTGGCCGTTCTCGTCGTCCCGATGTCGATCTCCGGAACCGCGGTGGCGCTGCCCGCCATCTCCTCCGACATCGGCGGGGGCGCATCGGGCCAGCAGTGGGTGGTGAACGCGTTCAACCTGTCGTTTGCGTGCTTCACCCTGGTCTGGGGGTCGCTGTCGGACCGTTTCGGTCGCGGCGGCCTGTTCGCCACCGGTGCCGCCACGTTCGCGGTCGGGAGCGTCGCCAGCGCGCTGGCCCCGAACATCGTGGTCCTCGACGTCGCCCGCGGCGTCGCCGGTCTCGGTGGCGCCGCCATCTTCTCGTGCGGCGCGGCCATCCTGTCCTCCGCCTTCGACGGGCCCGCCCGTTTGCGTGCGTTCGCCCTGTTCGGGACGACCGCGGGCATCGGTGTGGCGCTCGGACCGACGCTCTCCGGGCTTCTCGTCGACACGGCAGGCTGGCGGCCCATCTTCGCGGTCCAGGCCGCGGTGCTGCTCGTGGTGCCGGCGGCGACCCCGGTGATCGGACTGGCACGACCGGCCGGCGAGGTGGCCGCGAAGTTCGACCTCCTCGCCACCGTCCTCCTGGTGCTGGGTCTGCTCGCCGCGATGGTCGGCATCGTCCAGGGCGAACCCTGGGGCTGGGGCAGCCCGGCGGTCGTGGCGTCGTTCGTCCTCGCGGTCGCGCTGCTGGTCGCGTTCGCCCGCGTCGAATCGCGACGTCCGGCCCCGCTGCTGGACCTCGAACTGCTCACCCACGCCCGGTTCATGGCCCTGTGCCTGGTCCCGGTGGCGGCCTCGTTCGGCTTCGTCACGTTGCTCACCTACTTCCCGACCTTCCTCCAATTCGTGGCCGGTCAGTCTTCGGCGAAGGCGGGTCTGGTGATCGTGCTCCTCACCATTCCGGTCGTGGTGGGACCGCTCGCCGCAGGCCGTGCAGTGGGCGCCGGGGTGAACCCGCTCGTGGTGATCTGGATCAGCCTGGGAGCCTTGATCGCCGGTGACCTGGGACTTCTGTTGGCGAGACCCGACACGGTGGTCGCGGTCATCGCGGTGCCGCTGCTCCTCGCGGGCTGCGGAATGGGACTGTCCGCCGGTCTCGTCGACGGTCAGGCGCTCGCCCTCGTCCCCGAGGAGAAGGCGGGTATGGCTGCGGGAGTGGTGAATACGATGCGACTGGGCAGCGAGGCCATCGCGGTCGCGGTGTACGCGGCGCTGCTCACCGGTCTCGTCACCCGCAGGGGCGAGGAAGCGCTGGCCGGCGTCGACGGCGTGGGCAATGCGGCGGACGTCGTCGGCAAGGCCGCCAGCGGCGATCTCGAGCAGGCCCTGGCGGCGGCCGGACCGGACGTCCGGGAACGGGTGGCGCCGCTCGTGATCGACGCCTACAACAGCGCGTTCCACACGACGCTGGTCCTTCTGGCGGTCGTCGTCGCCGGATTGTCGGGTGTCATCGCGGTGCTGCTCCGACGCGGGGCGGGCGCGCGGTGACGGAGGCGGACGACCTGCGACAGCACTATCAGGTCGTGGTGGTCGGCGGCGGCCCGGTGGGATCGCTGACGGCACTCGAGCTGGCGCGCAGCGGAATCGACGTCCTCGTCCTCGAGGCGGCCCAGCACACCACGGACGTTCCGAAGGCGGGGACGATTCACGCGCGGAGTATTCAGCTGCTCACTCGTCGAGGGCATTTCGCGGCGCCGGACGTGGACGCAGGAGCCGTGTCGACCACTTTTCACTACGCCGGGGTCTGGGGTCTGGAGATCACGGTCCCGCCCGGCGAGGGACCGGCCATCGCCGGTATCGGGCAGAGCGATCTCGAAAGACTCTTCACCGCACGGCTGATCGGTCTCGGCACCCCGGTGGTGAAGGCGGCGGTGGTCACGGACGTCGACCAGGTCGACGGCGGGGCGACGGTGACCTTCACCCACGAGGGACGCACCCGGGTGGTCACGGCCGACTGGGTGGTCGGCGCGGACGGCGCCCGCAGCATCGTGCGGCGAACCGCGGGCTTCACGGCGACCGAAACGGCGCCGACCGCCGCCGCGCTCCTGGGTCTCGCCGTCCTCGACGACCCCGCGAACGCCCCCAAGGGGTGGGTGCGCACCGAACGGGGCTGGACCGTCCTCAACGTCAATCACGCCGACTTCAGTCGCATCATCACGTTCGACCTCGGTGGTCCGCACGAGGATCATCGCCGGCCCCTCACCGCGGAGGAATTGCAGGAGACGGTCGACAGATTCGCGGGCCGTCCCGTTCCGTTCCGCGACGCGCGGTCGCTGTCCCGCTTCAGCGACTATTCGCGGCTGGTCGACGACTACCGGCTCGGCCGGGTCCTCCTCGTCGGTGACGCTGCGCACGTGCACTTTCCGCTCGGCGGGCAGGGCCTGAACCTCGGTATCGGCGACGCGATCGGCCTCGGCTGGCGCCTCGCCCTCGTCGCGCGGGGACAGGCCGACCCGTCGGTGCTGGACGTGTACTCGCGGGAACGGCACGCGTGCGCGGCCGGGGTGATCGCCAACGTCGCGGATCAGCGTGAGCGTATGCGAATCGGAGTGGACGGTGACCGCCTGCGACACGAACTCGGCGTCCTGCTGGAGGACCGCGACCGCAACCGGGCGCTGGGTTCCGCGATCAGTGCGCAGAGTCAGCCGGCGCCCAGCGCTCTCCAGGACGCGGCGCGCGGCGACTTCGCAGCGAACACCGTGATCGAGACGGACACCGGGATCACCGACCTGATCCGGTTGCACGTCGCGGCGGGGGACCGGGGGCTCCTGCTGTGCGAGGACGCATCCGAATCCGTCCGCGCAGTCGTCGAACCCCCGTGGGGTGAACGGGTGCGGCTGATTCAGGCGCGGAACCTCGGGCCCACCACGGTGCTCGTGCGACCGGACGGCGAAGTGGCCTGGTCGGGGGAGTTGGGAGACGGCAGCGAACTCGTCGCCCGGCTCGCGGAGACGTTCGGCGGCTCCGCCCGCCCGTGCGCGGTTGACGAGTGCAGGGACTCGTTAACCGCGCACGGGCGACCACGTTGTCGAACGAATGTCGAGCCACCTCCCGAGGCTCGACCCGCTCGTGCAACGGATGCGGACGGGCGGGATCGAGCTGCAGCGGTGCCCGACCCTTTTGCCGGAGGCGGTCCCACGCGTCGCCGGGCATCCACTGGATGGTCATGCTCATGGTGGCCGCGGCAGATCCGTCCAGCGCCAGTGTCATTGCGAGCGTGATTCCGACGATGTCGGCGCCCCGTCGCTTCTCCGCGGTGATCGTGGCGTCCAGGACCCCCGCGGCGGGTGCGGGGCCCACTCTCACGGAGTCGAGGTCGATATTGTGATCGCTGTAGTAGCTGTGGACTCTGGGGAGCTGCACACCGAGACGAAACTGTGGGTCGCTCTCGCAGATGATGTCGGTGAGGAAGACCTCGCAGATCGCGGCGCGGTGCACGTGCGCGCGGGGGATGGACGACGAATAGGACAGGGTCGGTTCCAAGACGGCGGTCATGTCGATTCCTTTCGTTGACAGCGGAATTCGCACGGGTCGTTGCCGCCGAGCGACGACGGCGGTGATCGGTGGAATGCGGGACCCGTGCAGAGCGGTGGTTCGCGCTGGAGCGGAAGAACGCGGGCGGGCCCGCAGCGCAGAGGGCGAGGAGCTCGGGGTCTCGTCGCGGACCGGGGAATCCGGTGGATGCGCACGATCAGTGAATACCGGGCGATCCGGAGCGTCAACAGATGCAATCCGGTGTTCACCGATCCCTTGACGGTGTCGGCACGCGAACACACTGGTCGAAAGTCGTTGACCTGCGGTATCGGTGACTCCGCGTACGAGTAACTTCCACCGTCGCGTGGCAGGAGTCACAGCCTCGGCTCCGGATCGGGACGGAAATGTTACCGCCAGGTATGGCGTGTGGTAACCGGCGAGCGTAGAAGGGCGATGCTATGTTCCCCTCGCCGGGAGTGGCCGGAGTTGACGGAGGGGTCGGGGATGTCGAAGAGGTGGGTCGCGTCGGTCGCGGCAGTGGCGATCGGCTCGGGCATGATCGCCTACTCGAACCAGAACGCTGCTGTCGCGGAACCAGAGCCGGTGTCCAACGGCCTACCCGGCAGCGGTCCCTGCGCGAGCGAAGTGTCGAACGAAACGCATTCGCTGATACCGGAAAAGCTCGAGATTCCGATCCCGTACCCGAAAATCACGACGGTGCCGTACCCCGCCCCCGTCACCGAGCCCGTCCGCGTGTCGCAGGCGTTGCCCGCCGACACGTGCACCGATCCGTGCCCCGACCTCACCGACGAGACCGGACAGGCCCCGGGAAACTTGTCGAGCGTGCTGAACATCCCGGACGTCAGCGTGAAATTCACACCCTTCCACTTCGGCATTCCCGTCCCGGGCGCCGACATCCAGTTGCCCCCACCGCCGCCTCTCGTGCACCCCGCGACCGAGGAGGCGCCGCGCAGCGCGGCCCCGGCCACCCCGAAGATCGGCGACGTGACCCGCGTGGCCAAGGTGACCGGATCCGGCTCCGTCAGCCGCACCGACAAGCGTTACCAGGTCAACGGCACCGACCTCGGCATCATGTGGGAGAGCGCCCCCGACCAGATCGCCGTCGCGTTCGGCGACACGGTCGGCAAGGGATTCCAGCCACCCGGTGGCCAGGGCGACGACTGGCGCAGCAACGTCCTCGGTTTCAGCTCCGACCGCAACCTGTCCGACGGCATGAGCCTCGACAGCATGGTCCAGGACAGCCGGTGCCACGCGGCGGAACTGCTCGACAGCCGCAAGCTCGACAACATCGAGATCACCACCATCCCGACCTCGGGTTTCGCCGTCGGGAACCGGCAGTACATGAGCTACATGTCGATCCGCACCTGGAACAGCATCCCCGCCACGTGGTGGACGAACTACGGCGGCATCGCCTACTCGGACGACGGCGGATCGACGTGGACCAAGGATCCGTACGCGAAGTGGGACAACATCTTCGGGGTCACCAAGTTCCAGGTCGCGTCGATGGTCCCGGCCGGCGACTACGTGTACATGTTCGGCACCCCCAACACGAGGCTCGGTGCCATCGGTCTGGCCCGCGTCCCGGCCGCCGATGTGCTGAACACATCCGCGTACCAGTACTGGCAGAACGGCAACTGGACGCCCGTCGGTGGTTACACGGAGGCGACGCCGATCGTGGACGCCCCCGCCGCCGAATTGTCCGTGCGCTACGAGGAGGCCACCGGCAAATGGCAGATGGCGTACCTCGACACGTCCAAGGCGGCCATCGTTCTCCGGGAGTCCGACTCGCCGCAGGGCGCCTGGTCCGGCGGGGCGCCGATGGTCAGCGCCGTCGAGTACCCGGAACTGTACGGCGGGTTCATCCACCCGTGGTCGAGCGGCGACGATCTGTACTTCACCATGTCGACGTGGTCCGACTACAACGTCTTCCTCATGAAGGCGGACATAGGCGCGTAGCGCCCGTGCGCGGTTGACGAGTCCAGGGACTCGCTAACCGCTCACGGGCGGCGGAGCCGCCTACAGCAGGCCGTGACGGGGTGGGACGGTGCCCGACAGTGTCCACCGGCCGATGTGCTGGATCTTCCACCGCGTGGGGTCGTGCAGGGTGTGGGTGCGGGCGTCGCGCCAGTACCGCGACAGGTTGGACGTTTCCGACGCACTGCGGGTGCCGCCCAGTTCGAACAGCACGCTCGACGCCTCGAGTGACGCGCGGGCGGCAGCGACCTTGGCTGCGGCGGCGTCGATCGAGGCGACCGCGGCACTCTGCTCCGTGAGGTCGCGCCGCGCTGCGTCGATGCTGCGCGCACCCTCCCGGAGGAGTGCCGTCGCGGACCGGACGGTGACCGCCGCCTCACCGGCCAACTGGATCAGCAGGGGATCGTCGACGGCGTCGGTGACGCCCGCCTCGAAATAGGGCCGTGCCTGACGCGCGGAGCGCACGCCCTCGTTCAGGGCCGCTGCGGCGATCCCGGCGTCGATGGCGGCGTGCAGGATCTGGGCCTGCGACCCGTACGTGGTGGGTGCGTCGAAGATGGGGGAGAACGGCACGACGTGGAATGCGGGCACCCGGACGGCGTCCAGAGTGACGGTTCCGCTCGCCGTGGTCTTCTGCCCCATGCCGTCCCAGTCGTCGACGATCGACAGCCCGGCGGCGGTGCTCGGCAGGTAGGCGACGGCCTTGGCGGGTTTCCCGGTCGGCGTCGTCGTCCCCGGAAGGGTGGCCCGTACCGCGATCCAGTCGGCGAACAGTGCGCCCGTGCTGTAGAACTTGCGACCGTCGACGACGAAGTCGCCGCCCTGCTCGGTGAGCGTCGTGGCGTCGATATCGATCGTCTTGGTTCCGCGCTCGCTCTGGGCGTTGGCGAACCGGCGCCCCGCGAGCACCTCGGAGTAGAAGAATTCCTGCTGCGCGGGCGTGCCCTGGTGACGCAGCACCTCGAGGAACGTGTAGTGGCTGTGCGGGATCTGCGCGATGCTCGGATCGCCCTCGGCGAGAATGCGGAAGACTTCGGCGAGGGTTTCGGTCCGCGCGTCGATGCCACCGTGCTCGCGGGGAACGCCGAGCGCGAGCAGTCCGGACGCGGCGAGAGCGCCTACCTGTTCGTAGGGGAGTTGCCGGCCGGCATCGCGGCCTGCCGCCTCCTCGGCGAACTGTGCGGCGAGATCGGCAGCAACGGCGAGCGCTTCGGCCTCGTCACTGATGCGGTGGGCGCTCTGGACGGCGGTCATGCCTGACCTCCCTGTACTGCTGTCATGCCGTCGAACCTCACACGGACCCGCGAGCCGGGTGAAGGGTTGTACGCGCACTGATTGGAAGGGTGGGCGTGCGCTGTATGGGCGGGTTGCATGCTGGGTATGTCAACCGAACACATCGCTGAGCAGATCAAGTTCGCCTACTGGGTGCCCAACGTCAGTGGCGGGCTCGTCACGTCCGACATCGAACAGCGGACCAGCTGGGATTACGAGTACAACAAGAAGCTCGCCCAGACCGCCGAGAACAACGGTTTCGAGTACGCGCTCAGCCAGGTCCGGTACGAGGCCAGCTACGGGGCCGAGTACCAGCACGAGTCGACCAGCTTCAGCCTCGCACTGCTGCTGGCCACCGAACGGTTGAAGGTGATCGCTGCCGTCCACCCGGGTCTGTGGCAGCCCGCCGTGCTGGCGAAGCTGGGTGCCACGGCCGACCATCTGTCGAACGGCCGGTTCGCCGTCAACGTCGTGAGCGGCTGGTTCAAGGACGAATTCACCCACCTCGGGGAGCCGTGGCTCGAGCACGACGAGCGGTACCGGCGCAGCGCCGAGTTCCTGCAGGTGCTCCGCAAGATCTGGACCGAGGACGACGTCGACTTCCGTGGCGACTTCTACCGCATCCACGACTTCACCCTCAAGCCGAAGCCGCTGAACACGCCCGACCGTCCGAACCCCGAACTGTTCCAGGGCGGCAACTCGGCCGCCGCACGGCGGAACGCGGGCCGGTACTCCGACTGGTACTTCAGCAACGGCAAGGACTACGACGGCGTCACCGAACAGCTCGTCGACGTGCGGAAGGTGGCGCGCGAGCACAACCGGGAAGTGAAGTTCGGGCTCAACGGATTCATCATCGCCCGCGACACCGAAAAGGAAGCGCGCGACACCCTCCGCGAAATCATCGAGAAGGCGAACAAACCCGCGGTCGAGGGATTCAGGTCCGCCGTCCAGCAGGCCGGCGCGTCCACCGCCGACAAGTCGGGAATGTGGGCCGACTCCACGTTCGAGGATCTCGTCCAGTACAACGACGGATTCCGCTCCCAGCTGATCGGGACGCCGGAGCAGATCGCCGAGCGCATCGTCGAATACCGCCGCCGCGGAGTCGACCTCATCCTGGGCGGATTCCTGCACTTCCAGGAGGAGATCGAATACTTCGGCGCCAACGTCCTGCCGCTGGTCCGCGAACTCGAAGCTTCCGAGAGGCTCGCGCCCGTGAGCGGTTAACGAGCCCAGGGACTCGTCAACCGCGCACGGGCGGCGGAGCCGCCTACAGGTGCCGGGCCAGCGCGCGACCCGCGGCCCGGCCCGAGAAGATGCAGCCGCCGAGGAAAGTGCCCTCGAGTGCGCTGTAACCGTGGACGCCGCCGCCGCCGAATCCGGCGACCTCACCGGCGGCGTAGAGACCCTCGAACGGTGTGCCGTCGGGCCTGATCACCTGCGAATCCAGGTTGGTCTCGAGGCCGCCGAGGGTCTTGCGGGTCAGCAGGTGCAGCCGGACCGCGATCAGGGGGCCGTTCTTGGGGTCGAGCAGTTCGTGGGGGCTCACGACGCGGGTGATCTTGTCGGCCAGCAGGTTCCGTGCATTGCGGATCGCCATGATCTGGAAATCCTTGGTGTAGCTGTTCTTCACCTCCCGGTCGCGGGCCACGATTTCACGTTCGAGGTCCTCGTACTTCAGCGGCGCCTCGGGGGTGAGGGCATTCATGCCGTCGACGAGGTCACGGAGATTGTCGCGGACGACGAAGTCCGCACCGTGCTGTTTGAACGCCTCGACGGGACCGGGCGCGCCCTTCTTCAGGCGTTCGGCGAGCAGTTTGAAATCGCGCCCGGTGATGTCGGGGTTCTGCTCGGAGCCCGACAGCGCGAACTCCTTCTCGATGATCTTCTGGTCGAGGACGAACCACGTGTGGTGGTGGCCGCTGTTCATGATGTGGTCGAGGGTTCCCATGGTGTCGAAACCGGGGAAGTTGGGGCTGGGCAGGCGTTTGCCGTTGCCGTCGAACCACATCGACGACGGTCCGGGGATGATGCGGATGCCGTGGTTCGGCCAGATCGGGTCCCAGTTCTGGATCCCCTCGGTGTAGTGCCACATCCGGTCGCGGTTCACGATGTTGCCGCCGGCGTTCTCGGTGATCTCGAGCATGCGGCCGTCGACGTGCGCGGGGACGCCGGCGAGCATGTTCTCGGGAGCCTTGCCGAGGCGCGCGGGCCAATTCTTCTTGACCAGTTCGGGATTGCCGCCGATGCCGCCGGACGTGACGACCACGGCCTGCGCGGCGAATTCGAATTCCCCGACCGGGGTCCGCGAACTCTTCACACCGCGTGCTTCGGTGGACGGTTCGAGGACGGTGCCGCGCACGCCGGTGGCGGCGCCGTCGGTGACGACGATCTCGTCGACCTGGTGACGATGCTTGAACGTGACGAGGCCCCGCTTCGACGCGGCCATCACGCGGGTGAGGAAGACTTCGACGACCCCCGGTCCGGTGCCCCAGGTGATGTGGAAGCGCGGAACGGAATTGCCCTGTCCGAGAGCGGATCCGCGTCCGCGTTCGGCCCACCCGACGTTCGGCATCAACCGCAGTCCGAGGTCGTGCAGGTATTGCCGCTTCTCGCCTGCCGCGAACTCGACGTACGCCTGGGCCCACAGCCGCGGCCACTGGTCTTCGCGGGCTCGATCGAAGGCCGCGGTGCCCATCCAGTCCTGGATCGCCAGTTCGTACGAGTCCTTGATGCCGAGGCGCCGCTGTTCGGGGCTGTCGACGAGGAACAGGCCGCCGAGCGACCAGAAGGCCTGCCCGCCGAGATTCGCGGAACTCTCCTGGTCGACGACGAGGACCTTCCGGCCCGCCTTGACCATCTCGTAGGTGGCGACGAGTCCGGCCAGTCCGGCGCCGACGACGATCACATCTGCCTGTTCGGTCACGAGGACCCCTCTTTCCGGTGTGTGTGGGTATGGGTGGTCTCGGGTTCGGTGTACGCGGCCACGACGTGGGTGAACAATTCGAGACGTAGTTCCCGGGCGGACGCGTCGTCGTCCTCGATGAGGCACTGGACGCTCGTGCCGTCGTGCAGGGCCACGAGCGCGCGGCCGAGCACCCGCGGATCGCCGACTACGCGCCGCCCGAGCCGGTGCAGCGCCTTCTCGAGGATCGGCACGATGGTCGCCAGAATGGTGTCCTCACGTGCTGCGAGGGCCTTCTTCAGCGACGGGTTGCGCAGGGCGTGGGCGGTGAATTCCGCGTTGATCCGGTACCACTGGTCGTCGACGGGGACGACTCCGAGCACCAGTTCGGTGCCGGCGCGCAGCTTTTCGGCAGGCGTGAGCCCGGACAGGTCGATGCTGGACGAGTCGGCGGCGAGCCGGATCTGTGCGAGCATCGCGCTGGAGCGCTCTTCCCACATGGCGAAGAACATCTCGTCCAGCGATGCGAAGTTGGAGTAGAAGGCGCCGCGGGTGTAGCCACCGCGTTCGCAGATCTGCTCGACCGTCGACCGTCCGAAGCCGTTTTCGGCGAACACCTCGACCGCGGCGTCGAGCAGACGCCTGCGTGTCTGGCCGCGCCGTTTCGTCACCCGGCGGGGTGTGTCGGTGGCAGGCTCGGTGGAGCGCGCCGGCGGCGTCGGCATGGGCACTCCTCCGATCGGGTCGACAGCAGCCGTCGATACACTAGCGTATCGGATACACCAGTGTATCGATCTCGGCTGTCAGAGCCCGTTCGGAGCGTTCGGCGCCCTCAGAGGTAGAGGTCCTGCTTTCGGATCAGAGCTGTGGCCACGACGCTGACGACCGAGGTGGCGACGAGGTATCCGCAGGCCAGCCAGGGAGTTCCGCTGGCGACGGCGATCAGGGCGGTGAGGATCATCGGCGTGATGCCCGACGCGTAGATTCCGGAGAACTGGTACACGACGGACAGGCCGGTGTAGCGGATCTCGGTGGGGTACAGGCTTGCGTACAGCGTGCCCTGCGCTCCGTAGAAGAGGGCATGGACGACGCCGAACACGAGCACCATCGCGACGCCGAACAGGATGAGATTCTCCGTGCCGAACAAGGAAAACGCGGGGAAGACCGCGAGCCCGTAGGCCCCGATGCCGATGAGGTAGATCCTCTTGGCGCCGTAGCGGTCGACCAGCAGTCCGGAGAACGGCAGGAGCACGGCCATGACCGTCGCCGCGATCGTGACGACCAGGAGGACGGGAATCTTCGCGAACTCCAAATTCTTGGTCGCGTACGTGATCGCGAAGACGCCCCAGGTGTTGAACGCGGCGCCCTCACCCCAGCGAGAGAGCAGGCCGAGGATGGTGCCCCGGCGCACCCGGCCGCGGAACACGTCCTTCAGTGGAGCGGAGGAGCGCTTCGAGAGGTCGTGCACTTCCTGGAACGCCGGGGTCTCCTCGACCTTCAGCCGGACCACGAATCCGACGAGTACGAGAATCAGGCTCAGCAGGAAGGCGATCCGCCACCCGTAGGAGAGGAATTGTGCGTCGTCGAAGATCACCTGCAACGCGGCGAAGACGCCGGTGCCCAGGGCCAGGCCCAGCGCCAGGCCGATCTGGGGGATGCTGCCGAAGATGCCGCGCTTCTTCGCGGGACTGTGTTCGACGGCGAGCAGCACGGCGCCCGCCCATTCACCGCCCAGTGCGAACCCCTGCAGGATGCGCAGCAGGAGCAGCAGGATCGGCGCGATCACCCCGACCTGCGCGGCCGTGGGCAGCACACCCATCAGGGCGGTGGCGATGCCCATGATGAACATGGTGAGCGCGAGTGTCTTCTTGCGTCCGATGCGGTCGCCGATGTGGCCGAAGACGACTCCGCCGATCGGCCGGACCACGAAACCGACCGCGAACGTGGCGAACGCCAGCATGGTGCCGACGAACGAACTCTGATCGGGGAAGAACAGCTGGTTGAACACCAGGCTGGCAGCCGTCGCGTAGAGGAAGAAGTCGTACCACTCGACTGTCGTCCCCAGGAGGCTGGCGGCGACGACGGTGCGGAGCCGCTTGCGCCGCTCGAGGTCGGATTCGGTCGAAGGTGTGTACGGGGCGTCGGACAGCGTAGTCATAGCGCGGCGACAGTAACCCTGCCCACTGCCGTCGGGCACGATTCCGAATCATGGTGATCGAAACCCTCACGCCCCGGCTTCGTCGTTGATGAACTGTCCTGTGGTGCCCATCTGTCGTCGACAAGAGGATCGCGCGTGTCTCTGCATTTCCACTGGTTCCTTCCCACCTACGGTGATTCCCGCAACCTGATGGCGGGTGGTCACGGGAGTTCCATGGCAGGAGACCGTCCCGCCACGCTGCGGTACCTCAATCAGATCGGTGCGGCGGCGGAGTCGAACGGCTTCGAATCGGTGCTGACGCCCACCGGTGCGTGGTGCGAGGACGCCTGGCTCACCACGGCCATGATGCTGGAGACCACCGAGACGTTGAAGTTCCTGGTCGCGCTGCGGCCGGGCCTGCTCAGCCCCACGCTGGCCGCACAGATGGCGGCCACGTTCCAGTGGCAGTCGCAGGGGCGGCTGTTGCTCAACGTCGTCACCGGTGGTGAGGACCACGAGCAGCGCACGTACGGCGACTACCTCGACAAGAACCAGCGCTACGCCCGCTGCGGCGAGTTCCTCGACGTCATCCGTCAGCTGTGGGCGGGAACCGGACCTGTCGACTACGCGGGCGACTACATCCGGGTGGAGAACGCCCAGTTGCAGCGCATCCCCGACCCGGTGCCGCCGATCTTCTTCGGCGGGTCGTCGCCGGCCGCGGGCACCGTCGCGTCCCAGTTCGCCGACACCTACCTGACCTGGGGTGAGCCGCCGAGCGCCGTCGCCGGGAAGATCGCCTGGATTCGCGACCTCGCCGACGTCCAGGGCCGCACGCTCGATTACGGCATCCGGCTGCACGTGATCAGCCGCGACACGTCCGAGGAGGCGTGGGCCGAGGCCGATCGCCTGCTCTCCGCCCTCGACCCGGCGACGGTCGAGCAGGCGCAGCAGAGCCTCGCCCGGTCGGGTTCCGAAGGTCAGCGCCGCATGCGCGAACTGCACGGCGGGGGAAGCGCCTACTCGAAGGACGCCGGAGCGCGCGCGCTCGAGGTGTCCCCCAACCTGTGGTCCGGTGTGGGGCTGGTCCGCGGCGGCGCCGGCACCGCGCTGGTCGGCTCCCACGAGGAGGTCGCCGACCGCATCGCCGAATACGCGGCGCTCGGACTCGACCACTTCGTCCTCTCCGGCTACCCGCACCTCGAAGAGGCCTTCAACTTCGGCGAAGGGGTCCGGCCGATCCTCGAACGCCGGGGGCTGGTGCAGTCGCGCAGTCACCGTCCCGGCGACCTGTCCGGGTCGACGGCGTTCCTGTCCTCGAGTCGGTAGCCACTGCCAGACTGGGGGCATGGTAGAGACTGCGCGAGTGCCGGGGGAACTGCTCCCGCACCTGCGCCGTGCCCGCGAC
Source organism: Rhodococcus jostii RHA1 (assembly GCF_000014565.1). NCBI lineage: Bacteria > Bacillati > Actinomycetota > Actinomycetes > Mycobacteriales > Nocardiaceae > Rhodococcus > Rhodococcus jostii. Next base: position 2,564,548 of record NC_008268.1, on the reverse strand, counting down.
CTCGCCGACCGTGACTACGCCCGAACGCTCGACCTCGGAGAACTCGCGGCGACGGCAGGGGTGTCGAAATACCACTTCCTCCGGTGCTTCGCGGCGGTCTACGGCAGGACGCCGGGTGTCTATCTCGCGGAGCGCCGCGTCGAGCGCGCCCAGGACCTGCTGCGGGCGACGAACCTGACGGTCACCGAGATCTGCCACCTGGTCGGGTACACCAGCGTCGGGTCGTTCAGCGCCAAGTTCCGTCAGCTGGTCGGCACGTCACCGTCGGTGTACCAGGCGAAGTTCGCCGAGCACGGGGCGCCGCGCATTCCCGGCTGCTATGTGTTCATGCACGGGCTGAGCGATCGAAATGCCGCAATTTCCGAGAAGCGCGGTCGGTCGCGCCGGACATAGGTTGGTCGCATGATCACCAACGTTTCTCTCGTCACCCTGTGGGTCACCGACCAGGACGATGCGAAGAAGTTCTACATCGACACGCTCGGTTTCGCCGAGGGCACCGACGTCACGATGGGTGACGGGTTCCGGTGGGTGACGATCCTGCACCCCGATCACCCGGAACTCGAGGTCACGCTCATGAAGCCCGGGCCGCCGCTCGACGCCGACATGGCCGAGGCGATCCGTCGGTCGCTGGCCGCGGGGACGATGGGCGGATTCGGGCTGACCACCACGGACTGTCACGAGACGTACAAGGATCTGGTTGCCAAGGGCGTCGAGTTCACCCAGCCGCCTGCCGAACGCCCCTACGGCGTAGAGGCGGTGATGCGGGACAACTCCGGCAACTGGCTGGTGCTCGTGGAGAAGCGGGAGTTCACCGGAGAGGACTTCCCGCACTGAGCGATACGGGTCAGCGCGCCCGGTGGCGTCGAACGGCGTCACGGTTCGCGCACTTCGGTGAGCAGTACCGCTGACGGCCGTTGCGGGATGTGTCGGCGTAGATGGCGGTGCACTCCTCGAGTGCGCAGCGGCCTAGCCGGTGCATGCCGCGGCCCACGAGGTGCAATGCGGTGCCGACGGAGAAGAGCGCCTCGAGCACCCCTGCCAGCGACTGCTGGTCGTCGCGATAGTGGAGGTGCCAGCCGTCGCCGGCGTGGTTGGTCAGTCGCGGGTAGGCGGATGCCTTCGTGAGCATGAGGTTGACCTGTTCGGCGCGGGCTTCGTCGGTGGTGGTGTCCGCGATCGACGCCCACCGGTGGAGCATCGCGAGCACGTCGGCGAGGTCGTCGTCGGTGACGGGGAAGTCGACGACGATGCCGGCGTCGACGCATCGGTCCACGAGTTCGCCGGTCGAGCCGGGCGGGTGATTCGTGAGGTCGGCGGCGAGTGTGACCGCGTACTCGCCGTAAGGGTTGAGATGCACAATGCCATTACATCACGCTGGGTGCATGAGCGAACATCACGAACACGACTGGCAGGAATTATCTCGACATCGGACGAGCACAGGAGTTGTCACGTACCTCGGTTGCTCGTGCGGGCGGTGGCAGTTATCGCTGCTCGAGGCATCGATAGGGGAATCTAGCCATATCTACGTCTGATCGCAGATCTGAATAGATTTGCCTACGAACCGCCGTGTGCCGGGTCGAGGGTCTGGCGTTTTCGGCGCGAGGCGCACATAATCACCACGTGAGCCAAGTAACTGTTACTCCGAGTTCACCCATTCTTGCTCAATCGGGCGGAGAGGGTGGCGGTGCGGCGTTCGATCAGATCATCGGAATCTCGGTGGCGACGGCGATCATCACTGTGGGTCTGCTGTGGATCGCGTACCTGCACCGCACACGCAAGATCACGTGGCTGCAGACGGCCGCCGACACGGCGGCACGCGCGCTCGACCGGCCCCCGTGGGTGGCCCTGCCCCTGGTGACGTTCGTCGGGACCATCCTGACGGCGTTCTTCGGTTTCATCTGGGACGTCAGCCTGCACATCGGGCGAGGCCGCGACGACGGGCCGCTCGCGAACCCCGCGCACTACTTCATCCTCGTCGGACTCTTCCTGCTGTTCATCACCGGAATGCTGGCGATGATCCTGCCGCGCGACGAGAAACCCGGTCCGGCGGCGATCAAGATCACGCGCACCTGGTACGTCCCGGTCGGCGGCGTCCTGGTGGCCGGGGCGGGGCTGTACGCCCTCATCGGGTTCCCCCTCGACGACGTCTGGCACCGCATCTTCGGTCAGGACGTCACGCTGTGGGGGCCGACGCACCTGATGCTGATCGGCGGTGCGGGACTGTCGCTGATCGGCGTCCTGCTCCTGGACTACGAGGGCCGGATGGCGACCCCCGGTGACACGAAGCAGGACAGCAGGCTGATCTGGTTCCTGCGGTGCGGCACATTCGGTGGCCTGCTCATCGGCCTGTCCGTCTTCCAGATCGAATACGACTTCGGCGTCGAACAATTCCGCCTCGTCCTGCAGCCGATGATGATCGCCGGCGCCGCCGCGTTCACCCTGGTGGCGGCGCGCATCGTTCTCGGACCCTTCGCGGCGATCGTGGCCGTGGCGGTGGCCGGCGTCGTGCGTGCGATCACGGCACTGATGGTGGGGCCGGTTCTCGGCGCCCCCACGAACGTGTTCGAACTGTGTCTCGGCGCCGCGGTGCTGATCGAACTCCTCGCCCTGACACCGCTGATCAAGAATCGGGTGGCCTTCGGTGCCGTCGGCGGACTCCTCGTCGCAACGGTCGGGCTGTGGCTCGAGTCGCTGTGGATCGACGCCGTGTACATCTACCCCTGGCCCACCAGCATGTGGCCGGAGGCGCTGGCCATGGCCGTGCCCGTGGGCATCGCGGCCGGGGCCTGCGGCGCCCTGCTCGGGCGGGTGCTCCGATCCGAGGGACTTCCGCGTCCCGCGATCAGTCGCACCATCGTCGTCGCCACGGTCGTGGTGATCGCCGGTGCCACGGCCAACGGGCTCGTCGCGACCGTCCCGGAGAACGCCACGGCGACAATCGCTCTCACGGAGGCCGCGCCGGACGGCGGCCGGATGGTCGACGCGGAGGTGCGCATCGACCCACCCGATCTCGCCAGTGACAATCCCGCCTGGGTGTCCATTCTGTCCTGGCAGGGCGGCACCGGACTGGGCAACGGATTCACGGTCGACCGACTCGAACGCACCGGGCCCGGCACCTACCGGACACACGAACCGGTGCCGGTCCACGGAACGTGGAAGACGTTGCTGCGCGTGCAGGACGGGCGCACGATGACGGCCGTCCCGATCTACCTGCCCAGCGATCCGGGCATCGGCGCCGAGGAACTCCCCGCCGTCGCATCCTCGACCCGCGACTTCGTCCCGGAGATCACCATCCTGCAGCGGGAACGGAACTTCGATCACCCGACCTGGCTGTTCGGTGCCGCGTCGCTGGTCGTACTCCTGTGCACTCTTGCGCTGATCACCGCGCTGGCCTGGGGAGCGGGCCGGATCAGCAAGTACACGCAGGGGCAGGCGGCCACCGGCACCCGCGAGGACGTGACGGTGACATGAATCCGGTGACCGACCCGGACGTCGTCTACCTCGCCGATCACTCGGTGCTGCTGGCGATTCCCGCGTTCGTCCCTGCGTTCCTGGTGGCAGGCCTGGTCATCTACCTGGCGGTCCGGGACCGCAAGGCGGAAGCGGCCGAGAATGCCGAGAGCGCGAAACACGGCCCGAGTGAGAAAGACGAGGAGAATTAGGTGATCAGGCGGTTGGCCGGAGTTGTCGTGGTACCTGCTGTCGTCGTCGCCCTGGTGTCGGGCTGTGGAGGCGACAACGACACGCCGGCAACGGACGACGGTGTCGTGATCGACGTCGTGATCGACGCAGGCTCGGTCACACCGAGCAACGAGCGCATCGAGGCCGCGGTGGGGGAGACCGTCACCGTGCGGATCGAGAGCGACGCCGACGACGAACTGCACGTGCACGCCGTGCCGGAGCATTCGTTCGAGATTCACCCCGGAACCCAGGAAACCCAGTTCTCCGTGGACGTTCCGGGCCAGGTGGCGGTGGAATTGCACGACACGGGTAAGACGGTGGCCACCCTGCTCGTGCGTCCATGACCGTTGTTCTCGCGCACGGCCTCGGCGGATCCACCGACCTTCCGATCCCGTTCACGTATGCGCTGATCGGGGCGAGCTGGGCGCTCACCGTGTCCTTCGTGGTCCTGGTGTTCGCCTGGCGCACACCGAAACTGGACCCGGACAGTCCCGGGCGCCGATTGCCCGGCTGGGTGACGCGGTTCGCCGACGCGCCGATCACGCGGAACGTGCTGGCGGCGTTCGGTGTGGTGTTCGCGGTGTGGGTGGCGCTCGCGGCGTTCTTCGGACCCTCGGAGTCCTCGGCGAATGCCCTGCCGGGCGTGTTCTACGTGCTGCTCTGGGTGGGGCTGGTTGCGGTGTCGCTGGCGTTCGGACCGGTGTGGCGAGTGTTCTCCCCGGTCCGCACGCTTCACCGATCGGTGTGCGCGGTGAGCGGGCGCTCCCCGGCCGAAGGCACTGCGCGGTACCGCAACTCGTGGGGGTACTGGCCCGCGGTCGCGGGACTGTTCGCCTTCGTCTGGCTCGAGCTCGCCTCCGGCGACCCGGGTTCCGTTGCCGCCGTACGTACCTGGCTGCTGGTGTACGTCGTGGTCACGACGGCCGGGGCCTTCACCTGCGGTGAGCGCTGGTGTGAGCGGGGCGATCCGTTCGAGGTGTACAGCACGCTGGCGTCGCGGTTGTCTCCACTGAGCCGGGATCGACACGACGGCCGGATCGTGCTGCGCAATCCGCTGGACCACCTGGGGTCGATGCCCGTTCGTGCCGGCTCCGTCGCGCTGATGGCAACGCTGCTGGGATCCACGGCCTTCGACAGTTTCTCGGCGTTCCCGTGGTGGGCGCGGCTGGTGGACGGAATCGGTTCCCCGATCGGCGCGACTCTCGCGCGCACGGCCGGGCTGCTGGTGTTCGTCGGCTTCGTCGGGGTGTCGTTCTGGGTGGCTTCGCGGGCCGCGGGTGGATTACGGCCGGAGCAGCGCGCCGCCCTCCCGGGGCTGCTGTCGCATTCGCTGATCCCGATCATCATCGGCTACGTCTTCGCCCACTACCTGACGTATCTGGTGGAGAAGGGGCAGGCGACGGTGATCCTGCTGGCCGATCCGATGGGTCGGGGATGGAACCCACTGGGACTCGGCGACGCGGAGGTCTGGTACGTCCTGTCCGAGCATCCGGCCGCGACGGCGTCGATCAAGGTGCTGTGCGTCCTTGCCGGTCACGTCCTCGGAGTGATTGCGGCACACGACAAATCCGTACGGGTCCTGCCCCGGGGTCATCAGCTGACCGGGCAGCTGGCACTGCTGTTCACGATGGTGACGTACACCTTCGGTGGGCTGTACCTGCTGTTCGGCGGCTGACGACCCCGGCGTGCGTCAGCGTGCGAGGACGACCGCCGCCTCCGCGGTGAGCGAGGCGAACGTGAACGTCTCTTCGAGGTAGAGCGTGACGTCGGTGGCGGTGTGGCTGTCGTAGCCGATCGACAGGTCCGTGCCGAGGGTCAGCTGGTTGTCGCCGCCGCGAGTGGACAGCACGTATCCGCCGCTGATGGCGGGCGCCCAGATGATGTCGCCGGCGACCAGGTCGCGCAGGTGGTGGAACACGGGATGTCCCTCGTCGCGGGTCTCGCTGACCGCGGTGTACGCGTCGGCGTCGAGTACCACCGAATACGGTCCCTCGACACCGGCGAGTCGCAGCGCCGACAACGCGGACGCGACAGCGTCGGGGATGAGCAGCGGATCCTCCGGCAGACTGAGAACCGGGTTGTCGCTGGACGGACCGAGACCGCGGATGCCCGCCTCGTCGAATCCCTGGAAGATCGACTGGTCTTCCGCGAACGCGACGGCCTTCGCGGCGTCCTTGACGGGTTGCCAGTCGGAGTCGAGGGAACCCCGGGCGACGTCGTCGACCTCGGCCCGGCTGAGGGTGAACGGGAATCGGAGTTCGACGAGCGGGTTCACCTGCCGCTGCTGCGCCCGGATCCTGCTGTCCGACGTCTTGATCGGGGTGACCCGGCCGAGGTTGTGGGCCGAGTAGGAGTATCCGAACGGTCCCGCGACGTCGACGACGCGTCGACCGGCGACGTGGCGCTTGAACGTGCGGGCGGCCTCTTCGCCGATCTGCTGCCAGGCAACCTCGGTGACGGGTGCCAGGTTGCGGTGCAGATTGCTCGAATCACTCATTGCGATACTCCTTTGAGACCACCGATTTTCAGGGACAGGTCGTACGGGCCGGCCGCGGCGGGCTCGACCGGGTCTTCGGGTGCCGACTCCGCGCCGGCCGGCTCGTCGCCGAGCGATTCGAGCACGTCCCGGCTCGGCACGAAGAACAATGTGCCGGTGGCCGCCGTGGAGAAGTCGAGGACGCGGTCGTAGTTGCCGGGCGGCTCGCCGAGAAACATGCGTCGCAACATCAGCTCGGTGACGGCGGGGTCCTTGGCGTACCCGATGAAGTAGGTGCCGTATTCCGCCTCGCCGAGGCTGCCGAATGCCATGTTGTCGCGGAGGATGTCGTGTTCGACGCCGTCGTCGTCGACGATGGTGTTGAGGGTGACGTGCGAATTGCTGGGCTGGGCGTCGTCGTCGAGTTCGACGTTCTCGAGCTTGGTGCGCCCGATGACCCGTTCCTGTTCCTCGGTGCTCAGCGTGTTCCACGCGCTCATGTCGTGCAGGTACTTCTGCACGATCACGTAACTGCCGCCCCGGAAGTCGGGGTCCTCGTCGCCGATCAGGGCGGAGTCCGCGGCGTCGTCGTCGGTGGGATTCTCGGTGCCGTCGACGAATCCGAGGAGGTCGCGGGAGTCGAAATAGCGGAAGCCGTGCACCTCGTCGACCACGGTGGCGGCGGAGCCCAGCGCGGAGACGATCTGGCGGCCCAGTTCGAAGCACAGATCCTTGCGGGCGGCCTTGATGTGGAACAGGAGGTCACCCGGCGTGGAGGGCGCGCTGTGGACCGGCCCGGACAGCGGGACGAACGGATGCAGGTGCGCCGGCTTCGACGACGCGCTCACGCGGTCCCAGAACTGCGCACCGACACCGACCACGCAGGACAGGGAACCGGCGAGTTCGCGGAATCCCACCGCCTTGAGCGGTCCGTCGATCCCGGAGATCACGTCGCACACCGTCGCGCGGTCGTCGTCGGAGTCCCCGGCGACGAGCACCAGGAAGAGGGAGGCGGCGCTGGGCGGAGTGAGGACTGCTTGTGGTGCCAATCTCGCGACTGGGCCTGGCATCTGTGTCTCCGTTCACCTCGACGTACGACGCTGCACTGTCCGGAACCTCACGTCCCATCTAACCGTTTCGAACCGCCAGGTTCCATTCAATCGGTTCGCCGCGCCGGTGCGGGGCCCCGGAATCTGTTGGTGGTGGCTCCTATCGTCGGGGTCATGCCATTGTCTGTGTCCGAGCGCGAACAGTTCCTGTCCGAGCCGCACATCGCGGCGCTGTCGGTTTCCGCCGGTGAGAGCCGCGGACCTCTGACGGTCCCGATCTGGTATCAGTACGCCGCGGGCGGTGATCTGTGGGTACTGACCGGCGCCGGTTCGGAGAAGGCGCGCCTCATCGAGGCGGCCGGGCGATTCACCATGATGGTCGAGCGAGTCGACCCCACCGTCCGGTACGTCTCCGTCGAGGGCGCCGTGGCGCGCACTGTCCCGGGAACCGACGCCCAGTTGCGGGAGATCACCGAGCGCTACCTCGCGCCGGAGAAGGTCGACGCCTACCTCGACTTCGCCCGGGCCGAACTCGGCGAACAGGTCGCGATCTACCTCCGCCCCGAGCACTGGCGATCGGCAGACATGGGCGCCGCCTGACCGCGGGTCACATCGTGTACGGAGACGTCGCGTTCTGTAGCTCCTCGAGAAAGTCGGAGGGCACCGTCGCCCAGTCCGGCCGCCACTCTCCGGCCAGCTGATCGGCCCGCAGATCCGCGACCAGCGCGACGACGAAGGGTCCACCGTCGGGAAGCACGCGGTGGAGTCCACGTGCCGCGCAGATGGAGGCGATGGAGGCGAGGGCCTGCTTCGCCTCGTCGTCGCGGCCCGCGGCGGCGAGGCACGCCACCCGGAGGCGTTCGGCCAGCAGGTGGGCGCGGTTGCGGCCGGTGCCGGCCAGCCGATCGGTCCACTCCTGCGCCCAGGTGCACGCCAGCTCGATGTTTTCGCGCGCCCCGGTGGCGAGCAGCATCCGAATCGCGGTGGTCTCCTCGACCTGCGCGACGATCTCGTCGATGCCCGACACCGGGCGCCGCCGGTCTTCGTGCCGGATCGGGTCCGGAGCCCCCAGCGAGGGATGCGGGGTGATGCCGAGCCGCCGGCGTTCGTTCTCGATGCGGGCCCGCAGGCGGGCGAGGGAGTAGGTCTCGGCCACCTCGAGTCCGGCGTGCAGGCGTGTCGTCGCCTCCTCACGGTCACCCCGCAGCGCCTTGACGTGAGCACCGGTGACGAAGCGGGCGACCTTGAAGTCCACCCCACCGGTCTCGACGGCGAGGGTGTAACCGTCGTCGAGGAGTCGTTCGGCTTCTTCGACGTCCCCGCGTTCGTAGAGCACCTCACCGAGCAGCGACCCCGCGAGCCGGGCGGATGGCGCTCGCGGCCCGCCCAGTTTCCGCCCGGCTCGGCGGGCCCGCCGGAAACGGTCGACGGCGTCGTCGATGTCGAGCTGCTCGTAGGATGCGACACCCAGATAGCTCTGACCGTGAACGACGTTGTGCGGTCCGGTGTTCCGCTCGTAGTAGGGCCGGGCCACCTCCTGGATCCTGCGCACCTCCGCGAAGTCGAACCGGTACACGGCGGCGAACGTCGTGACGTTGAAAGCGGCGCACACCACCCACGGGGACATGGCCTCCGGCCGCGCCAGGCAGTCGGCGGCGAGTTCGTCGATCCGGTCGCTGCGGTCGTTGCGCAGTTCGGCGACCGCACGGACGACGCCCGCCTCCGCCCGCAGATCCGCCGTGTCGCTCGCGCTCGCGCCGCTGTGTTCGAGTGCCCATTCGGCTCGCTCGAGCGCGCGTTCGGCGGCCATGGTCCGGTTCGCCATCGCATGCGCCCACGCCGTCGTGACCTGCAGCCGGGCACTCGCGGCGACGAGAGCCGGTGGCAGCTTGTCGACCACCGCCGACAACGTCGCCGCCTGGGACTGCTCGAGCAGTATCAGTCCGTCGGCCTCGACGAGTTCCACGGCGCGTTGCTCTTCGCCGCCGGCGATTGCGTGGTCGACGGCCTCGCGGAGCAGGCTGTGGTCGCAGAACCAGCGGGACGCGATGCGGTGCAGTTCCCGGACGCGGTCGGGTTGGTCGCGTTCGAGCCGGCGGCGCAGGAACTCCGCGAACAGGGTGTGGTACCGGAACCACGTTCGCTCGTCGTCGATGTGGCGCAGAAACAGGTCCCGGTCCTCGGCGGCCTCGAGCATCGCCTGCCCACGCGCGGTGTGTGCGAGGGCGCCGGCGAGGCCGCCACACGTGCGCTCGGTGATCGAGGTGGCCAGCAGGAAGTCGAGCATCTCGGGTTCGAGGGTGTCGAGGACGTTCTCGGCGAGAAATTCGCCGATCGCGTGGTGACGGCCGGACAGTCCGGCGATCAGCTCGGAGGGATCCGCTCGCCCGCGCAGCGACAGTGACGCCAGTTGGAGAGCCGCGACCCACCCGTCGGTGGAGTCGCGGAGCTCGGTGACGTCCTCGCTGTCGAGGGGCAGGCCACCGAGGTCAACGAGGAACGAGCGGGCTTCGGAATCGTCGAAACGCAGTTCCGAGTAGTCGATTTCGACGAGTTCGTCCTTGACGCGCATGCGGCTCATCGGCAACCCGGCCCTGGTTCGGCTCGTCACCACGACCTGCAGGTGGTGGCACCCGTTGTCGAGGAGGAACTCCAGGGCGGCGATCGTCGCGGGTTCGGACACGCGCTGCCAGTCGTCGATGATCAGGGCGATCCGTTCGCCGCTCTCGTGGATCTGGTTGACCAGTGAGGTGAGCACGTAGCGTTCAGCCTCGTCGTCGTGCTCCTCGAGGACCTGGCCGAGTTCCTTTGCCAGGTTGGGACGCACGCGGCGGATCGCCTCGATGAGGTGCGCGACGAACCAGACCACGTTGTCGTCGTCGTTGTCGACGGTGAGCCACGCGACGGCCACTCCCTCGTCGGCGAGGACGTTCCGCCACTGGGCGGCCAGGGTGCTCTTGCCGAATCCGGTGGGGCCGTGGATCACGGTCAGCAGGCGCCGGCGTCCGGCCCGCAGCAAATCGATCAGCCGGTTCCGCTCGACGAGCTGACGGGTCGCGGCCGGCGGCCGGAACCGGGTGGCCGGCGCGGGCGGCGGCGTCGACGGGTATCGCGCCCGTCCCGTCGTGGACGTGCGGAACGGACCGGAGATGGTCGAGACGGCCCCGTGTGCGGAATCCTCGACGTGGTGGACCCCGGCGTCGACGGGCATCGCCATCTCGTCCACGGCCAATCCGTGGTGGCGTTCGACCTCCCGCAGTTCGTCCCCGAACGCGGCGGCGGACGCGGGGCGATCCTCCGGTTTACCGGACATCGCCCGCTGGATCACGGCGCTGAGGTCCTCGGGGAAACCCTCGGTCCGCAGGTCCGGGACGGGTTGGGTGGTGATGCGCAGGAACTGCGCGATCACCTCCTCGCCGTTGTGCCGTTCGAAGGCGGCGTGCCCGGTGATCGCGCTGAACAGGGTCGCACCGAGGCTGTACACGTCGGAGGCGGCGGTCGGGGTCCGCCCGGACAGCACCTCGGGAGCGGTGAACGCGGGGGAGCCGGTGACCGTGCCCGCCGTCGTCTCGAACGCCCCCGACATCCGCGCGATCCCGAAATCGGTGAGCTGCGGTTCGCCGTACTCCGTCAGGAGGATGTTTCCAGGTTTGACGTCCCGGTGGAGGATGCCCACCCGGTGCGCGGTTTCGAGCGCACCGGCAAGTTTCACCCCGACACGCAGGGCGTCGCTCCAGGGGATGGGCCCGCGCCTGCGGATCTGCGCGTCCAGCGAATCGTGGGGATGGTACTGCATCACGATGTACGGACGGCCGGTGTCGGTCGTCCCGACCTGCATGATGTTGACGATGTGCGGGTGGCCGCTCAGCCGGCCCATGGCGCGCTGCTCCCGCAGGAACCGCTCGAGGTTCTCGGCGTCGAGCGCCGCGGTGAGGACCTTGACCGCCACGGTTCGATCGAGTTCCGGTTGCGCACACCGATAGACCACCCCGAACCCACCGTGCCCGATCTCCCTGGCGTCCTCGAGACCGACTGCGGACAGCTCGGATATGAGGGTTTTCGACACAGACTCACGCTGGGTGGCGAGCGGGTCAAAATCGGTCATTCCACCACCTCTTCGCTCGTCATCGAGCATATCGCGGTACGCGTGACCCCGAGGCCGGACAATCGAGCGATGCCACACGTGCGGAAAATCGTGGATCTGTCACACACCATCGGGCCGGGCATGCAGGTGTATCCCGGCGACCCGGTGCCGACGCTGATCCGGCACTGCACCCTCGAGCGCGACGGCTACAACGTGCTGGACGTCAGGATCGGTTCGCAGTCCGGGACTCATGTCGACGCACCGGCGCATCTGAAGGCGGGGGCCGCGACCGTCGAACGGCTGGCACCGGACCTGTTCGTCGGCCGCGGCGTCGTGTTCGACCTGCGCGAGCTCGTTGCGCGACAGCGGATTACCCGCGAACTGATCATGTCCCGGGCGGACGACGTCGGGCCGGGCGACATCGCCGTGTTCCATACCGGGTGGTCTCGCCACTACGGAACGGATGCCTACTACACGCATCCGTTCCTCGACCCCGAGGCGTGCACACTGCTGCTCGACCGGGGAGTGCGGACGTTCTGCCTGGACGCCCCGAGCATCGACGAGACGCCGGACGAGGACCACGCCGACGCCGGATACCCGGTTCACCATCTGATCGCCGACGCCGGCGGAGTGATCGGCGAGAATCTGTGTCGGCTCGACCGGATCGACTTCCCCGACCCGCTCCTCAGCCTCCTGCCGATCGCCCTGGCGGCCGGCGACGGAGCACCCACTCGGGCAGTGGCGATGGAGCTGGCGGAGTAGTCGCGCTCAGCCGCCGGCCACGGACTGCAGAATCTGCAGTTCCTGCCCGGGCGTCACCTCGGTGCCGACACCGCCGAGGAGCCGGACGTCCTCGCCGTCCACGTAGACGTTGACGTACCGCCGCAGGGCGCCGGTCTCGTCGCGAATCCGGCGGCCGAGAATCGGGAACTCGCCCGCGAGGACGTCGAGCACGTGGGACACCGTCGAGGCGGCGTCGAGGGGCACGTGCACGGAGCGTTCACCGCCGACGATCGACGCCAGCGCCCGCGGAACCCGCACGGTGACTCCCTCGCTCATGATGCGACCACCGCGGCCCGCACGCACAGGACGTCGGGCAGATGCGCCGCGACCGTGCCGAACGAGGCACCCTCGTCGGCGCTCCCGTAGACCTCGCCGCCGCGCGTGCCGAAATACACGCCGACCGGGTCGGCGGTGTCCACTGCGGCGGCGTCGCGGAGCACCACGTTGTAGTCGCGTTCCGGCAGTCCGCTGTCGAGGCGGGTCCAGCTGTTCCCGGCGTCCTCGCTCCGGTATACGGCCAGCCGGCCGTCGGGTGGGATCCGTTTGCCGTCCGCCTCGATCGGAACGACCCAGATGGTTCCCTCGCGGCGGGGATGGGTGAGCATCACGAAGCCGAAGTCCGTCGGCAGTCCGTCCGCAATCGATTTCCAAGTGTCGCCGCTGTCGTCGGAACGGTAGACGCCGTGATGGTTCTGGGCGTACAGCCGGTCGGGAACGTAGGCGTCGCGGGCGATCTTGTGGACGCACTGGCCGAACTCCGGGTTCGGGTCCGGCAGGAAGTAGGCCGTGATCCCGGTGTTGCGCGGCTCCCAGGACGCGCCCCCGTCCGTGGTGCGGTAGACACCTCCGGTGCTCATCGCGACATGCACCGTGTTCTCGTCCTGCGGATGAGGGACGACGGAATGCGCTGCGGCGCCGCCGTATCCGGCTCCCCACTCCGGCCGGTGCGGATGGTCCCACAGCCCGCGTTCGAGCTCGAAATGCTCGCCGCCGTCGACCGACCGCCACACCGAGATGGGTTCGCATCCCGCCCACACGACGCCCGGACGGTCGTCCGTGTCGGGCCGGAGCTGCCACACCCGCTCGAGCGCGGCGCCGTCACCGTCGCCGAAGCGGATGGCCCCGTGGTCCGGTTCGGTCCAGGTGGCACCCAGGTCGTCGGAGTGCGCGACGGTGGGACCCCAGTGCTCGGACCGGACCCCGACCAGAATGCGGGTGCGGCCGGCCCGCGTGTCGATCCCGATACTCGGAATCTCGTTCATCAGGAAGTGCGGGCCCGACAACGTCCAGGTGGTGCGGTCGCGGCTGGTGGCCAGCCACAGGCCCTTCTTCGTTCCGATCGCGACCAGGACCGTGTCGGGTGCGCTCATGAATCCATCGGACCACTCGGCCCTCGCAGTTGGCAACGACGGGGCGGGAACTCTCAGCGGGCAGGCCCGTGCCCGATCCTCGCCCGCAGGTGGCTCAGCGCCCGGTGCTGGGCGACGCGGACGGCGCCCGGCGTGGTGTCCAGGACCCGTGCGGTCTGCTCGGCCGACATTCCCACGATGACGCGCATGAACAGGATCTGCTGGTGCCGGACCGGAAGGGTCTCGACGAGCTGGCCCATCTCGCCGCGCAGTTCGCGGCGCAGGACGTGATGCTCGGGGCCGTCCTCGACGTCCACCACGTGATGTGCGGCAGCGCCGCGTGCGGTGGTCGGTGCGGACAACCGGGTGGCGCGGCGCCGCGCGTCGGACACCTTGTGCGCGGCGATGCCGAAGATGAACGACAGCAACGACTTCCCCTGGTTCTCGTATGTCCGTAGGGAGCTCATCAACGCGAGGCACACATCCTGGGTGACGTCGTCGGCGGTGGCGTGCGGGTGATCCACCGACTCGAGCCTGCTCGTGCAGTAGCGGTGCACGAGGGGGTGCGCGATGCGGAGAACCTCTTCGACGGCGTCTTCGTCGCCCGTCGCGGCGTACGGCGCGAGTCGTTCCAACTCGGCTCTGGCGTCCAATTCGATCATGGTGTTCTCCCTGTTCCTGCGGCTGCATCCAGCCTCGGGGGAACACGCGATCGTCGATAGGCACCGAAGGGTGCGGAAGTCGCCACCCCCGCTACGACTTCATAGCGGGATCTAGGACACGCGCTAGATGAGCGCAGATTCGCCAACAGAGGTTGTTACCTTCGTGGCCATGGACCCTGTCCGTAACCCCTATGCGCCCGGCGCGGGGCAACGCCCGCCGGAGCTCGCGGGCCGAACCAGGCAGCTCGACGCGTTCGACGTGGTGCTCGAACGGATCGCGCGCGGTCGCCCGGAACGCAGTGTGATGCTGACGGGTCTGCGCGGCGTCGGGAAGACGGTCCTGCTGAACCACCTGCGGTCGGCCGCCATCTCGCGGCGGTGGGGCACGGGGAAGATCGAGGCCCGACCGGATCAGGATCTGCGGAGGCCGCTGTCGTCGGCGTTGCACATGGCGGTGCGGGAGATCGCGGGTTCGCATCGCGACCCCGACCGGGTGGAGGAGTTCCTCGGCGTCCTGAAGTCGTTCGCCCTGCGCGCGACGGCCGACAAGGGCATGCGGGAGCGGTGGCAGCCGGGCATCGACGCCCCCGCGGTGAAGGGGCGCGCCGATTCCGGGGACATCGAGATCGACCTGGTGGAACTGCTGCTCGACGCGTCGTCCCTGGCCCGCGACGTCGGGGTCGGGATCGCACTGTTCATCGACGAGATGCAGGACCTCGGCGCCGCGGACGTCTCGGCGGTGTGCGGGGCGTGCCACGAACTCAGCCAGGACGCGGCGCCGCTGATCGTGGTCGGGGCAGGACTGCCGCACCTGCCCGCCGTGTTGTCGGCGTCCAAGAGTTACTCGGAGCGGCTGTTCAGCTACCACCGCATCGACCGGCTGGACCGGGTGTCGGCGGACCGGGCATTGATCGCGCCCGCCGAGCGGGAGGACGTGAAGTTCACGGACGAGGCGCTCGACGCGTTGTATGCCGCCGCGGACGGCTACCCCTATTTCGTCCAGGCCTACGGCAAGGCGACGTGGGACGTGGCCGCAGCCAGCCCGATCACCGAGGAGGACGTGCGGGTGGCCGCGCCGACCGCGGAGGAGGAACTCGCGGTCGGGTTCTTCGGATCGCGATACGAGCGCGCGACGCCTGCCGAGCGGGAGTACATGCGGGCGATGGCCGACCTGTCCGGGGACGACGGACCGGTCGCCACGTCGGCGATCGCGTCCGAGCTCGGCCGCAAGCCCGCGTCGCTGTCACCGGCGCGGGACGGGCTGATCAAGAAGGGCCTGATCTATTCGGCCGAGCGCGGGTCGATCGGATTCACCGTGCCGCACTTCGGCAAGTATCTGCGCGCGCAGAACGACTAGCGGAATCTAGCTTTCTCTACGAATTTGCCTAGATAGCCAAAGATTGTCCTGTCGAGTGCCGGACGTGTTCCGGGCGCTGGCCGTTGCCGTGGCTCCGGCGCATCCTGGAGGTACGACGAAGGGATCAGCAATGTCGGACACTGTCGCCCGCAAGGTCATCGGTGCGCACCTCCTCGACGGCCGGATGGAACCGGGGGAGGAGATCTCGATCCGGATAGACCAGACCCTCACCCAGGACGCCACCGGAACCCTGGTGATGCAGGAACTCGAGGCGCTCCACCTCGATCGCATCAAAACCGAGTTGAGCGCGCAGTACGTCGACCACAATCTGCTGCAGGCCGACGAGAAGAACGCTGAGGACCACGAGTTCCTCCGGACGGCTGCCCTGCGGTACGGGCTGTGGTTCTCGAAGCCGGGCAACGGGGTCTCTCATCCCACCCACATGCTGCGCTTCGGTGTTCCCGGCAAGACCATGGTCGGGTCCGACTCGCACACACCAGCGGCGGGATCGCTGGGCATGCTCGCGATCGGCGTCGGGGGGCTCGAGGTCGCCATGGCGATCGCGGGTCAGCCCCTGCATCTGCGGATGCCGCAGATCTGGGGTGTGGAGTTGACCGGCAGGCTCCCCGACTGGAGTTCGGCGAAGGACGTCATCCTCGAGATGCTCCGCCGCCACGGGGTCAAGGGCGGGCTCAACAGAATCATCGAATACCACGGTGAGGGGCTCGCGACGTTGACGGCGATGGATCGCCACGTCATCGCGAACATGGGAGCCGAACTGGGCGCCACGACATCCATCTTTCCCGCAGACGACGCCGTCCGTGATTTCCTGCGCGCCGAGGGCCGGGAAGACGACTTCGTGGAACTGCTCGCCGACGCAGGCGCGGCGTACGACGTGCACGAACACCTCGACCTGTCGACGATCGAGCCGCTGATCGCGAAGC
This sequence comes from Rhodococcus jostii RHA1, assembly GCF_000014565.1. Lineage (NCBI taxonomy): Bacteria > Bacillati > Actinomycetota > Actinomycetes > Mycobacteriales > Nocardiaceae > Rhodococcus > Rhodococcus jostii. The sequence goes on along the minus strand of NC_008268.1, from coordinate 2,548,163 downwards.
CGTCGTCGCCGGGAAACGTGGTGCCCGTCCGGGAGGTTGCCGGTGAGGACGTCAGCCAGGTGGTGATCGGGTCGTCCGCCAATCCCGGACTGCGCGACTTCGCGATCGCTGCGGCCATGGTGTCGGGGAGGCAGACCGACCCGAGTGTGAGCTTCGACGTCAATCCGAGTTCGCGGGAGATCCTCTCCGACCTGACCAAGATGGGCGCCACGCTCGAACTCGTCGTGGCGGGCGCGCGAATTCATCAATCCGGGTGTATGGGCTGTATCGGCATGGGCCAGGCGCCGGCGACCGGCCGGAATTCACTCCGGACGATGCCCCGCAATTTCCCGGGGCGTTCGGGCACCCGCGAGGACTCCGTGTGGCTGTGTTCACCCGAGACGGCGGCCGCGTCGGCTCTCACCGGGGTGATCACCGACCCGCGGGACTGGGCGGAGAAAGTGGGGATGCCGTACCCGGAACTCACGCTTCCGGACGAGGCCACCGTCAACACGGCCATGCTGGTGGCTCCGCTGCCGGAAGAGGAGGCTCGGCACGTCGAAGTCGTGAAGGGACCCAACATCTCGTCCCTGCCCGAGTTTCCGCCCCTGCCCGACCGCATCGAGGCACCGGTCCTTCTGAAGGTCGGTGACAACATCTCCACCGACGAGATCTCTCCGGCCGGGGCGCGGGCCCTGCCGTTCCGCTCCAACATTCCCAAGCTGGCCCGGTTCACGTTCACCCAGGTCGACGAGACCTATCCGGCGCGCGCGGAGGAGACGGCGAAGACCACCGGGCATTTCATCGTCGGCGGCGACAACTACGGGCAGGGGTCCTCACGTGAGCATGCCGCGATCACCCCTCGGTACCTCGGGTTGCACGCGGTGATCGCCACCTCGTTCGCCCGTATCCACTGGCAGAACCTCGCCAACTTCGGTGTGCTCGCGCTCGAATTCGAGAACCCGGACGACTACGACACGATCCGGCAGGACGACGTGCTGATCCTCGACGGAGTTCGGGAGGCCATTCGTTCCGGCCCCCGTCTGACCCTGTTCGACTCGACCCGTGACGTGGAGATCCCGGTGCGTCATCGGCTGTCCCCACGTCAGGTCGACGACGTGCTCGCGGGCGGATTGATTCCACAGCTGGCACGCAGGGAGTGATCAGCCGGTCGCCGTACACTCGGCGCCGATGAATGGAATTCACTCGTTGTGGGAGCGCATGAGCGCCGTCAGCCCTGCGCCGGCTCCCTGGATCGTTCAGGTCACGGCGGTGGTGGCGGTGATACTCGTCCTCGAACCGCACGCCTGGCGACTCACCCGCAACGTGGTGACCATCGTGCACGAGGGCGCGCATCTGGTGGTCGCCCTGCTGTTCGGCCGAACCCTGAAGGGGGTGCGGCTGCACTCGGACACGTCGGGTGTGGCCATCTCGTCCGGCAAACCGACCGGGCTCGGTGTGGTCCTCATGACATTCGCGGGCTACGTGGGCCCCGCCGTTCTGGGGCTCGGCGCGGCCTGGGTGCTGGGCACCCAGCACGCGGTCGCGGTGCTGTGGATCGGTGTCGTGGCTCTCGTCGCGATGCTGATCCTCGTCCGGAACCTGTACGGGTTGTTCTCCCTCACCGTGGTCGGGGCGCTGCTGTTCGGACTCGTGTGGTTCGGGACGCAGGACCAGCAGGTGGCCGCGGCGTATCTGATCACCCTGTTCATGCTCGTCGCCGCGCCGCGCCCGGTCCTCGAACTGCAGCGGCAACGCGCCCGCGGCGCAGCACCGGAGTCGGATGCGGATCAACTGGCGCGACTCACCCGCGTTCCCGGCATCGTCTGGGTGGGTCTGTCCCTACTCGTGACGCTGAGCTGTCTCGCGCTGGGTGGGTGGTGGATTCTCCGTCCCGTCGGTGGCTGAGGCGCCCGCGAGGTATTCGGCGAGGATCGGTCCGATGACGGCCAGTGCCTCCGGGTCGGTCATCCGCGTGTGTGGGCGGTCGACGGTGTGCGCGATGACGTCCCCATCGATCCACGGCCGCCACGTCTCGCTCGCCGGAGCGGGCTGGGATCCGTTCCCGGCAGCGCCGAAGAACACCAGGTCGCCGTCGAAGTGTCCCGGTACGAAGTCGGCGGCCGCGTCGACGACGTCGACGTAGTCCTCGTACAACCGGGTCAGCTGCTCCGGCCCGAGGTGCTCCGACGCTCCGCCGCCGAATTCCGTGAGCAGTTCCGGCAGTGTCGGTGCCGGGGTGTCCCGCTCCGCCGCCGCGTAGCTGTCGATCATCGCGAGCACGCCGACCTCCTCGCCGCGCGAGCGCAACTCGACGGCCATCGCGTGCGCGATCACGCCGCCCACCGAGTACCCGAGCAGGTGATACGGCCCCCTTGGCTGCACACGGCGAATCTCCTCCACGTATCGATGGGCCCGCTGCGTGATCGACGCGAATCGTTCGCCGGGCACGGTCACGGCGGGCGACTGCACACCCCAGACCGGGCGGTCCGGGCCGAGATGCGCACCCAATCCCGCATAGCACCAGGCCAACCCGATGGCCGGATGGATGCAGAACAGCGGCTCCCGTCCGCCGTCCGGATGCAGCGGCAGCAGCACCCCGAGCCCGGCGGAGGCGGCGGAGGCCGCCGCGAAACTCGACGAGATTCGCGCGGCGATGCTCTCCGCGGTCGCGTCGGCGAAGAACCAATCGAGCCGGACCTCGACGCGAGTCGATGTGTGCAGCCGCGACGCCGCCCTGGTCGCGGACAGGGAGTTGCCGCCCAGTTCGAAGAAATTGTCGTCCAGTCCCACCAGACCCGTACCGAGAACGTCCGCGAATACCGCGGTGACCAGTTTCTCGGTGCGGGTCGTCGGGGGACGGAACCGCTGCGCCCGTGGCACCCCCGGGTCGGGAAGTGCTCGCCGATCCAGCTTGCCGTGGGGTGTGGACGGTAGCGCTCCCAGCACCACGATCTGGTTGGGCACCATGTACCGGGGCAGCCGCTGCGCCAGTTCCGCCGACACGGCACGGGTGTCCACCACCATGTCCGGATGCGGCACCACGTAGCCGACCAGCCGGGCCCCCGTGCCGGCTGATTCGTACACGGCCGCCGCGGACTGCGCGACGGCGGCATGGCGTCGCAGCGCCGTCTCGATCTCCTCCAGTTCGACGCGCTGGCCGCGGATCTTCACCTGGAGATCGCGCCGGCCGAGATAGTCGATCGTCCCGTCTCTGCGGCGACTCACCACGTCGCCGGTCCGGTACATCCGCTGACCGGGCGGTCCCCACGGATTCGCGGGGAATCGGGCGGCTGTCGCCCCCGGCTGCCCGAGATAGCCGCGCGCCAACTGGGCACCGGCCAGGTAGAGCTCACCCGGAACGCCGATGGGCACCGGATGCAGTCGCGAATCCAGCACGAGCACGCCGACGCCGTTCTGCGGCACACCGATCGGGACGGTCGCGGCCTCCGTGCCGACGACCGTGCGGGTCACGGCGACCGCCGTCTCGGTCGGGCCGTACTCGTTGTACAGCACGGCATCCGGGCACCGCGCGTGGACACTGTGTGCCGTGCCGGGCGGCAGGACCTCCCCGCCGCAGGACACCTGCCGTAGAGACGTGAGGTCCGCCTCGGGGATCGCGAGGATCTCGGCCAGCATCAGGGGTAGGAAGTATCCCGCGGTCACCCGGTGCCGTCCGATCAGCTCGGCGAGATGCCGCGGGTCGCGGTGGCCGTCCGGTCGAGCGATCACCATCCGCGCACCGGCGATCAGCGGCCACCAGAACTCGCGGACCGAGGCGTCGAACGTGTACTGCAACTTGAGCATCACCGTGTCGTCCGCGCCGAGCGGGTCGGTGTCCTGGCGCCAGCTGAGGAAGCTCACGACGGCAGCATGGGTCACGACGACCCCCTTGGGGGTGCCCGTCGATCCCGACGTGTGGATCACGTACGCGGGGTGCTGAGCGAGTAGGGGAGCGATCCGGTCGAGGTCGGAGATCGGCGACGGATCGACGCCGGACAGGTCCACCCGGTCGATGACGACGAGCCGTGTCTCGGCGGGCAGGACGTCGGAGAGGTCGAACCGATCGCGCTCGGTGGTGAGGACGACACGCGTGGCGGACGACCGGATGACCTGGGCATTGCGCTGCCCGGGCTGATCGGGGTCGATCGGCACGTACGCCCCACCCGCCGTCGCGACGGCATACATTCCGACGAGGAGGTCGACGGAGCGGCGAATCGCCAGTCCCACCATGGACTCCGGGCCGACGCCTGCGCCGATCAGGTGCCGGGCCAGGCGATTGACCTGCTCGTCGAGTTCACGGTAGGTGAGTGTTCGGTCTCCGGAGACGACGGCGATCGCGTCGGGTGCGGCGGCGACCTGCCGCTCGAACAGATCGACGAGGGTCTCGCCGGAGGACGGCGTCGCGGTGGGGACATCCGGGTCCGGATCGAGGAGGGCGAGGTCGCCGACGGCCGTATCCGGTTGTGCGACGGCCTCGCTCAACATCCGGATGAACCGTTCACCGATGTCCGCGACGGTGTGGTGGTCGAATAGATCGGTGGCGTACGTGAACACCGCCGCATGCCGGGTACGTTCCGTCGATGGGTCCGGATCGGCGGTCACGGTGAGTTGCAGGTCGAATCGGGCCGACCGGGTAGGGGGCGTCATCGCCGACACCCGCAGTCCGGGCAGGGTGAGCGGGGTGTGGTCGAGATTCTGGAACGCCAGGGCCACCTGGAACAGTGGATTGCGTGCACGTGACCGGGCGGGATCGAGCACCTCGACCACGGTTTCGAACGGAACGGTGGAGTGCGCGAACGCGTCCAGGTCGACCTCTCGCACCCGGCCGAGTAGTTCCGCGAAGCTTTCCGCGGGAATCACCTCGGTGCGCAGGACCAGGTTGTTGACGAACATGCCCACCAGGTCGTCGAGGGCCTGATCCCCGCGTCCCGCGACGGGAGTGCCGATCACGATGTCGGTGGATCCGCTGAGTCTCGCGAGCAGCACCGCGAATGCCGCGTGCACGATCATGAAGGGGGTGACGGCAAGGGCTGTAGCGGTGTGCTCGACCGCGCGATAGAGAGCGTCGTCAATCGCGAATTCGACTGTGCCGCCGCGGTGCGACGCAATGGCGGGATGCGGTCGGTCTGCAGGGAGGGACAGCTGTTCCGGCGCACCCGACAACGTGTCCTTCCAGTACGACAGTTGCTGCGCGGCAACGGACTGCGGGTCGTCGCGGTCGCCCAGCAGCTCGTGCTGCCACAGGGTGTAATCCGTGTACTGGACCGGTAAGTCGGCCCACCGCGGTGCCTCTCCCGAGACCCGCGCCTCGTAGGCGGTCATCACGTCGCGGACGAGCACCGGCACCGAGAATCCGTCCGTGCTGATGTGATGGACCATGATGGCGAGCACCCATTCGTCGGGGGCCGGGGCGAACAGCCGTGCGCGGAACGGCGGTTCGGCGCCCAGGGCGAAACCCTTCGATGCGAACGTCGCAACCCGCGCGGCGACGTCGCCGCGGGACACGGGTATCGGTCGGAGTATGGGAGCGGCCCGCGACACCGGGATCAACTGCTGGTACGCCACGCCGTCTTTGTCGGGATACACGGTGCGCAGCGGTTCGTGACGGCTGATCACGTCCGCGACGGCCGCGGTGAGCGCGGCGACGTCGAGTGCCCCGGTCAGCCGCAATGCCATCGGGATGTTGTATTCGGGGGAGCCGGGTGCGAGGCGGGCGAGGAACCACAGTCGTTGCTGCGCAGGCGACAGCGGCACACGGGCCGGGCGCGGACGCACGGTGAGTGCGACGTGCGTCGCGCCGTCGGTCTGCTCGGTGACGGACGCCGCGAGCGCCGAGACGGTCGGCGTGTCGAAAACCGCGCGCACCGGCACCGTCGTCTCCAGTGCGGCACCGATCCGGGACGCGGCGCGCGTGGCGGACAGGGAACTGCCGCCCAACGCGAAGAAGTTGGCCTCACGACCCACGAGATCGAGCCCGAGCACCTCGGCGAACACTGTGGCCACCACCCGTTCGGCGGGCGTGTGCGGGGCCTCGAATTCGGTCGCCGCGGGAACGGGGTCGGGCAGCGCCGAGCGGTCCAGTTTCCCGTTCACGGTGAGCGGGACGGCGTCTACCACGACCACGATCGCGGGTACCAGCGGCATCGGCAGACGCGTCGCCGCGAAGCGGATCAGCTGATCCGGATCGACCGTCTCGTTCCGTGCCGGGACCACGTACGACACGAGTGCGTCGACGCCGTCCCGCAGCTCACGCACATCCGTCGCCGCGAATCGCACGGTCGGATGGGCGAGGAGGGTGGCGTCGATCTCGCCGAGTTCGATTCGGACGCCGCGCAGTTCGATCTGCGAGTCGTTGCGGTGCAGATACTCGATCGACCCGTCGCGACGCCATCGACCCACGTCGCCCGTCCGATACATCCGCTCCCCGGAGGCGCCGAACGGGGAGGCGACGAAGCGTGCGGCGGTGAGCGCGGGCCTGCGATGGTAGCCGCGGGCGACGCCCGGACCACTGATGTAGAGTTCGCCGGCGACTCCCGTCGGAACCGGGTGCAGACGCGAATCCAGCAGGAGTACGGCGGCGCCGCGGATCGGACGGCCGATGGTGACCGGACCGCCGGCCGCCATGGGATCGCTGATACTCGTCATGACCGTCGTCTCGGTCGGACCGTATCCGTTGTACATCTGCTCCTGCGCCGCCCACACCGCGACGAGTTCCGGTGGGCAGGGTTCGCCGCCGGCCACGACGACCCGGAGGTCGTGCAGGCCGCGCGGGTCGACCGTCGCCAGAACCGTCGGCGTGGTGAACACGTGGCTGACCCGCTCGCGGGCCAGCAGGTCCGTGAGTTGGTCGTCGGCCTGGACTGCCGGTGGTGCGAGCACCATGCAGGCGCCCGCACCGAGCGCGAGCAGTATCTCCAGCACCGAGCCGTCGAAGCTGGGAGACGAAGCGTGCAGCGTGCGCGACGACGCCGTCACCGAATACCGCTCCCGCTGTTCCGCTGTGAAGTCGGCGAGACCGGTGTGGGTCACCACCACTCCCTTGGGGTTTCCCGTCGAACCGGACGTGTAGATCACGTACGCGGGGTGGCGCGCATCCAGCGGCCGCGCACGGTCGGCATCGGTGACCGGGGCCGACGAGTATCCGCGACATTCGGTTCGGAAGTCCGGGTCGTCGAGCAACAGCCAGTCGGTACCGTCGGGCAGGGCCTCGCGGTCCGCGGCGGTGGTCAGCCCGAGGACGGCGCCGGAGTCGTCCATCAGATACCGAACCCGCGCGGCGGGGTAGTGCGGGTCGACGGGCACGAACGCGGCACCCGTCTTCGCGACCGCCCACACGGAGACGACGGACAGGACCGAGCGCGGCACCCCGAGGGCCACGAACGCCTCGGGTCCCACCCCGCGCCGCATCAGGGCGCGGGCGAGCCGATTCGATTCGGCGTCGAGTTCGCGATACGCCATCGACCGGCCGTCCGCCGTCAGCGCCGGTCCCCCCGGGTTCTGCCGGGCGGCGGCGGACATCAGGTCGGGCAGGGTGCGCTGCGGCACCGAGGGCGGTCCGTGATGCCGCGCCTGCTGCTCCGCGAGGTCCCGCACGTCGATGTCGCCGATCACGACGGACGGCTGTGCGAGCGCGGCCCGCAGAATCCGCTGGAACCGGTCCGCGAATCCCGAGACCGTGGCGTCGTCGAACAAGTCGGTGGCGTAGGTGAAGACACACGACAGTGGTGCCGGGGCGTCTGCGTCGTCCACTGATTCGGTGACCGTGAGCTGGAGGTCGAATTTCGCGGTGTGCGTCTCGATCTCGACGATTGTGGCGGAGACCTCCGGCAGGTCGATCACGACCGGCGCCGTGTTGTGATAGGCGAGCGCCAGCTGGAACAGCGGATTACGACCGCGGGACCGAGCGGGTGCGACCGCCTCCACAACCTCCTCGAACGAGACGTCCGCATGGGCGTACGCGGCCAGATCGACGTCCCGCACGCGGCCGAGCGTGTCGGCGAACGTGGTGTGCAGCGGGACGTCTGTCCGTAGCACCAGTGTGTTGACGAACATCCCGACGAGATCGTCGAGTGCGCGGGGCCCGCGTCCCGCGATCGGCGTGCCGACGACGATGTCCGACGTGTCGCCGAGTCTGGCTGCGAGGACGGCCAGCGCCGTGTGCACCACCATGAACGGAGTGGCGTCGTGTGCACGCGCGAGAGCACGAATCCGCCGATGAATCTCGGCGTCGAGAATGAACTCCACGTTCGCGCCGCGGTGCGTCGCGACGGACGGGCGCCCACGGACGAACGGCAGGGGGAGCAGCTCGGGCAGCCCGGACAGGGTCTGCGTCCAATACGCCAGTCCGCGTTGCCCGTCCTGCAGTTCACGCTGCCAGAGGGCGTAGTCGGCGTAGCGGACGGGAAGGGGCGTCCAGACAGGCGAGTTGCCCTGCGCCCGCGCGCGATATGCGGCCATCACATCCCGGGCGAGCGGTCCCAGCGAGAACCCGTCCGCACTGATGTGGTGGACGACGAGGGCCAGCACCCACTCGTCGGCGCTCACCGCGAGAAGTTCGGTGCGAAACGGGGGTTCGGTGGCGAGGTCGAATCCGGTCGACAGCAGGTCGCGGACCCGGCCGACCGGGTCCGTCGTCGTCCGCACCGTGCACGGCGGCACCGCGGAGGCGGGAAGAACCTGCTGGCAGGGGATCCCGTCGTGCTCGGGATAGACGGTGCGGAGGGGTTCGTGCCGTTCGATCACGTCACCCACCGCCGCGCACAGTGCCGATTCGTCGAGCGTGCCGGTGAGGCGGAGCGCGACGGGAATGCTGTCGGTGGCCGAGCGCCCGTCGAGCCGGTTCAGGAACCACAGTCGCTGCTGTGCCAGGGACAGCGGCACGTGGGCGGTCGGGGCGCGGGGGACCAGGGGCGCCCGCCCGGTCCGGTGCGATCCGTTCGCGAGATACTCCGACAGTTCCGCGACCGTCGGGTGGTCGAACAGTGCGCGGATGTCGACGGAGGTTCCCAGCGCCGCTCCGACGCGGGCGACGGCCTGCGCCGCGGTCAGCGAGTTTCCGCCCGCCGCAAAGAAGTTGTCGTGCCTGCCCACCCGGCCGGTGCCGGTGACCTCCGCGAACACGAACGCGACCACGTCCTCGGTGGGGGTGGCGGGCGGGTCGAAAGCGGACGCGACGGGCGCCGGTTCCGGTAGGGCGGCGCGATCCAGCTTTCCACTGGTGGTGAGTGGCAGTGCCGGGAGCGGGACGACGGCGGAGGGAATCATGTAGGCGGGGAGCAGACCGGCGAGACGGTCGACGATCCGGCGCTCGTCCGGCGGCACACCGTCCGCGGCCACGACATAGGCGATCAGCCGATCTCCCGCTTCCGCGTCACGGTGCACCGTGACCGCCGCGTGGGTCACCGCCGGGTCGGACGTGAGCGCGGACTCGATCTCGCCGGGTTCGACGCGTTGGCCGCGGAGTTTGATCTGGAAGTCGGTGCGCCCGAGATACTCGAGCCGGCCCGACTCGTTCCACCGCACCACGTCGCCGGTGCGGTACATCCGTCCACCGGTTTCGCCGAAGGGATCGGCGACGAAGCGTTCGGCCGTCAGGTCGGGACGTCCGGCATACCCGCGCGCCAAGTATGCACCGGCGAGGTACAACTCGCCCCTCGTTCCGACTGGCACCGGTCGGAGCCGGCTGTCGAGTACATACGTACGTATGTTGTGAATGGGGCGGCCGATGGCGACCGAGGTGCCGAACTCGTTGCCGTCCAACGACTCCGAGGTCGCCGCCGCCGCCTCGCACGGGCCGTACCAGTTGTACAGCGCGGCGGCACTGCGCTCCTCGAATCGCGATGCCGTCGCCGCGGACAGGGGCTCGCCCGCCGAGTACACGCGGCGCAGCGGGGCGAGCTCCCGCGGCCCGCACTGCTCCAGAAAGGCGTCGAGCATCGACGGCACGACATGGAGGGTCGTGATCGACTCCTGCGCGACCATCCGCGCGAGGTAGCGGGGATCGCGGTGGCCGTCGGGTGCGGCGATCACCACCCGCGCACCGGTGTGCAAGGGCCACAGAAGTTCCCACGCGGAAATGTCGAACGTGAGAGGCGTCTTGTGGAGTACCGCATCGGAACCGTCGAGCGGCGTGAGCGTCTGCGCCCAGCGGAACTGGTTCACCATCATCTCGTGCGTCACCGTCACGCCCTTGGGCCGGCCCGTGGAACCGGACGTGTAGATGACGTACGCGGCGTTCGCCGGATGCAGCGGTGCGCGTCTCTCGGAATTCGTGATAGATCGGGCGTCGTACCCGGTGAGGTCGAGCAGATCGAGATCCACGACGGCGACTCCGTGTGGGACCGCGCGATTGTGGGAACCGGACGTGAGGACCAGCGCGGGTGCGGCCGAGTCGATGACGAGCGCCGTTCGTCCGAGTGGGTGCTCGGGGTCCATCGGCAGGTAGGCACCGCCGGCCTTCAGTACCGCGTGCAGCGCGACGAGAAGCTGAATCGAGCGGGAAACCGCGACACCGACGACGGTTTCCGGTACGATTCCCTTCGCGACGAGATACCGGGCGAGCCGATTCACCCGTGCGTCGAACTCCGCGTACGTCAGTCGATCCGGGCCGAAGATCACCGCAACGGCCTCCGGAGAACGCTCGACCTGCGCGTCGAACAGGTCCACCAGGGTCTGCGAGGGGACCGGTGCATCCGTCGCGTTCCAGGTGCGCAGCACCCGCTCGCGCTCCTGATCGCCGAGGAGATCGAGCCCGCCGAGGACGACGTGCGGATCCCTGCCGATGCACTCGAGGACGCGGCCGACCCGGGCGAGCAGGGCTTTCTCGTCGTACCGGTGTGACCGGCACTTCGCCGTCAGCCGGACGGTCCGGGACACCGTCACCGCCAGCGTCACGGCGTAGTGCGACGCATCGTGTGCGCGGACCCCGTCCAGCGTGAGTCCGTCGACGGGTTCCGGCAGCGCGGTGCGGTCCACGGGGTACGACTCGAACGCGACCAGCGTGTCGAACAGCGGCGCCACGCCGACTGCATGCTGGATATCCGCCAGGCCCAGATGGTGATGTTCCAGGAGGCGCACGTGGTCGGCCTGCAGGCGGGTGACCAGCGTGGCAGTGTCGATATCGGGGTCCAGCGGGATCCGCACGGGCACGGTGTTGACGAACAATCCCACCGCACTCTCCACCCCGGCGACGTCCGCGGGCCTGCCGGAGACGGTCGCGCCGATCACGACGTCGTCCCGGGCGGTCGCCTGCCCGAGAACGATTCCCCAGGCTGCCTGCACGATCGTGCTCAGCGTGACTCCCACCTCGGTCGCTCGCGCGGTCAGCTTCCGTGTGCCCTCCTCGCTCAGCTCCAGCACCGCCTCGGACGTGGTGGGGGTCGGCTCTGCCGCGACGGCGGGCTCGGTGATGCCGTCGAGAGCCGCAACCCACGCCCGCGCCGAGGCCTCGGTGTCCTTCGCCGTCAGCCATTCCAGGTAGTCGCGGTACGGGCTCGAATCCGGTGACTCGGTGCGGACGTCGTCGCGTGGGTAGGCGGTGAAGAGTTCGCGCACCAGCAACGGCATGGACCAGCCGTCCAGCACGATGTGGTGGGCGGTGATCGCCAGGTCGGCACGGGTCGGCCCCCGCGACAGCAGGGTGAACCGAACCAGCGGTGGGGCAGACATGTCGAATCGGGTGGTGCGGTCGTCGCGCAGGATGTCCTCGGGATCCTCCGTGACGTCCGTGAGGTCGATCTGCCGCCACCGCAGCGGCACGTCGTCGAGCACGAGTTGCACCGGGACGCCGCGACTGTCGCGCACGAACGCGGTGCGCAGGTTCGCGTGCCCCGCCAGCACGGCGCTGCATGCGCGCCGGAGTCGATCCTGATCGAGGTGTCCGGACAGGCTCAGGATCACCTGCATCGCATACGGATCGGCATCCGTGCCCGTGAGCGCTGCGTGGAACAGCAGGCCCGACTGCAACGGCGTCACCGGCCACACGTCGAGCAGACCCGGACGGTCACGCTCCCACTCGTCGATGTCGTTGCGGTCCACGGCGACGAGCGGCAGATCGGACGGGGTGAGCCCACCGGCGTGCGGAGACCGCGGCACCGCGGCGAGCGCTGTCAGCGCCTGCTCCCAGAGATCGGTCAGGGCCCGCACGTCCTCGGACGCGATCGCACCCGTCGGGTATGCGAAGGTGGCGTCGAGGACGCCGCGGGCGGTGAACGCGGTGATATCGATCAGCGCGGTGACCGGCATCGACGGCTCCGCCGACGAAAACACGGCGGCGTCGTCCCGTACGGGGCGCCAATCGTGTTCGGTCTCCGCGGTATCGAGCCGGCCGAGGTAGTTGAAGGCGACCTGGCCGGGGTCGCCCCCCGGATACCGCAACAGCCCGTAGCCGATGCCCTTGTCGGGCACCGCACGCAACTGTTCTTTGACCAACTTGATCGCGGTGCTCGCGGCATGGCCGCCCGCGAACGCGTCGTCCAGGTCGACGTCCCCGAGGTCGAGGCGGATCGGGAAGATACTGGTGAACCACCCGACGGTGCGGGAAAGGTCGGCGCCGGGGAGCACCGCTTCCTCGCGGCCGTGCCCTTCGAGCCGGATCACCGGCGCGGTGGCCGGTCGTCCCCGGCGGCGCTGCCATTGCGCGAGGGCGAGGGTGAGCGCGGTGAGCAGTGCGTCGTTGACCTCACAGCGGAAGGCGGCCGGGAGATCGGTGAGCAACGAGTGTGTGACGTCCGCAGAGACTTCCGTGTGGACCCGATCCACGGTGGAATTCACGTCACGCCCCGCGTCGAGTGGGCGGGAGCCGAGCGGCGAATCCTCGTACGCGGTCATCTCACGCCAGAACGACAGCTCGGACCTGCGGCCCGGCCGCTGCGCCTCCTCGACCAGGCCGTGCGACCACCGGCGCAGGGATGTGCCGATCGATGCCAGAGTAGGCGGTACCCCCGCCTTCACCTGCGTCCACGCTGCGGCGAGATCGCCGATCAGGATTCGCCACGAGACCCCGTCGATCACCAGGTGATGGGCGACGAGGAGGAGGCGCCCGCGGCGGGTCGTGTCATCCGGCCCGGGATCGAGCCAGACGCACTGCACCATTACGCCCGCAGCAGGATTCAACCGGCAGACTGCGGCCTCGTGTTCGTCCCGCGTACGCTGCGCCGGGTCGGCATGGGCGGGCAGCGGGACCCGCAGGATCGTGCCCACCGGCAGCGGTGCGCCTGCCGGACGCACAGTGAGGAACGCCGTGCCGTCCGCGCCGCACACGAGGCGCGCGCGCAGTGCGTCGTGCCGTTCGACGACGGCGCCGATCACACTGTCCAGCGTGTCGGGATCTATAGCGCGTGGCAGTTCCACCACCACCGCCTGTGCGTACCGGTCGATGACGCCCGCCCGGTCGAGGAGGAATCGGGCCGCCGGGGTGAGCGGCAGGTCGCCGACCCCGCCGCCGGGCAGTTCCGCGAGGACCGGTCTGTCGCAGGCGCCCCCCGCGACTTGGCCGAGACGGGAGATCGTGCGATTCTCGAATACGTCGCGCGGAGTGAACGAGATTCCCGCACTTCGTGCGCGAGAAGCCAATTGGATGGCCATGATGCTGTCGCCGCCGAGCGCGAAGAACGACTCGTCCACACCGAAAGCGGACGTCCCGAGAATGTCGGCGTACAGGGCGTGGAGTGTACGTTCGCGCTCATTTCTGGGGGCGGTCCGGGAGCGTGACCGGCGGCTGTGCTCGGGGAGGGCAGTGCGGTCCAGCTTGCCCGACGGGGTCAACGGAATGTCGGGGAGCACGACGACGGCGGCCGGCACCAGATGCGGTGGCAGCTCGGTGCTGAGGAACGACAGCAAGTCCTGCTCGGTCACGGTGTCGGCGCCCACCACGTACGACACGAGTTGATCGCCGGCCCCCCGCGAGCGAATTACGGTGACAGCGAACCGAACCGCCGGATACCGGAGGAGTGTCGCGTCGATCTCGCCGGGCTCGACGCGCAGACCCCGCAGGTTCACCTGTTCGTCGCTGCGTCCGAGGTACTCGAGTTCGTGGTCGTAGGTCCAGCGGACCGTGTCGCCGGTGCGGTACATGCGGGTGCCCGGTGGTCCGTACGGGTCGGCGACGAACCGTTCCGACGTCTGCCGGGCGTTGCGGTGGTACCCGCGGGCCAGGGCGGTCCCCGCGACGTACAGCTCGCCGACCACTCCGACGGGGACCGGACGGAGCCGGTGGTCGAGGACCACCGCCCTCGCTCCTCGGATCGGCCGGCCGACGGTGACGGGTCCCGGCTCGGCGAGGGGCTCGCTGACGGTCGCCATGACGGTGGTCTCCGCCGGACCGTACGCGTCGATCATCCGGCATCGGGATGCCCACCGAGACACCAGTTCCGGTGGACACTTCTCACCGGCGACTACGAGTGTGCGCAGGCCTCCGACCTCCCCGGGGTCCATCGACGCCAGGACCGACGGGGTGATCACCGCGTGTGTGACGCGTTCGGTGGTCATCAGCCGCGCCAGAGGGGATCCACCGAACACTGCGGGTGGGGCGATGACGAGCGCAGCGCCGGAGCCGAAGGCCATCAGCATCTCGAAGACGGAGGCGTCGAAGCTCGGCGATGCGACATGCAGGACTCTCGCCGCACTGTCGAGGTCGAGTCGGGTGCGCTGCGCGGAGACCAGATTGGCGATCCCGCGGTGGGTGACCACGACTCCCTTGGGAACTCCGGTGGATCCGGACGTGTAGACGAGGTAGGCGGCGTCGTCGAGTCGTATTGTCGGCGTGGGAAAATCGTGGACGTTCGAGCCGCCCGACTCGTCGAGCAGTAACCACTCGGTGCTGTCCGGCAGCGTGTTCGTGTATTCGGCGGACGTCAACCCGACTGCCGCGTGGGAGTCGCCGAGCATGTGCCGAACACGGGAAACCGGGTAGGTCGGATCCACCGGAAGGAATGCCGCCCCCGTCTTCGCGACGGCCCAGACCGCGCAGACGTGACCGGAGGACCGAGGTAAAGCCACCGCGACGACGTCGCCGGACCCGACGCCCAGCCGTGCCAGCGTCGCAGCGATCCGATCCGATCGTCCGTCGAGTTCGCGGTAGGTGATCTCGCTGCCGGCGGTGACGACGGCGGTCGCGTCCGGATGCTGTGTGGCGGCGGCGCGGAACACGTCGGCGAGCGTGACGGGCACGCTGTCGGGCGGCCCAGGGAAGGGGACCAGTGCCGCGGTTTCGTTCTCCGTGAGGACCGGGAGTTCACCGATCGGATGGGCGGCATCGGCGTCGAGGAAGTGCCGGAAGTACCGCAGGAATCTCGTGTGATGGCCCTCGAGCTCGTCCTGCGAATACAGTCGCGGGTTCGCTTTGAAATCGAGGTGCACACGTCCGCGGGGACCGTACCGGTACAGATTCACCAGGAGGTCTTCGATCGGACCCGAAGACAGCACATGCAATTGGCTGCGCAGCGAACCGAGATCCAACTCCTCGGGGAACAGCATGATATTGACGGCGGGGCCGAACAGTCGCGACCCGGACACCGCGCTTCCCAGGTCTGCGCGAATGTCCTCGTGCCGGTACCGCTGATGTCGTAGGGCACCCGACATCACGAGGCGCGTGCGGGACACCAGATCGCCGACAGTCCCCGTTCCCGCGGACGTGATGCGCAGCGGCACCACGTTGGACACCATGCCACCGGACCGGCGTAGCGCCGCGGTCGTGCGGGCCGACACCGGCAGGCTGAGCGTGACGTCGTCGGCGCCGGTCATTCGCGCCAGATAGCCCGCGACCGCGCAGACGGTGAGCGTCGCAGGGTTGACCCCGTGCGCTGCCGCGCACTTCTCGAGTTGATCGACGGCCTCGGTGGTCAACGTTCCGCCGACGTTCCGGGAACCGGCGGTCGCCGGCGCGGAGCCGCGCGCGAGGGTGCTCGCGTGGGTGACACCACGCATCGTCTCGGTCCAGTAGTCCCTGTCGGATTCCCGGCGGGCGGAGGTGCGGTAGTCGGTCTCGAGTTCGTGGATGCGCCGCAGACCGACCGGACTGCTCGCGGGTGGTGGCAGTCCGTGCACCGCGGCGGTGTAGAGCGCGGCGATCCGGTAGAGCATCGTGACGGACCCGAAACCGTCCATCGCGAGGTGATGGGCGCGCGAATACCAGAAGTAATGGTCGTGTCCGACATGGAGAAGGAACGAGACCGTCAGACGGTCGCGTTGGATGTCGATCGGATCGGCGGTCTCGGTGCGCATCCACGCGTGCGCCGACGCCTCCGGGTCCGGTTTGTCCCGGAAGTCGAGGTAGCCGACGGAGGCGTCCAGGCTCGGGTCCACCCATTGCAGCGGTTGCCCGTCGATGTCGGAGACCTTCAGGAAAAACGACTCGAACTCGGCGGCCGCTCGGACACACGCGTCTGTCAGGACGCCCCGGTCCAGGTCGCCGTGGATGTCGACGTACTGGGCGACCGACACCGGAACCGTGGGGTCGACGTGCTGTGCGAGCCACATCCCCGTTTGCGCGGGTGACAGGGGGAACGCGCGCGCCGACGAGTCTCCGGGACCAACCGAGGTCGGTGAACTCATCGCTGACTTCTCTCACGCATACGTCCCCGCACGACGCTGCTTGCTGGGGTGCCTCCATTCAGGAGTCTGCCCCAGTTTTCTAGGAGATTGCTTAGAAACGTCTAGATAGTGCTACTTCCGGTTGCAGTTGTGCCGTCACGCCACCTCGTGCTCTCCGCCGGCAGCGACTTTCCGCAGGCCACGATAGGCGCCTTCCGGCGTCTGCCGACCCGCGACCACCGCCTCGACCTCGGCGGCAATGGGCATCTCCACGTTGTAGTCGCGGGCCAGTTCCATCACGGTGGGGGCCGTCTTCACGCCCTCGGCCACCTGCCCCAACTTGGCGACCGCCTCGTCGACCGTCATGCCGCGGGCGATGTACTCGCCCACCCGCCGGTTACGCGAACTCGGGCTCATACAGGTGGCGATCAGGTCTCCGACCCCGGTGAGTCCCGCGAACGTCCGCGGGTTCGCGCCCATCGCCTCACCCAGCCGGGTCATCTCGGCCAACCCTCGCGCCAGGACCATCGCGCGCGTGTTGTCGCCGACGTCCAGTCCGTCGGCCATGCCCGAGGCGATGGCCACGATGTTCTTCAGCACGCCGCCGAGTTCGCAGCCCAGCACATCGGTGTTCCGGTACACCCGGAACACGGCGGACGCGAACAACGGCTGCAAGGCGGTGGCCACCCGGACGTCCTGGGTGGCAACGACCGACGCGGCCGCCAGTCCGTCCACGATCTCCCGCGCAATATTCGGGCCCGCGAGAAGCCCGACCGGATGCCCGGGCAGGCACTCGGCGATCACCTCGGTGGGTCGCAGCCGTGTTCCCGGCTCCAGCCCCTTCGCCAGAGACAGCACCGGCACCCACGCCCGCACCTCGTTGGCGATCTGGGCGAGGGTGCTGCGGACCGCGTGCGACGGCACCCCGACCACGAGAACGTCGGCCTCGTGGGCCGCTTCGACCAGGTCGGCTGTGGAGCGCATGGAGTCGGGGAGCGGGCGGTCGCCGAGGTAGCGGGAGTTGCGGTGCTCGTTGTTGATCTCGTCGGCCGTATCCGAGTTCCGCGCCCACAGCAGAGTCGGTGTGTTGTGGGCGGCGAGACCTGCCACCGTTGTCCCCCACGAGCCGGCGCCGAGCACGACGACGCGTACCGGGCGGGCCATTACCGGTCACCCATCGAGTTGATGCTGTCCATGACCTCAAGCCTGGCACTTGCCGGGCGTTCACGAAGCTGATTCGGCAAGTCCCGGTGGCCGCTAACATCCATTCATGCGTGGACGAATTGCAGGACTTGCGGCGTGTGTCGGTGTGCTCGTTTCCATGGCAGCCGGTGAAGCGCACGCCGCGCCCCCGCCGCTCGGCGACGTGGCGGCAGTGCGAGCCGCCCTCCAGTCGGCCGCCATGCCGATCAGCACTCGCACCGCGCAGTCGATCACGACCACCATTGAGCGCGTCGCCGCCGGTACACCGCGCTACAACTACTTCCCCCGATCGGTTCATCTCGTCGAGGGCGCAGCCCAACCGTTCCTGTACGACACCACCGCTGCCGACTGCCTCCCTGCAGGCTTCGGTGAGCAGAACGATTCGGTCGGTATAGCTCGCGCGATAGCAGGCCCCGCCGTCGACGAGAACCTTCCTGTCCCAGTCATTCCGCCGGGGAAGGTCAATGTCTTCTTCAGCGGGATGAACACCGCAATGTCGTCGCCACTGCAGGGCGACCTCGTCGAGGTCGCCTGGCTGAACCTCACCACCATGCAGTCGGGGCGAGCGCCGCTGTATCAGGAGCGGCCGGCCGATTACATCGTCACGCTGTCCAATACCCTCGAGACAGGCAGGGGCACAATCGTGTTCGTCGTCTTCGGGAGCATCCTCGACAACACCAGCCGGGCATTGCCGCCATGTGATTACGCCCCGGTGGTCGGCGTCGTCCAGGCATGATCGCGCTGTCACGACGCACGCACGTGTGCGATGAGCATCGCCTCGACCTCCGACTGCCGCGCTGCGGCCGGGAGCGGCGGGGCCGCCGACCGGTAGTGGTGCCCGGTCGGGGTGCCCAGGTCGAGGAGATGGGTGCGGCCAGGGCGGTGTATCGGGCGGGCCGTCCATCCCGGTGCCTCCTTCGCATAATTGCACGCCTCACACAGCCCGGACCCGTTGTGCACGCTGGTCGCCCCGTGCTTTCGGCGTGACCGGATGTGGTCGTGGTGCCGGATGGGCGCGTCACACCACGGGGTGCGGCACGTCCGATCCCTCAGGTCGATCAGCTTTCGCAGGCCCTTCGGGAACGTGCGCGACTGCGACTCCATCGCCGTCAACGCCCCCGACTGAGGACACGCGTACACCCGCCGCAATGCTGTCTCGGTGTCACTGTCGATGGCGTCGGCCACCAGCTGCCGCGCGATCCCGGCCGGCACCGGCCCGAGCCCCTGCAACTGCGCCGCCTCGTGCCCGCCCGCCAGCAGGGTCTCGTCCGAGAGCACCAGATTCACCGCCACTGGAACACCACTAGCAGCGGCCCGGCCGGTGCCGCGGTCGAACAACAGATCCACCATCAGCTGATTGCGGGTGCGGCCACGGCTGTTCCCGGTCGCGATGAGACTGTCCGCGTCCCGTCCCAGCGTGGCCTGCAGGCAGATCGCCTGTTCGACCGGCATCAGCACGCTCAGGTAGGCCATCGAGTCCGGCGCCGGCCGTGTCGTGACCCGACGCTCCGACACCGCTTTGCGATGCCGGGCCACGACCGCCGCGGCATCGAGTTCCACCGCCAATGCTTTCGCCCGTGCGATCAGACCGCGGTCGCCGGCGCCGTCGAGTGTGGCCGGGTCCGAGCACAACCGGCGGTCCGCGATCGCCCGATCGGCCGCGGACAGGCACGCTGTTTCGCGCACTAGCAGGGTGGCTCGCCATTCGTTCAGCCGGCCGGTCTGCAACATCGCCAGGGTGTGCGGCATCTCGTGCACCAGAGCCTGCGCAAAACCCAGATGCCGGCCGCCGCGGTTCGGGGATTCCCTGCGCGCCAACGCAATCTGCGAGGCGATGCCGCGGTCCCACTCCGCCCGCGGTAACCCGGCAGCCTTGCGGTCCGCGCGGATACTCGTGGCGACGTCGTCGGTGATCACCTCCTGCGCCGCGCACCCGACCGATTTCAACGTCTCGATCGCGTCGAGCAGATCGATGCCCAATCCCGCATCGCCACTTGCCGCCTCGGCACATTGCAACCGCGCCGTGAATGCGCGCAATTCCTCGAGAAGTAATGCCCCCACAACCAACCTCCCCCAAGGTCGTTCGAATACTTGTTCGACTCTAGCAACCCGGTCCGGACCGGGCAATACCCAAGTTGCCGACTGGGTAACGTGTGCGTGGTCGGGGTGGAGGGGGAGGGCGATGACCCAGCGGGTCGAGTCGAAGTGGCGCAAGAGCATCTGGATGGACGTGACGGTCACGCGGCCGCCCGGTGCGCCATCACTCGAGTTCATCGCCACCACACCTGGCGTCGAGCCGTGAGCATCATCGACCCGGCCGACCGACGGGGTGCCACCAAGCTCGGCCGGCGTCCGTCCGCGAAGAAGGCGGCGGCCGTGCTGGTGATGTTGTTCGTCGCCGGCGCGGCGATCGGTTACGCACTGTCCTTTCTTGCTGCAGGCGGGTTGCATTGGCAGAGGTTGGGGGCGTTCCTCGTCGGTTGTCCGCTCACCTTGCTCGGGCTGATCAGCTGGATCAGCATGTGCGTCAAGTACGGTCGCGGAGGTCTGCTGTACGGTCCGACGACCGCTGTTCTCGGGTTCGGTGCGGTGTTGACGGCGTTGGCTGCCGCGACCTCCGTCCGCCGCGGGCGACGCCGACGGGAAGCGGCACGCACGGTGCGATCGGGAACGCCGACGGTGGGGACCGTGACGGGCAAGGGGTATCGCGACTTCACGCCGCGCCCGTTCGGTCCGAGCACGATCCTGACAGTCGTGACGTTCACGTTCGTCGACGCGAACAATGTGCAGCGCTGGGTCCGGCGGCAAATGCTGATCAGCAGCGACGCACCGGTCGTCGACGGTCAGACGACGACGATCTGGTACGACGCTGCAGACCCGGGCAACGAGAGCACGATCGTGGTCGACCTCGCTACCACTTCCGTGCGGTGAGGAGGAGGTACTCCCAGTTCATCACGGTGCCGCCGGTGCCGTGGTCGAAACGGCGTGCGAGGTCGGCGAGTTCGTGATCCAGCGCGGCGACCCGGGCGGGGTCGTCGGCGATGTTCCGGTACACGGCGATGGTCGGACCGTAGTGGGATTTGAAGTAGTCACGGAAGTCCTCCGGCGACCGGAATTGATCGATGCGCACGGTGTGCCGGGTTGCCACGACGTCGGTGACGCGATGGCCGAACAATGCCCGGACGTGTTCCTCGCGACCCCACAGTGGCGGGGGCTGCGCGCCCGGAGGGGGCGGGGGTGCATACGGTTTCATCGTTGCGAACATCTGGCCGATGAAGCCTTCGGGTGTCCAGCTGAGTAGACCGATCGTTCCTCCCGGCCGGCAGACGCGGACGAGTTCGTCGGCGCTCGCCTGATGGTGCGGGGCGAACATGACGCCGACGCACGACAGCACGGTGTCGAACTCGTTGTCGGCGAACGGCATGGCCTCGGCGTCGGCCTCGCGCCACTCCACCTCGGCTCCGAGTTCGGCGGCCCGGCGGCGTCCGGCGTCGAACAGTTCGGGGGTGAGGTCACTGGCCACGACGCTCGCGCCGGACAGCGCCGCGGGGATGGCGGCGTTGCCTGAGCCTGCCGCGACGTCGAGAACACGGTCACCGGGCCTGACCCGGCTTGCGCGGACCAGGGCGGGCCCGAGGCCGGCGATGATCTCGGTGGCCAGGGCGGGGTAGTCGCCGAGAGCCCACATGGCGCGGTGTTTGTTCTTCAGGTCGCGGTCGGCTTGGACTGCGTCGATCGTGTCATCCATTTCGGTACTCCGGCGGGTCGGCTGCATCGGTCGAGATCCAGCCTGGCCGGACGGCGGTGCCCGGAACAGGCACCCTCGGGTTAGGTTCCCGTCACCTCGGCTGTCAGTCCTGCTCGCGGAACTGCGCCGCGAGTTCGCTGCGCGAGCGGATGCCGAGCTTCGCGTAGACCCGGGTGAGGTGGTACTGCACGGTCTTGACGGACAGGAACAGTTCGCCGGCCGCCTCCTTGTTGCTGGCTCCGCCGGCGACGAGTTCGGTCACGGCCCGCTCTTGCGGAGTCAGTTCCTCGAGTGTGAACCGGCTGCGTTTGAGGTTGAGGCCGCCCGCCTTGAGTTCGCGGTCGCACCGCTGCACGTAGGACGTGGCTCCGAGCGCGAAATATCCCTCCCGGGCAGCCTGCATGACGGCGTCCGCTTCACGCCGCTTGCCTGCCCGGCGCAAAGTCTGGCCGTACGCGAAGTTCACGCGTGCCCGATCGTAGGGGAGGGGAAGGGTGTCGAGGTGCGTCAACGCCGTCTCGAACACGTCCCGGGCGGCATCGATGTCGCCACGCGCACCGGCGACGCGACCGCGGGCATAACCGAGACGAGCCATCGCCGACCGGTGCCCGCGCTCCGAGGCGCGTTCCTCGTGCGGGGTGAGGAAGGCATCTGCGTCGTCGACGCGACCGGCCATCACGAGCGCGTTCGCGTAGACGTCGGGCCACTGCCAGAAGCCGGGCTCGTCGATGCCCTCCCGTGGGTGCAGGCGGGTGAGAGGCTCGAGCGCCCTGATCACGGCGGCGTAGTCGGCCTGCACTTCGGCGCACTGGGCGCGGGCCAGGGAGGACGGAATGAACATCATCGGGTAGTCGTGCGAACTCGCCGCCGCGAGGCGGAGGTGCTCCTGCGCGGCGGGCCAGTTTCCGCGCAGCGCGTGTGTCTGTGCGCCGGTCCAGTGCACGAGGGGCCGGACGAGGTCGAGCGCGGCGTCCTCGAGCTGGTGTGCCGCACGGTCGACCGTGGCGATCGCGCCGCTCCAGTCACCGAGGGCGAATTGCGTTCGCGCCAGCCAGGCCTGCGCCCACAACGAGATGCGGGTCGAGCCCATCCGGAAGGCCGTGGGGACGGCGCTCTCGAGTTCCTGACGCGCCGATTCGGGATCGTCCAGCGCCAGGTCGAGCCAGCCCCTGGCCATGTCGAAGCGCTGGGATTGGGCACCGAGGGCGATCTTCGCGGACAGCGTGTCGTAGGCGGCCCGTGCCTCCACGATCCGACCCGTGGCGGCGAGTCCGAGTCCCATGATCGCCGCGGATTCGACGGCCGACGGATCGCCCGGATCGACGAGAGCTACGGCCCGGCTGGCCCATTCGACGAGGTCCGGTCCGTGCCAGCGGACGAGGGAGTCCAGGACGCGGCGCTGGCAGATCAGCGCGGCGGTGGCCGGATCGGTATCGGGGTCGCATGCGGTCCACGACTGGGTGAGCAGCAGATCGGCTTCCGCGGGTCGTCCTCGGAGGATGGCGAGGTAGCCGAGTACGGCGTCGCGTAACGGACTTTCGGGGAAGCTCTCGATCTCCGGCGCGAAGGCCAGTGCCTGGGGAAGGTTGCTGGCGCCGACGAGAGCGTCGACGGCCCGGATGAGGCGTTGTTCGCGTTCGCCGCGGTCCGCGGTGAGGCGGCTCGACTTGATCAATGCGTCCGCGACGGTCGACCACGCCCCGACGGTCGCCCTCTGCGCAGAGTAGGTGTCCAGTTCGTCCGCGAGCGCCGGATCGGCGAACGGGGCGGCTGCGGCGCGATGGTCCAGTCGCCTGCCCTCGTCCTCGACGATCCGTGCGGCATGATCGTGCAGGTCACGCAGCCGGATGGGCCCGAGGCTGCGGTAGACGGCGGCCCGGGTCAGCGGCGACGGGAAGGTCAGCACGGTCACGCCGCGATGCTCGCCGACGGTGAGGAGGCCGATCCGATGGATTTCGTCGAGCGCTTCCACCGGGTTCTCGATGGCGGCGAGCGCGGCAGCGTCGGCGAATCGGGGATCCCCGGCGAGTACCGCCGCCGATTCGACGAGGGCCCGGGCAGGCGCCGAGCACGCGGACAGTTGTGACTGCACTTTCGCGGCGAACGTGCGGGGTACGGGGAGCACCGGCTGCCACTGGCTCCACGCGCTGGGATCGACTTCCTGCAGAAGTTGCGTGAGGTGCCGCGGATTCCCGCCCGTGTGCTGAACGAGCTGGTGCGCCACCGGGGCCGGAAGGTCGATATGCGCAAGGGTATTCGCAAGTCTGCGGGTGTCGGACGCGTCGAGCGGACGGACGTGGAGCCGATGCCTGCGATGCCGGTCGAGGAGGTCGAGGACGTCCGCAGGAACACCGTCGGGAGGTTCCGAATTCGTGACGAGGACGATCATCGCCGGTCGGTCGAGCAGGTGCACGGCGGAGGTCAGCGCCTGCAGTGAGGCGAGGTCTGCCCAGTGCGCATCGTCGAGCACGAAGACGAACGGCGCGTCACCAGCAGGCGGATCCACCGCCGCGACGAGTTCGCGGGCGACGTCCAGGGGGTCCTTCGACGTGACTGCCGCACCGAGGAGCTGTTCGGCGACGCCGAAGGGATGGCCCGACGCCCACGGGGCGCAGACCGCGGAGAACGCCGGCAGGTCGGGATGCGCCGCGAGGAAGTGCTCCACCAGAGTGGTCTTGCCGATGCCCGGCACGCCTTCGACGACCACGACGACGGGCGCGTTCTCGCCCGCCTCACGCAGGATCGACTCTAGTTCGGCGAGTTCGCGGGAACGCCCGACGAGCTCGATGTTCCCCGGGTCACTCACACCACTCACCGTATCGCGACGCCTGATTTCGGCGTGTTCCTGGCGAAAACTGGGAACGCTTGTACCGTGAGGTTAGAAGCTGCTGGTCAGAACGACTACGAGTCGAAGGATTCGGTGCATTCATGACGACGGAGGTTAACTCCACGAAGCTGGAACGGGTGGCGATCCGCTTTGCCGGAGACTCCGGCGACGGCATGCAGTTGACCGGCGACCGGTTCACGTCTGAGGCGGCGGCGTTCGGCAACGACCTCGCCACCCAGCCCAACTTCCCCGCCGAGATCCGGGCGCCTCAGGGCACCCTCCCCGGGGTGTCGTCGTTCCAGATCCAGATCGCGGACTACGACATCCTCACCGCCGGCGACCGCCCGGACGTCCTGGTCGCCATGAATCCGGCGGCGTTGAAGGCGAACCTGGACGATCTGCCGCGGGGCGGCATGATCATCGTGAACACGGACGAGTTCACCAAACGGAATCTCGCGAAGGTCGGATACGCCACGAGCCCCCTCGACGACGACTCCCTCGAGGACTACGTGGTGCATCCGGTAGCGATGTCGACGTTGACGGTCGGCGCGGTGGAACCCGCCGGATTGAGCCGGAAGGACGGCGAGCGGGCGAAGAACATGTTCGCGCTCGGACTGCTGTCGTGGATGTACAACCGTCCCACCCACAGCATCGAGCGGTTCCTGCAGACCAAGTTCGCAGCGAAGCCGCAGATCGCGGAGGGCAACCTGCTCGCGTTCAAGGCCGGGTGGAACTACGGGGAGACGACGGAGAGTTTCGCGACCACCTACGAGGTGTCCGCGGCGACGCTCCCACCGGCCACGTACCGCCAGGTCACCGGGAACACGGCCCTGGCCTACGGGGTGGTGACCGCGGGACGGCTGGCGTCTCGGGACGTCTTCCTCGGCACCTATCCGATCACCCCGGCATCGGACATCTTGCACGAGCTGAGCAAGCACCGGAATCTCGGCGTCACCACGTTCCAGGCGGAGGACGAGATCGCCGGAATCGGCGCGGCGCTGGGCGCGTCGATCGGGGGTGCGCTCGGCGTGACGAGCACGTCCGGACCCGGACTGGCGTTGAAGAGCGAAGCCATCGGGCTGGCGGTGATGACGGAGGTCCCGCTGCTCGTCATCGATGTCCAGCGCGGTGGCCCGTCCACTGGGCTCCCGACGAAGACCGAACAGTCGGACCTGTTGCAGGCGATGTACGGGCGCAACGGCGAGTCTCCGGTCGCCGTGATCGCGCCGCGCTCACCCGCGGACTGTTTCGATGCCGCGGTCGAGGCCGCCCGGATCGCGTTCACGTACCGCACACCGGTGCTACTGCTGTCGGACGGCGCCATCGCCAACGGCAGCGAACCGTGGGCCATCCCGGACGTGTCCGAACTGGTCCGGATCGACCCCGGCTGCGACACGGCACCACCGATGGACGGCGAGTTCGCACCGTACGCCCGCGATCGGGAGACGCTCGCCCGTGCCATGGCGATACCGGGAACGCCCGGGCTCGAACACCGCATCGGCGGACTCGAGAAGGCCGACGGCAGCGGCGACATCTCCTACGATCCCGCCAACCACGACCTCATGGTGCGGTTGCGCCAGGCCAAGATCGACGGAATCGACGTTCCCGACGCGGTCGTCGACGACCCGTCGGGTGAGGCCGACCTGCTGCTCGTCGGGTGGGGCAGCTCGTACGGACCCATCGGCGAGGCCTGCCGGCGTGCTCGCCGTGAGGGCAAGAAGGTGGCCCACGTGCACGTGCGCAACATCAACCCGCTGCCCGCCAATCTCGGTGCGGTGCTGCGCAGCTACGGGACCGTCGTCGCACCGGAGATGAATCTGGGCCAGCTCGCGATGATTCTCCGCTCGAGGTTCCTCGTCGACGTGCACTCGGTGACCAAGGTGCAGGGGCTCGCCTTCCTCGGCGACGAACTGCACGAGGTGATCGATTCCGCGCTGGCCGGAACGTTGCGTGAGCACGAGCTCGCGAAGACCGCCGACGCGCTCGCGTCGGCTACCTACCGATCGACCGGACCCCGGCAGGAGGAATCGGTGTGACACGGATGATCAGTCGTGTCGGTGCGGATCTGGGCCTGAGCGCCACCGCGCACGTGCCCAGGACTGACGAACCGCAGAAGGCCAAGGACTTCACGACGGACCAGGAGGTCCGTTGGTGTCCGGGGTGCGGCGATTACGTCATCCTCGCCACGATCCGAAGTTTCCTGCCGGAGTTGGGACTCCGACGCGAGAATCTGATGTTCGTCTCCGGCATCGGATGCTCGAGCCGGTTCCCGTACTACCTGGACACGTACGGCCTGCACTCGATCCACGGTCGTGCGCCCGCCATCGCGACGGGTCTCGCGGTGACGCGCCCCGACCTGTCGGTGTGGGTGGTGACCGGCGACGGCGACGCACTGTCGATCGGGGGCAACCATCTCATCCACGCCCTGCGGAGGAACGTCAACATGACGATCCTGTTGTTCAACAACAGGATCTACGGACTGACCAAGGGGCAGTACTCGCCGACGTCGGAGGTCGGCAAGGTCACCAAGTCGACTCCGCTGGGGTCGGTGGACCACCCGTTCAACACACTGTCCCTCGCGCTGGGAGCCGAGGCCACCTTCGCGGCCCGCGCCATGGACTCGGACCGCAAGGGGCTGACGGAGGTGCTGCGGCAGGCTGCGGCCCACCGCGGCACGTCGTTCGTGGAGATCTACCAGGACTGCCCGATCTTCAACGACGGCTCGTTCGACGTCCTACGCAAGGACGGTTCCGAGCAGCGCCTCATCCCGCTGACCCACGGCGAGCCGATCGTCTTCGGCGGAGCAGGCGAATACTGCGTCGTCCGATCGGGTTTCGGTCTGAAGGTGGTTGCGACCGCCGACGTCGACCGGGACGACATCGTCGTGCACGACGCCCACACCGACGACCCCGACTACGCGTACGCACTGTCGAGGCTCTCCGACCAGGACCTCACCCACACCGTGACCGGTGTGTTCCGCAGCGTCACGCGGGACACGTACGACGACATGGTGCGCCTGCAGAACGAGATCGCGCAGGAGAAGGACCCCGTCGACGACGGCTCGCTGCAGCGACTGCTGACCGGTCACGACACCTGGACGGTGGAGTAGGCGGCTGCCGGCGCAGCGCGGGTGACCCGTGCGCGCGGAACGAAGAATGTCACGATCCCGCCCAGGACGGCGATGCCCGCGAAGACGTAGAACGCCACCTGGCTGCTGATTCCGGCGCTGATCAGTGCTCCGCCGATCAGGGGGCCGAAGATGCCGCCCAGCCGGCCGAATCCGGCGCACCAGGCCACCCCGGCGCCGCGCGCGGACGTCGAGTAATAGTTGGAGACGAAGCCGTAGATCAGGACCTGGGTGCCGATGGTGCCGACTCCGGCGACGGCGACGGACGCGAGGAGCACCGGGAGCGGGAATCCGAGCGTCAGCAGGATCAGGGCCAGCGCGGCGAGACCGAACGTCGTGGCGACGACGCGTTGCGGTCCGATGCCGTCGGCGACCTTGGAGGCAATCAGGCCGCCGAGGATCGCGCCGCCGTTGAGGACGAGCAGGAACGACAGCGAACCCTTCGCGTTGAAACCGGCGTCTTCCATGATCTTCGGAAGCCACGTGTTGAGTCCGTACGTGAGCAGCAGACCGGAGAAGCTCATCATTCCGAGAAGAGCAGTGCCCCAGGCGTAACGGCGCGTCGCGAGTGCGGCGAAGCCGACCTTCTCGACCGACGCCCGTTCCGCGGCGATCTCGTCGGCGTCGGGCATCGGGATGCCGGTGCGTTCGGAGATGCGGCGTGCCTTGTCCTCGTGGCCGCGGGCGACGAGCCACTTCGGCGACTCGGGCAGCTTCACGAGAGCCAGCGGAAGCAGGATCACGATGGGCAGTGCGCCGATCCAGAAGAGGCCGCGCCAGCCGATCGTGTCGCGCAGGACGATCGCGAGGAGGGAGGCGAGCACCCCGCCGGCGGGGACGCCGCTGTAGACGATGGCGTTGTACAGGTTTCGCTTCCCGGGCGGTGCGAACTCCGCCACCATCGCCCCGGCAGTGGCGACGAGGCCACCGACTCCGATGCCGGTGAAGAATCGCAGCAGGCCGAACATGGTCACATTGGTGGCCAGCGCGGCGAGTCCCATTCCGATGGAGAACCAGACGATGTTGACGAGCATCATGCGCCGCCGGCCGAGGTAGTCGCCGACGGCGCCGGCCGTCAGTGCGCCCACCATGACCCCGATCAGCGCGTACGAGCCCAGCGCCCCGGCCTGCTGCGCGGAGATCTCCCCGAGTTCGCCGGGATCGTTCATCAACGTCGGGAGGATGGTGCCGTACACGACCAGGTCGTAGCCGTCGAAGATGATCGCGATCGTGGCGATCGCGACGACCCACGTGACGGCACTACGGTGTCTCGGACTTGCCCAGCTTTCGGGGGTGGTGGATGGGTTCATGGTAATCTCCGCTCGGTGGGTGTGACGGGGAACCGGGTAGTACTCGTAAGTGCGCTGTGTCACAATCGAATTCGGCTAAAGAAATGCCCCAACGGCGAGACGATGCAATGCGCCCCGCCGATGAGGCGGTCGAGATCTGTGGGCTGCTAGCCGAGGTCGCCACCGGCGACGGGCAGCACCGTCCCGGTGATATAGGTGGCCTCGTCGGAGGCCAGGAAGACGATGGCCGCGGCCTGCTCGTCCAGCGTTCCGTACCGCTTCAGCAGGGACGAGTCGACGGTCTGGTCGACGATCTGCTGGTACCAGGCCTTTTCCTGGTCGGTCTCAGCGCCGGGACCGCGGGGAACACGGCGAGCGGGCGCCTCGGTGCCGCCGGGAGCGGTGGCGACCACACGGATTCCGTACTGCGCGGCTTCGAGAGCCAGGGAGGCGGTGAGGGCGTTGACCCCGCCCTTCGACGCCGCGTAGGGCACGCGGTTGACGCCCCGCGTGGCCACCGAGGACACGTTGACGATGGTGCCCGACTGCTGCGCGATCAGGTGGGGGAGGACGGCGCGGCACGTCCACAGGGTCGGGAACAGCGACCGCTGCACCTCCGCCTGGATCTGCTCCGCCGTGTAGTGCTCGTACGGCTTGGCCCAGATGGTGCCGCCGACGTTGTTGATCAGTACGTCGAGCCGGCCGTGCTGCTGCCGCGCCTCGTCGATCGCCGCCTCGGCGTCGGCGAACTGTTCCAGGTCGGCGGTGATGCTGTGCGCGTCGGTGCCGTTCTCGCGCAACCCCTTCGCGACCTCGTGGACGATTTCGGCCCGGTCGATCAGGATCAGCGACGCACCCTCGGCCGCGAGTCGGGTCGCGACCGTCAGGCCGATGCCCTGCGCTGCGCCGGTGACCGCGACGACCTTGCCGTCGAAGCGGTGCGGAGTGACGAGTCCGCTCATGCGACGGCACTCCTTTCGATGGCGCGGCACATGGTGGCCTTCGCGTGCGCGCTGTGGCTGACGATCAGGTCGTGGGCGGCGGCCCGGTCGCCCTTCTCGAACGCGGTGACGATGTCGAGGTGGTCGTGCTGGATGTGCTCGTCCACCCAGTCCGCGGTGCGGAGCACCTTCGTCATGAGCTGCGTGACCTCCAGGCGGTTGTACGCCTCGAGGAGCACGTCGTTGGCGGTGCACCGGAACAGGAATTCGTGGAAGGCGGCGTTGGTGTCGGTGAACGCGCCGGCGTCCGTGAAGTGGTCGTTCTCGATCGATTCGCACGAGGTCTCGGCGAGGATCCGGTACTCGGACAGCTGTTCCTGCGTCATCCGGCCGATGGTCAGTTCCATCGCACCGAGTTCGAGCGCCATGCGGGCGTCGAACTGTGCGTCCGACTCGGACAGAGGCTGGTGTTCCTCGCCGATCTCGTACTCGGGGGCCGCCTCGACCGTCTCGGCCGCCGGCGGTGCGGACGCCTCGGACCCACTGGGCGTCGCCGCGTTGTTGAACTTCTCGAAGTAGAAGTTCGCCGGCGTGACGCCCTCCGACTTCAGGTGGTCGCGCACCGCCTCGACCATGGGAGGCGGACCGCACAGGTACACGTCCACATCGCCGTCGTTCAGGTGTGCGGGCTCGAACAGTCCGGTGACGTAACCCTTGTTCGGCGCACTGCTCGCCGGGTCGGACACACAGTAGTCGAACGTGAACTGGGGCAGGGACTTCGTGTATTCCTCGAGCTTGTCCAGTTCCACCAGGTCCGCGTCGGACGAGACACCGTAGACCAGGTGCACGGGGTGGTCGGCGGCGTCGGTGCGCATCTTGTCGAGGATCGACAGCAGCGGGGCCAGCCCGGTGCCGCCGGCCAGCAGCAGGGCGCGACGCTTCTGCTCGCGGAGGAAGAAGCTTCCCATCGGGCCGGTGAACTCGAGCGTGTCGCCGACCTGTGCGCGGCTGCGCAGGTACTCCGACATCAGGCCGCCGTCGGTGATCTTGACCAGGAACGACAGTTCCTTCGACGTGGGTCCGGTGCTGAACGAGTACGAGCGCGTCGCTTCGGTTCCGGGAACGGTGATGTTCACGTACTGGCCGGGGAGGAAGACGAGGTCGTCCCGGTTCGCGATCTCGATCGTGAACCCGATGGTGGTGTCGGAGAACTTGCGGATCTCCGTGACCGTCGACGTGAACGTGCCCGCGGCGGTCTTGGCGACGTCGGACGTGGTCGGGATCTGCAGTACCAGATCGCTTTCCGGCATCATCTGGCACGGAAGGCAGTAACCGTGCTCCGCCTCTTCGTCGGTGAGCGCCTCCTCGATGTAGTCGCCGCCGTCGTACGTGCCGGATTCGCAGAGCGACTTGCAGGTGCCGCACGCCCCGTCTCGGCAGTCGAGGGGAATGTTGATGCGCGCGCGGTAGGACGCGTCGGCGACCGTCTCGTCGCCGTCACACTTGATGAAGCGGGTGATCCCGTCCTCGAAACTCAGTGCAACTTGGAAAGTCATGGAAAACAGCTCGATTCGCGAAGAATGGGGAAGAATTCAGATGTGGTAGATGTCGACCACGTGGTGGATGTAGTCGTTCTTGAGCACGACCTTCTTCTTCAGGATCAGAGGCTGCTCACCGGAGAAATCGATGGTGTAGAACGAATTCCCGAAGTACGTGTCGACCGTGTTGTACCGGAAGTAGAGCGTGAACCAGTTGAACCGGACGTCCACGACGTCGCCGCGACGCTCGATGACCTCGACGTTCGAGATGTTGTGACCGGTGCGGGGTTCCGGCAGGCTCGTCGCGCTCGACCGGTCGGTCTTGATGCGGAACACCCGGTCCTCGATGCCACCGCGGTTGGCGTAGTAGATCAGGGAGATCTCGGTCATCGGGTCGGTGGTCAGTTCACCGTCGTCGGCCCACGCCGGCATCCAGAACTCGGAGGCGGGGTGGTAGCACTCGATCCACTTCTCGAACTCGCGGTCGTCGAGGTAGCGGGCCTCACGGTAGAGGAACTGTTCGATGTCGTGCTGGGTGACAGTGCTTTCGGCTACTGCGGTCATGTTTCTCGTCTCCCTCAGCGGTTGTTCGCGGCAACGTCGGCGTCGAGCGCCTTGGTGAGCGCTTGCACCCAGTAGCCGTGCTGGATCGGGTACAGGCCCTCGTCCTCGGTCTTCACACCGCTGGAGATGGGGTTGATGCCGATCTTCTTCGCGTCCTCGTCGGGGCCCTGGAGTTGGTGGGTGACACCGCGGCTCAGGTCGTTGAACGGGGCGGCGCCGGCCTGGTACGTCTTCTGGCAGGAGCGGAACTCCTCGAGATCGTCCGGGGTGGCCATGCCGGTGGCGTTGAAGAAGTCCTCGTACTGGCGGATGCGGGCGGCGCGTGCCGTGCGGCTCTCACCCTTGGGGGCGATGCAGTAGATGGTGACCTCGGTCTTGTCGACGGAGATCGGACGGAAATGCCGGATCTGCGAACCGAACTGGTCCATCAGGTACACGTTCGGGTACAGGCACAGGTTGCGCGACACACCGATCATCCAGTCGGCGCGGTCCTCGCCGTACTCGGCGACGAGTTCGTCGCGACGCTCGTTGAGGGGACGGTTGGCGGGGTCGGCCCACTTGGTCCACAGCAGCAGGTGACCGTTGTCGAACGAGTAGTATCCGCCCTGCTGCTTCGACCACTTGCCGGCGTCCATCGCCTTCGTGGCGTTGGTGGACTCGCCCGACTCCCGGCGCGACGTGGTCGCGGCGTAATTCCAGTGGGTGGCGGACACGTGGTAGCCGTCGGCACCGTTCTCGGTCTGCAGCTTCCAGTTGCCGTCGTAGGTGTAGGTGGACGCACCGCGCAGGACCTCGAGGCCGTCGGGCGACTGGTCGACGATCATGTCGATGATCTTCGTGGTGTCACCGAGGTGCTCCTCGAGCGGCGGGACGTCGGCATTGAGGCTGCCGAACAGGAAACCGCGGTAGTTCTCGAACCGCGCGACCTTGGTGAGGTCGTGGGAGCCGTCCTTGTTGAACTGTTCCGGGTAGCCGGCCTCACGCGGGTCCTTGACCTTGAGGAGCTTGCCGGAGTTGTTGAACGTCCAGCCGTGGAACGGGCAGGTGAACGTGGTCCGGTTGTCCGTCTTGCGCCTGCAGAGCATGGCGCCGCGGTGGCTGCACGCGTTCACCAGGGCGTTGAGTTCGCCCTCCTTGTTGCGGGAGATCACGATCGGCTGGCGGCCCATGTACGTGGTGAAGTAGTCGCCGACATTCGGGATCTGGCTTTCGTGGGCCAGGTAGATCCAGTTGCCCTCGAAGATGTGCTTCATCTCGAGTTCGAACAGGTCCTCGTCCGTGAATACGCTGCGTCGCACCTGGTAGCGGCCGGTTTCCGCGTCCTCGATCAGCGCGTCGGCCAGCTTGGCGCGCACGTCGTCGGACGGCGCTGTGTACAGGGTGTCAGTCATGGGATCCTCCAAGATCTCCGGGGGCTTGCGCCCTGCGAGGGCGCCCGGGTCCGGCAATGAATTCCACTCTTGCAGCCTGTGCGCTGCATCACACTAGGCATTTACCGAGTACTGACTAGGACGTGTCCGGCATGCGTACGCCGAGGCTCGGAGGGCCTCGGCGTACGCATCGGGGTGCGGTCGTCACGCGGCGGGCGTGAACTTCTCCCGGAAGATGCGTCGAGG
Source organism: Rhodococcus jostii RHA1 (assembly GCF_000014565.1). Lineage (NCBI taxonomy): Bacteria > Bacillati > Actinomycetota > Actinomycetes > Mycobacteriales > Nocardiaceae > Rhodococcus > Rhodococcus jostii. The sequence goes on along the minus strand of NC_008268.1, from coordinate 2,514,798 downwards.
AGCCATGCGCCGGCGCTTGAACGCCTTGACTCCGGCGTCGACCATCGCCGGCGGCCCGCACAGGTACCCGGAGTAGCCGCGACAGGTGTCGAAGTCCTCCACGAACGCGTCGGTGACGAAGCCCGTCCGGCCGGACCACGTCGAATCGCTCAGACACGGAACGTATCGGAACCCCGGGTGCGCGCGTTCCCACTCCCGAAACAGGTCGACGTCGTACAGGTCGGCTGCTTCCCGCACGCCGTGATAGAGGTGGATCGCGCGTTCCGGTGTGACCGTGAGTGCCTGGCGGACCATCGATTTCAGCGGGGCAAGCCCGGTTCCGCCGCCGAGCAGGATCATCGGACCCTCGTCCTCCGGATCGAGACGGAAGTCGCCGAGCGGCCCCGTCATCTCGACTCGCTCGCCGACGGACAGCGTGCCGAAGACCCAACCGTCCGTCGCGACTCCACCCGGTTGCCTGCGGATGTGGAACTCGAGCTGTTTCGACTCGCCCGGCGTGTTCGCCATCGAGTACTGGCGGCAGTGGTCGGTGCCGGGTACTCGCAGTTCGACGTACTGCCCTGCGGAGAATTCGAGCGGGCTGTCGAGCGTGACGAGAACCCGCCGCGTGTCACGGGCGACGTCCTCGATCGCACTCACGGTGCCGATGAGGTCCCGCAGGGCGTGGACGGTGCCCGCCGGCGCCGTGTCCAGGCGTTCCACCACGGTGTCACTGCACGGTGTGGCCTGGCAGGCCAGGGCGAAACCCTGCTCGCGGTCGGCCTGGGTGAGCGTGTCCTCGGGCGAACGCCCATGATCGACCGATCCCGACACGACCCGCAGCTTGCACGTTCCGCACGTGCCCTGGTTGCACGAGTTCGGCATCCACACGCTGCCCCGGAGGAAAGCGTCGAGTATCGGCTGGTCGGGGCGGCATTCCACCCTGTCCGCGGCGACCGAAACGGTGAAGGTCACGGCTACACCTCCCACGTGGCCCGGAGGGCGGTCGGGCCGCGGAAACCCCAGCCCCAGAACTCCACGTCCGCGCCGGAGTCACGTTCGAGGTTCGGGATCGCCTCGAACAACTCCTCCAGGCCGATGCGGCAGACGTGGTTCGCGAAGTAGATACCCGCGCACGCGTGGTTGCCGGAACCGAACGCCAGGTGGGGGAGCGGAGGGCGCGTCATGTCGTAGTCGGAGGGGGCGTCGTAGACGGCGGTGTCGTGGTTGGCCGAACCGTAGGACAACAGGACCACGGATCCTTCGGGAAGGAACACGTCCCCGAGCGTGACGTCCTTGGTGCTGATGCGGGCCGTGGCCGACCAGATCGGGGAGGTCCAGCGCATTCCCTCGGATATCGCCCGCGGAATCAGGGCAGGCTCGTCGATGACGGCCTCGAGCTGCTCGGGGCGGGTGAACAGGCCCACGAGTGTCGATGCCATTCCGTGCCCGGGTTCCTGCATCGCGCCCAGCAGGTAGACGAAGAGCGTGGGGTAGATGTACTCGCGGTCGCGGACCTGTCCTTCGGGCATGCCGTCGTGCAGCCAGTGCGAGATGGCGCTGTCGTCGGGGTGGACGGTCCACTTGTCGATGAGCGGATCGACGACGGCCCGGATCTCTGCCTTGGCCTCGTCGCCCTGCACGAATCCCTCCGGGTTCGTGAACTCGCCGTCCGCATCCACTCCGGCATTGGTGAAGGAGTTCGACAGCCGGTGGAACCAGTCGCGCAACGTGTCCGAGCTGACCTCGTTCAGCCCCAGGAGGTCACCGAGCGCGCGCACGCTGACGGGTTCGCAGTACTGCGAGACCAGATCGGCCTTGCCGTCGTTCTCGAACTGCTCCACGTAGCGCCGCGCGATGGGGCGGACGAGTCCGTCGACCCAGCGGTCCACCTCCGACGGTTGCAGTGCGGGGTCGACCATCGAGCGGAGATCGCGGTGGATCTCGCCGTTGACGCCGATCACCGCAGGGTGACCGAACGTGCGGCCGCCGGCTTTGGTGATGATCCCCTCGAAGTCGGGGCTGTTGGCGATGGTGCGGCACAGGTCGGCGGTGGTCGCGACGAACGAGCCGAGGACCGGCACGTAGGCCAGCGGCGCCTCGGCGCGCAGCCGCTCGTAGACGGGGTACGGGTTGCGCTCGAGTTCCGTCATCGTGATCTCGTCGATCCAAGACAGGGTGGCGGTCATCTGAATCTCCTCATTCAAAGCAACTGCTCGGAAACAACTTTCGTTGTGTGAGCGGGGTGAGGAAGAAGGTAGGCCGTCGCAGGAGGGTGGTCTAGCCACTCTGCGCGGTCTCTGGACCATCTGCGCGACTACTTGTGATTGCGGTCTCAGTTATCCTCGACTAGGCGTGACGACACGGTTTCAATGAGGTCGGAACGATTCTTCAGTGAGGCAGGTGCATGACGATGGCATCGACGATCACCGAAACCCAGGACTGGGATGCGGCGTCGAGGGCGGTGGCCGGTGCGTACTTTCCCCACACGTTGACCGACTTGTCGCCGAACGGAGCGATGAAGCTGTCGATGCGGACCGTTGACCTCGGCCCCGTCACTCTCGGGAGGCTGGGCTGGGGTGCCGACGTGTCGATCGAGTGCGACTATCCGGATGCGTACGAGATCAACATTCCGCTGTCCGGTTCGCTGGAGTCCTGTTCGCAGGGCGACACGGTGCTGTCTCGGCCCGGTCAGGCCACGGTCTTCCGGGCGGACGAGCCGACCCTGATCACCCGGTGGAGCGGCGACTGCTCGGTGCTCGGCGTCAAATTCGACAGCGCCTACCTCGAGCAGGAGGCTGACCGGATCCTCGGCTCCGACCTGCGGCCCGGGCTGCACCTACCGTCGCAGATCGATCTCACCGAGGCCCCGGGACACAGCTGGTTTCGTCTGGTGCGCTCATTGACCGCGCAACTGCGGGAGCCGGCCGACCTCCTGGCCAACCCGGTGGTCGGCCCACAGCTCGCCGGCGCGATCACCTCGGCGTTCATCCTGGCCGTCACGCCCGACGAGGAGGTGCGCGGCGGCGCACCCCGACCGCGAATCGTCAAACGAGTGCTCGACGGACTCAACGACGACCCGGCCCGCGCCTGGACGGCAGCCGACATGGCCGAGCTGGCGGGTACCAGCGTCCGCCGGTTGCAGGAAGGGTTTCGCGAGTACGTCGGGCGCAGTCCGTCGGAATGCCTCCTCGACATCCGCCTGAGTCGCGCCGACGCCGACCTGAGGGCACTGGAACCCGGTGTCACGGTCTCCGAAGTCGCTGCCCGGTGGGGGTTCACCCATGCGGGCCGGTTCTCTGCCGCGTACCGCCGGCGATACGGCAAATCCCCGTCAGAGCTGATTCGCTTCTGACGGGGATTGCGCGGCTGTGCGGTTACTTGTTGCCGAAGTACGAGACGTCGTCGTTGCCGATGAGGTCGGGGACCGTCCAGCCGTCGAGGTCGTATTCGGACAAGCACTGCTCGGCGAAGCCCTTCATGGAGGCGACGTCGCCACGGTTCTCGGCGGCGAACAGCAGTTCCGCCTTGACGTTTTCGTGGTTGCCGGAGTAGTTGCGCTCGTAGAGTTCGTGCCGGCCGCCGAACTCACTGCCGATCGAATCCCACAGTGCCTTCATGATCTTGACACGTTCGACGGCGGTCATGCCGTCGGAGCCGCGGACGTACTTGTCGAGGTACGGGCGGACGTCGGGGCTCTTGAAGTCGCGGGCGCTCGAGGGCAGGTAGATCAGACCGGACGCGACGTCCTGTTCGATGATCTCCTTGATCCGCGGGTAGCCCTGAATCATGAACATGCGGTACGTGAGGCCGTATTCGAGCTTGGGGATGACGGTGTCGCCGATCCACGGCTCGGGGTTGCGTGCCATCGATTCGGTGAGTGACCAGAACAGGTTTCGCCAGCCGATGACCTCACCGACGCGGGTCTGCACGCCGCGGAAACCGCCCGCGCCGGTGGCGTCGAGGGCCTTCATCAGCATGCCGGCGATGAAGTCGAGCTTCACGGCGAGACGGGTGCAGCCCTGGAACGTGAAGCGGGGCAGGAATCCGGACTGCGGGAAGAAGCCGTTGATCTTGTCGACGTCGCCGTACATGAAGACGTTCTCCCACGGTACGAGCACCTTGTCGAAGATGAAGATGGTGTCGTTCTCGTCCATGCGGCTCGACAGCGGGTAGTCGAACGGGGTGCCCATCACGGCCGCGTTCTGGGTGAACGAGGACCGGCAGATCAGCTTCACGCCCGGTGCGTCCATCGGGACGGTGCAGATGAGGGCGAATTCCTTCTTCTTGATCGGCAGGCCGTAGTGGGCGATGAAGTTGTAGTTGGTGATGGCCGAGCCGGTGGCCACGACCTTGGCGCCACTGACGATGAGGCCGGCATCGGTCTCCTTCTCCACCTTCATGAACACGTCGCCGACCTCGTCGGGCGGGAGCTGGCGGTCGACGGGCGGGTTGATGATCGCGTGGTTCCAGTAGAGAACCTTTTCCTGCGATTCCTTGTACCAGCGTTCTGCGTTGTCCTGGAACGGGGAGTACAGCTCCTTGTTGGCATGCAGGGTGCCGAGGAAGGAGGCCTTGTAATCGGGGGACCGGCCCATCCAGCCGTACGTCATGCGCGCCCAGGTGGCGATGGCGTCGCGTTCCTTCAGCAGGTCGTCCGAGGACTTCGGTGCCTTGAAGAACGGCATCGTGACGCCGCCGTTGCCGGTGTCGGTGGGGGTGGTGACCTTGTCGACGTGTTCGCCGGTGTGCATCGAGTCGTAGAGGCGTGCGGTCATCCGGATGGGGTTGCGGAACGCCGGATGCGTGGTGACGTCCTCGACACGCTCGCCGTGCAACCAGATTTCGCGGTCGTCGCGCAACGACTCGATGTACTCGTCGCCGGTCATCGGGCGCGACGCGAAGTTGGCGGTGCGGTTGGCTTCGCAGTCTGCGGCCGGGTTGACCTTCGTCGGGTCGAGCGCGGTCTCGGGAGCATTTTCGGTGGTGGTCATGGAATGTCCTTTCGGATCGGGCGGTCAGTTGGCGGGCTGAAGATGGAATGGGGTGAAGGAGGTGGTGGAGTCGAACCAGCCGTTGTTCGGATCGTCCATCGATCCGTTCCACGCGGCCGACGCGGACGGTGAGCCGAGGTCGTGGAAGGTGCTCCGGTAGAAAAGCAGCGGGTCCTTGCCGCTGGATTCGGCCGCGACGATCTCACCGATGAAGATGATGTGGTCGCCGCCGTCGTACTCGGCCCACGGCCGGCACGACAACGTGGCGGCGGCACCGCAGATGATGGGGGCGGTCGGTCCGTCGGCCCACACGGGTTCGGGGTTCTGCGGTCGCCCGGCGAAATGCATCGCGGTGTCCACCTGGTCGGCGGCGAGAATGTTGACAGCGAACGGCGCCTTGCTCAAGTAGTTGCAGGCCTTGGACTTTCGGGTCAGGGTGATCTGGCACAGTCTCGGCTCGATCGAGACGGCGGTGAAGGCGGTGACCGTCGCTCCGTGCGGCAGGCCCTCGGAGTTGGCGCACGTGATGACCGTGACTCCGCTGGCAAACTGCCCGAAAATGTTCCGGAGTTCGCGTTGCTCCATGGTCGGAGCCTCCCTTCCTGTCCGGGGCGCTGATGAGATACGGACGAAAGTACGACCGTGGGAACGGTGCGTCGATCCGCTGAGCGCGGAGGTGATCCGCTTTGCGCGGTGACTTGGATCACGCCGAAAATTGCAATCGAAGGTGTCCGTAGTCACACTGGTGCCATGCTGCCCGCGTCCAAGCTGATTCGCCCCGAAGATTGGGACGAAGCGTCGCACGTGGTGTCGGACGTGTACTTCCCGCACCGGCTGACCCCGCTGAACAGGTCGAACGCGGGCAACACCGTCGCGGAGGCGGTGGAACTCGGGCCCGTGAAGATCACCCATATCGGTTGGGGCGCCGACGTGTCGATCCAAACCGACCACCCTGGCGCGTATGCGATCAACGTGCCGCTGTCGGGACATCTGGAATCGGTGACCGGCAAGCACGAGGTGTCGTCCGTGCCCGGGGAGGGAACGATATGCCCACCCGACACGACGACGCTCATCACCGACTGGAGCAAGGACTGCTCGATCATCGGCGTGCGCGTCGACCGCGACTACCTGCACCGCGAGATGGCGCGGATCCTGGCGCGGCCAGGGCTGCGACTTCCCCCGCAGCTGGACCTGACCAGCGAGAACGGTGCCAGCTGGCTGGCCCTGGTGCGGTCACTGCTCGACCAGATGCTGCGGTCGGGCGGCATCTACACGAACCCGCTCGTCGCCGAGCAACTGTCAGGGGCGGTCACCACGGCACTGGTCCTGGCGGCGATCCCGGACGACGAGACGGCCGGTGCCGGTACCCGGCCGCGCATCGTCAAGCGCGTCATCGACGAGATCCACGCCGACCCCGCGCGGGCGTGGACGGCGGCCGAGATGGCCGGGATCGCGGGTGTCGGGGTCCGCCGCCTGCAGGAGGGATTCCAGGAGTACGTCGGGGTGAGCCCCCGCGACTACCTGCTGAACGTGCGGCTCGAACGCGTCCACGACGACCTGCTGCGCGCGGACGGTTCGTCGACGGTCGCCGAGGTCGCGATGCGCTGGGGTTTCACCCACACGGGCCGGTTCGCGGCGGCGTACCGCCGGAAGTACGGCGTGGCGCCCTCGGAAGCGCTCCGGGGCTGACGGTGCGGCGTCAGCTCACGTAGGAGAAGATCGTCGCCATCCCGGCGGCAAGGTGATAGTCGTTGTGGCAGTGCGTGATCCACCGACCAGGGTTGGTCGTGTCGATGTCGGCGGCGACGGTCTGCCCGGGAAGCACGATCACGGTGTCCTTCCGCGGTCCGGAGCCGTCCGGCCGGGCCACGGCGAACGTGTGCCCGTGCAGGTGCATGGGGTGGAACATCATCGTGGGGTTCGTGTAGACCAGCCGCACTCGCTGGTCCCGGTGGACGGTCAGCGGCGTGTGGTCGGGATAAGCCCGGCCGTTCACCGTCCACACGTACTGCTTCATGTCGCCGCCGAGCGACGCCTCCAGGGTGACACCCGGGTCGACGACGGGGAGCCGGACGGCGTCGGTGGCCCGCAGGTCGGCCACGGTGAGCGGGGGAGGGCCCAGTTCGCGGGGCACCACGGCAGGGTCGGGGGCCGCGCCACCGCCGGTGCGCACCACCGCGAATCCCTGCGCGCCCTTCCCCTCGGCGACCGCAACCAGCGGGAACGCCCCGTCCTGCAGGGTGACGACGGCGTCGTACCGCTCGCCCATGCCGATCAGCACCGAGTCGGTGTCGACCGGTTCGACGGGGAAACCGTCCGTATCCGTGACGGTCAACCGGTGGCCACCCAGCGCGACCCGGAACGCGGTGTCGTCACCCGCGTTGATCAGCCGGATACGGGCGCGTTGCCCCGGCCGTGCCGTGAAGACGGCCGGATCGCCGGGTGGTTTCCCGTTCAGGAGGTACACCGGGTACCGGACGTCGCCGGAGTCGCCGCTGAGCACGGGCGACGTCATCTCGGCCATGGACGTCATCCGCCCGCCGCGGAGTTCGTCGAAGACCTGCGACGGCGTGCGGTCGGTCAACCAGTCGGAGAGCACGACCACGAATTCGGCGTCGTAGTTCGCGGGTGCCGCGGGATCGTCGACGATCAGGGCCCCGTACAGCCCCCGGCCGCGCTGGAGGTCGCCGTGCGTGTGGTACCAGTACGTGCCCGAGTCGGGCGGGATGAAGTCGTACACGAACTCTGTGCCCGCCGGTATCGGAGCCTGGGTAACGTCCGGGACCCCGTCCATGTCGTTGCGGATGGCCAGCCCGTGCCAGTGCACGGTGGTGGGATCCGGGAGCTGATTGCGAAACCGCACCTGGACCCTGTCCCCGACGTCGGCCCGCAGGATCGGGCCCGGCAGTTGCGTGTTGTACAACCATGCGGCGGTGCGGGTACCTGCGATGTCGACGTCGGACTGCGTCGCGGAGAGTTCATAGGCGATCGGTCTGCCGCCGGGAAACCGGCGTTCCTCGGACTCGGCGTACGCGCGCACCTCCGGGGAGTCGGGTCCGATCGCAGCCTCGGTGTCGTCGCTGCGGGCGCAGGCCCCGGTGAGCCCGAGGAGTGCGGCTCCCGCTCCCCACTGCAGCACACGCCGCCGGGACAACTGCGGGTCGAGTGGACGGTTCCCGGGCATCCCCCGCTCCTTCCGCGGGTAGACCGTTTCCCGTGACGCTACTCGGGCGGATTACGCCAGGGCGCCGATTCGCGCCCGGTCGCGGAGGGCGATGAGTTCGCGGGCGTGCGCCTCCAGCTTGCGGTCCTCGTCGGACTGGGGCACCCACTGCTGCACTGCCGTCGCGGCGCCGTCCTCGTCGACGGCGGCGACGACGGTGAGGCAATGCGTGGTGAGGTTCATTTCGCGGGTGCGCGGGTCGCCGGACCGCACGTGCACCGAGATGTGCATGGTCTGCGCACCGGTGTGCAGCAGGCGGGCGTCGACCTCGACGACGTGACCGATCTGGATCGGGCGGTAGAAGCGCACCCCGCCGGCGTAGACGGACACGCACGGCGTGCCGTTCCACGACGTGCCGCACAGGTAGGCGGCCTCGTCGATCCAGCGCATCACGGTTCCACCGTGCGTCTTGCCGCCCCAGTTGACGTCGGTGGGCGCGGCGAGGAAACGGGTGAGCGATTCCGGTGCGGTGCCCGCGTCGGTGTAGTTCTGCTTGCTCATCGCCTCTTCGATGTCGGCCCGCAGGCCGATTCGCATGACCGCCTCCTCGGACTCGGCGCGGTCGGTGGCGGTGACGGGCTGCCACGGCGGCACACTCGTCGGCTTACCGGAATCGTCGACGGCGACGAAGATGATCAGGCAGTTGCTGGCCTCGGTGAACTGTCCGGTGCGCGGGTCGGCCGACGACACGGTGCACTGGATGTGCATGCTGGAGCGCCCGGTGTGGACGAGCCGGGCTTCGACCTCGACGAGGTGTCCCGACTCGATGGACCGGGTGAACTTGATGTTTCCCACGTAGGCGGTGACGCAATAGCTCCCGCTCCAACCGACCGCGCAGGCGTAGGCGGCCTTGTCGATCCATTCGAGGATCCGGCCCCCTTGGACGGCCCCTCCGAGCGTCGCCACCTCGGTGGGTGCGGCCAGGAAGCGGAGGGTGATGCTGCGGGGAGGCGTGGTCATCGATGTGATCCTCGGGAATTCGACGTGGCCGGCACGAGGGCGCGAACCGGGGACGGCGAAACGTCGTTGTCCGCCGGTGGCGGGGAAATTATCCCACAGATGCACCGGGCCGACCCGTCCGCGATGTGAACGGACCGAGGTTGACGAATGCGTGTGACCACGCGCACACTCGACATCGACCGCACAGCGTTCTAAATGTACGCACAGCGTACGAGAGGATCGGATCAGGTGATGACCTCGACATCGACGACGACCGCACCTCACGTGGACCAGGCAGGCCTCGACCACGTCGACCGGGAGTTCTACCTCCCCGCGCAGCGAGTGCTGCCGTGGAAGGCGAACCTCGCGGCACTTCCCGGCGAACCGGGAACTCCGCTCCGCATCGCGGGAATCGTGCGCTCACGCGACGGCGAACCGCTGTCGGGGGCGGAGCTCGAGATCTGGCACGCGGACGCCGACGGTTGCTACTCCGGGTACTCCGTCGAAATTCTGCGCAACAACCTGCGCGGCATCGTCGTCACGTGCGCCGGGGGCCGCTTCGACATCTCGACCGTGCAGCCCGCGCCATGTGAATTCTCCAGCGCCCGAGGCGAAGCCGATATCGGACACGTCAACGTCGTCGTGCACGCGCGCGGCTTCCGGCCGCTCGAGACACGCCTGGTGCCGACCCCGGGCGCGTCGCGAGAAGTGGTCGCGTCCGCCGTCGAGTCGCCCGTCGACCTCGGTGCCGGCGGACAGGTCTCCTGCGACTTCGTGCTCGACCCGATCTGACCGACGTGACGCCGTCAGCCGGCGAAACCCATGTCCGCGCTCAGGGCGGCCGCGGCGGCGAGGACGCAGGGAACGGCCTGTTCCCGGAACTGCGCCGGAGTGTTCCGTGCGGACGACGTGGAGCACGCGACCACGCCGACCACTGTGCCGCCCGCGTCGTGGACGGGGGCGGCCAGCGAAATCAAACCCTTCTCCAACTCCTCGGACGTCAGGGCGAACCCCTGCTCGCGGACCTTGGCGAGTTCCCGCTCGAGTTCGGCTGCCGTGCCGATGGTCTCGGGTCCGAGTTTCTGGAACGTGGACTCGGCGACCACCCGCTCGACGACATCCGCGGGGGCCCAGGCCAGGAGCGCACGGCCCATGGACGTGGCGTAGGCGGGGACGCGGGTGCCGACGGAGACGTTGATGCTCATGATCCGGCGGACGGGAACGCGCGCCGCGTAGACCACGTCGGCGCCGTCGAGCACGCCGAGCGACGCGGACTCCTGGGTCTTCTCGGCCACCTCGAGCAGGCGGGGCATCGCGGCCTCGATCAGTGCGTGCGACTCCGAGTAGTGCTGTCCGATGCTGAGCACGCGAGGAGTGAGCGACCACCGGCCTCCCGAGCCGGCGACGTACCCCAGCTTCTGCAGGGTGAGCAGGATCCGGCGAACCGCGGGGCGCGACAGTCCCGCTTCGGTGGCGAGTTCGGCGAGCGTCGGGTTCGGACGCTGCGCGTCGAACGCGAGAAGCACTGCGAAGCCGCGCTCGATGCTCTGGATGTAATCGCGATCGCTCTCGGTCATTGCGGCCTCCACCAGCGCTTCGTGTGCAAATTCGGACTCGGGGTTGACATTTCAATGTGACTGCGCGCACAGTAGTGGTGTACGCACAGCGTGATGTTAGTACGCATAGCGTACACATGCAAGGCCTCCGGCGCGTGAACACCCACCGCGTCGCCCAAAACTCGATATCAGCCCAATCCGATCCCCTCCCAGCCCAAGGAGAAACAAATGACCACCACCGAGAGCCCCACCGCCGCCGGATCCGGCTCCGCCGCCACCGACAAGTTCAAGGCCGAGCGCGTCACCGCCGACACCTCGCCGGAGCGGCTCGCGGCCATCGCCAAGGATGCGCTCGGCGCACTCAACGACGTGATCCTGAAGCACGGCGTCACCTACCCCGAGTACCGCGTGTTCAAGCAGTGGCTGATCGACGTCGGCGAGGGTGGCGAGTGGCCGCTGTTCCTCGACGTGTTCATCGAGCACTCCGTCGAAGAGGTTCTCGCCCGCAGCCGCAAGGGCACCAAGGGCAGCATCGAGGGCCCGTACTACATCGAGAACTCCCCCGAACTGCCGTCGAAGTGCACCCTGCCCATGCGTCCCGAGGACGAGAAGATCACCCCGCTCGTCTTCTCCGGCCAGGTCACCGATCTGGACGGCAACGGCCTCGCGGGCGCCAAGGTCGAACTGTGGCACGCCGACAACGACGGCTACTACTCGCAGTTCGCCCCGCACCTGCCCGAATGGAACCTGCGCGGCACCATCATCGCCGACGAAGAGGGCCGCTACGAGATCACCACGATCCAGCCGGCGCCTTACCAGATCCCGACCGACGGCCCGACCGGTCAGTTCATCGAGGCGCAGAACGGTCACCCGTGGCGTCCCGCGCACCTGCACCTCATCGTGTCGGCACCGGGCAAGGAATCGGTGACCACGCAGCTGTACTTCAAGGGCGGCGAGTGGATCGACAGCGACGTCGCGTCGGCGACCAAGCCGGAACTGATCCTCGACCCGAAGACCGGTGACGACGGCAAGAACCACGTCACCTACAACTTCGTGCTCGACCCCGCGTGACCCGTTCCACCCGTAGAGAAAGTGATCCGATGACCGACCTGTCGATCGTTTCCATCGAAACGACGATCCTCGATGTGCCGTTGGTGCGTCCCCACAAGTTCGCCACCACGTCGATGACGGCGCAGCCGCTGTTGCTCGTCGCCGTCACCACCGCGGGCGGCGTGACCGGCTACGGCGAGGGCGTCGTCCCCGGCGGCCCGTGGTGGGGCGGCGAATCGGTGGAGACGATGCAGGCGATCGTCGAGAAGTACATCGTCCCGGTGCTGCTGGGGCGGGGCGTCGACGAGATCACCGGCATCATGTCGGACATCGAACGAGTCGTCGCCAATGCACGTTTCGCGAAGGCCGCCGTCGACGTCGCGTTGCACGACGCCTGGGCCCGCAGCCTGGGTGTGCCCGTGCACACGCTGCTCGGCGGCGCCTTCCGCAAGGGCGTCGACGTCACATGGGCCCTCGGCGCCGCACCCGCCGAGGAGATCATCGAGGAGGCCCTCGGTCTCGTCGAGTCGAAGCGGCACTTCAGTTTCAAGCTGAAGATGGGTGCGCTCGATCCCGCCGTCGACACTGCGCGGGTGGTCCAGATCGCGCAGGCTCTGCAGGGCAAGGCCGGCGTCCGCATCGACGTCAACGCCCGCTGGGACAGGCTCACCGCGCTGAAGTACGTGCCCCGCCTCGTCGAAGGCGGCGTCGAACTGATCGAGCAGCCCACGCCAGGTGAGCAGCTCGAGGTCCTCGCCGAGCTCAACCGCCTCGTCCCCGTCCCGGTGATGGCGGACGAGAGCGTGCAGACTCCGCACGACGCCCTCGAGGTCGCACGCCGCGGCGCCGCGGACGTCATCGCCCTCAAGACCACCAAATGCGGCGGACTGAAGAAGAGCCGCGAGGTGGTCGCGATCGCCAAGGCAGCGGGAATCGCCTGCCACGGAGCCACGTCCATCGAAGGCCCGATCGGAACCGCGGCGTCCATCCACTTCGCGTGCGCGGAACCCGGCATCGACTTCGGCACCGAACTGTTCGGACCGCTGCTGTTCAGTGAGGAGTTGCTGCAGGAACCGATCCGCTACGCCGAAGGCCAGGTGTTCCTGCCCGAAGGACCCGGCCTCGGAATCGAGCTGAACATGGACGCAGTCAAGACCTGGACCAGGAACTAAGGAGCACACCCACCCGATGGCACTCTTTCACGTCCGCATGGACGTCGCCATTCCCCGTGACCTCGACCCGAAGGTCCGGGACGAGACCATCGCCAAGGAGAAGGCGTACTCGCAGGAGCTCCAACGCTCCGGCAAGTGGCCCGAGATCTGGCGGATCGTCGGCCAGTACAGCAACATCAGCATCTTCGACGTCGAGTCGGCCGACGAACTGCACGAGATCCTGTGGAACCTTCCACTGTTCCCGTACATGACGATCGAGATCATGCCGCTCACCCGGCACGGTTCCGACGTCAAGTAGGCCCTCCGGGCCCGTGTGTGGTCAGCGAGTCTCTGGACTCGTCAACCGCTCACGGGCGCGGAGCGCCTGCGAGTAGCCGATCGACGGCGCGCACGCTGAGGACGTGGTCGAGCGCCATGGTTGCGCTTCCGACCACTCCCGACAGTTCCCCGTGCGTCCAGGGGAGGATCTGAAGCTGTTGGGTGGCAACGGCGATCGCGTTGCCGTAGAGGGTTTCGCGTAGCCCCGCGACGAACGTGTCGTAGGCCTGCGCCATGTCGCCGCCGACGATCACGACCTCCGGGTTGAGGAGGTTGATCGCGCCCGACAGCACTTCGCCGATCTGCCGTCCGCTCTCACGGATCATCCGCCGGGCCTCGGCGTCCCCGGCCAGGGCGAGGGTGATGACGTCGCGGATGTGGGTGACTTCGCGTCCCTGCTCCTGCAGATTGCGGACCAGCGCCCACCCGCCGGCCACGGCCTCGATACACCCCACATCACCGCAGCGGCACACCACTCCTTGTGCCGCTGCGGTTTTCGTGTGCCCGATCTCGCCCGCCGCGCCGAGGGCGCCCCGCTGGAGAACGCCGCCGGACACGAGTCCCGCGCCCAGGCCGGTCGACGCCTTGATGAGCAGCATGTCGGCGAAGTCGCGGCGTTCTCCGCGCCGTTCCGCCAGGACCATGACGTTGGCGTCGTTGTCGACGAAGACGGGTGCGTCGGTGACGTCGGCGAGGAACGGCTGGAGGGGGACGCCGTCCCAGCCCGACATCATGGGGGAGTTCAGGCTGCACCCGCGTTCGGTGTCGACGGTGCCGGGGAGGCTGATCCCGATCCCGACCGTCCGTCCCGCGGTCTCGCCCAGACTCTCGCGCAGCGCGATGAGGCGTTGCGCGATGACGGGCATCAGCTCGGCCGGGCTGGTGCCGATCTCCTGCTCCACGTCCTCGGCGACGATGACGTCGCCCGCGAGGTCGCAGATGGCCAGCTGGGTGCGGCTCCGGCCGATGGCCGCCGACAGCACGACACCGGCCTGAACGTGAAACGAGAGCTTCACCGGCGGGCGACCCCCGGTCGAGACGCCCTCCTCGCGTTCGACGACGAGCCCCGACGCCTGCAGCGAGGAAACCCGCGCCGCGACCGCGGTGCGGGAGAGGCCGGTGAGGGTGCCGATCTCCGTGCGCGTCGTTGCTTGCCCTGCGCGAATGAGGGCGAAGACGTCGCCACCCGTCGCCGGGGAGGTCGTCGAGCGAGGCGTCCGCATGCAGGCCATTCAACCAACCGGACACGCGTCTGACAACGTAAGGCCGTGATCTTTGTTCTCAGAAATACGTAAGTCTGTATTGATCGAAAGCCAAAGGTCGCCTACTGTCGTCTGTGACGGCCCACACATCCGGCTTTCAGAGGGAGATGACATGTCACCAGCGACCACCGTGGAACCGTGCGATTTCGTCGTGTTCGGCGGGACCGGCGACCTGGCGGTTCGTAAGCTGCTTCCTGCGCTCTACCTGCGCGACAGGGACGGCCAGCTGCCCGCAGAAACCCGCGTGATCGGTGCCTCGCGAGCCGGTCTCGACACCGACGGCTACCGCGACAAGGTGCGAGGAGAACTCGCGCGGTTCGTCTCCGGCGATCAGCTGGATTCGGACACCTGTGAGCGATTTCTCAATCGCCTCGAATACGTCTCCGTCGACGCCGGGGACCCCGAGAACTGGGCGGGCCTCAGCGAGTGCCTCGCCGCGCGGGAAGGGGCGATCCGGGTCTTCTATCTGGCCTGCGCTCCCGGACTGTTCGGGCCGATCTGTGACAACCTCGCCCTGAACGGTCTCGCCGACGCACAGTCCCGCGTCGTGCTGGAGAAGCCGATCGGACACGACCTCGCCTCGGCCCGCGCCGTCAACGACGCAGTCGGCGCCGTGTTCGAGGAATCGCAGATCTTCCGCATCGACCACTATCTCGGCAAGGAGAGCGTCCAGAACCTTCTGGTCACGCGATTCGCCAACACGTTCCTCGAACCGCTGTGGAACTCCTCGTCGATCGACCACGTGCAGATCAACGTCGCCGAGTCGCTCGGAGTCGGCAGTCGCGGCGGCTACTACGAGTCGGCGGGTGCCCTGCGCGACATGCTGCAGAACCACCTCCTGCAGATGCTCTGCCTCGTCGCGATGGAACCGCCCACCTACGTCGACCGCGAGACCGTGCGAGACGAGAAGCTCAAGGTCCTCCAGGCCCTCAAGCCGATGAGCCCGCAGGACGTCGAACGCTGCACCGTCGCAGGCCAGTACGGCCCCGGCCTGGCCGACGGGATCGCCGTCCCCGGATACCAGGAGGACGTCGAGAACCCGGCGAGCACCACCGAGACGTTCATCGCCGTCAAGGCCGAGATCCAGAACTGGCGTTGGGCCGGCGTGCCGTTCTACCTGCGCACCGGCAAGCGCATGGACCGGCGCTGCTCGGAGATCGTGGTGCAGTTCAAGCCCGTTCCGCACCCCATGTTCCCCGGCAGCGAGGGCCACAGCGAACCCAACCGCCTGGTGATCCAGTTGCAGCCTCACGAGGGCATGCGGTTGCACATGACGGCGAAGGAACCCGGCCCCGGCGGTATCCGGCTCAAGCCCGTGTCGTTGGACCTCAACTACATCGAAACGTTCAAGCGTCCGTCGCCCGACGCCTACGAGCGGCTGCTGATGGACGTGGTCCGGGGTAACCCGACCCTGTTCATGCGCCGCGACGAGGTCGAGGCCGCCTGGGAGTGGGTCGAGCAGATCCTCGTCGGCTGGGAGAAGTCCGAGCGCGCCCCGCGCCGCTACCCGGCGGGCACCAACGGACCCACCGACGCGACCACCCTGATCGAGCGCGACGGCCGCGCCTGGCACGAAGGAGTCACCGCATGACCGACGCACCCACACCGACGGCCGACGTGCACCCCGTCCTCGCCGCCGTCACCGAACGCATCATCGAACGCAGCAAACCCGAGCGCACGGTCTACCTGAACCGCATCCGGGCGGCGGGCGACCGCGGCCCGGCGCGCGGCAAGCTGGCCTGCGCAAACCTCGCGCACGGCTTCGCCGCATCCGGCCCGGCCGACAAGAAGGCGCTGCGCAGCTTCGTCAAGCCCAACATCGCGATCGTCTCGTCGTACAACGACATGCTGTCGGCGCACCAGCCGTTCGAACACTTCCCGCGGCAGCTGAAGGCCGCGGTCATGGAGGCCGGTGGCATCGCCCAGTTCGCCGGCGGTGTCCCCGCGATGTGCGACGGCATCACCCAGGGCCGCGACGGCATGCAGCTGTCGCTGTTCAGCCGCGACGTCATCGCGATGGCGACGGCGATCGGACTGTCCCACGACATGTTCGACGGCGCCCTCATGCTCGGTGTGTGCGACAAGATCGTGCCGGGGATGCTCATCGGCGCACTGGGTTTCGGTCACCTACCGACGATCTTCGTCCCGGCCGGGCCGATGACGTCCGGTCTGCCCAACAACGAGAAGTCGCGTGTGCGGCAGTTGTACGCGGAGGGCAAGGCCGAACGCGAGGAGCTGCTCGACGCGGAGGCGGCGAGTTACCACGGCGCAGGCACGTGCACGTTCTTCGGCACGGCCAACTCCAATCAGCTCCTCATGGAGGTCATGGGCCTGCACCTGCCCGGATCGAGCTTCGTGAACCCCGGTACCCCGCTGCGTGACGCACTGACGTCGGAGGCAGGAAGGCGCGTCACCGGTCTCACCGCACTCGGCGAGGAATACACGCCGGTCGGCGAGGTCGTCGACGAGAAGGCCGTGGTCAACGGTTGCGTGGCGCTGCTCGCCACCGGCGGTTCGACCAACCACACGATGCACCTCGTGGCGATCGCCCGCGCCGCCGGAATCACGCTCACGTGGGACGACCTGTCCGAGTTGTCCGCGGTGGTGCCGCTGCTCGCCCGGATCTACCCCAACGGCTCGGCCGACGTGAACCACTTCCACGCGGCCGGCGGACTCGGCTACGTCGTGTCCTCGATGCTGGACGCGGGACTGCTGCACGAGGACGTGAAGACCGTCGTCGGCCCCGGGCTCCGCCGCTACACCGAGGAACCGAAGCTGTCGGGCGAAGGCGTCGAATGGCAGCCGGGCACACGAATCAGCCTCGACACCAACGTGTTGCGCGGACCGGAAGATCCGTTCGACGTCAACGGCGGGCTCAAGATGCTCACCGGAAACCTGGGTTCGTGCGTGATGAAGACGTCCGCCGTCCACCCGGATCACCGCGTGGTGACCGCTCCGGCCAAGGTCTTCGACGATCAGCTCGACTTCCTCGCCGCGTTCGAGGCGGGCACGTTGACCGGCGATTTCGTGGCCGTACTCCGGTACCAGGGCCCACGCGCCAACGGCATGCCCGAATTGCACAAGCTCACCCCGGTGCTCGGCGTTCTGCAGGACCAGGGCCGGAAGGTCGCGCTGGTCACCGACGGCCGGATGTCCGGCGCCTCCGGAAAGGTCCCCGCGGCCATCCACCTCACCCCCGAGGCGGCCGCCGACGGACCGCTCGCGCGTGTGCGGGACGGCGACGTCCTCACCGTCGACGCCGTCACCGGATCCGTGAACGTGCACCTCGACGACGAGGAACTGGCCGCCCGCCCGGCGACCGGTCGTGCACTGGGTGCCGACGAATGGGTCGGCACGGGGCGCGAACTCTTCGCGGGTCTGCGCGCCGCTGTCGGACCGGCGACCCAGGGCGCCAGCGTTTTCCACCCCCAACCCGTCTAAGGAGAAATTTCAGTGACGAACAGCCCCTCCCTCCTCGACCGCGTCCCGGTCATCCCCGTCGTCGTCGTGGACGACCTCGGCGACGCGGTGCCGGTGGCTCGCGCGCTGGTGGCCGGCGGCATCCCGATGATCGAACTGACCCTGCGCACGCCGTGTGCCCTCGACGCCATCAAGGCGATCGCGAGCGAGGTGCCGGAGATCTGCGTCGGCGCGGGCACCATCGTGGAACCGGTGCAGGCTGCGCAGGCCTCCGACGCGGGAGCACAGTTCCTGGTCTCGCCGGGTAGCACCGAAACTCTGCTGAAGGCCATGACGGACACCGGACTGCCGCACCTCCCGGGCGCGGCCACCGTCTCCGAGGTCCTCTTCCTGCTCGAGCACGGCTACCGCGAACTCAAGTTCTTCCCCGCCGAGGCGTCGGGTGGCGCGAAGTTCCTCGGCTCGATCCACTCACCCGTTCCGGCGGCACGATTCTGCCCCACCGGCGGCATCTCGACGTCGAACGTCGGCGACTACCTGTCGCTGCCCAACGTCGGTTGCGTCGGCGGATCCTGGCTCACGCCCGCCGATGCCGTGAAGCAGAAGGACTGGGACCGGATCAGCGGCCTCGCGCGTGAGGCGGCGGCACTCGCCCGATAGCAGGAGAAGCGGCGCGGTACGGTGAATTCGTGCGCGACAGTGACAACGGTGACTCTCAGAGGCCGGGTTCTCAGTCCTCGCTGAAGTCCGCCAACCAGCACCGTGTGGTCCGCGCACTCCAGACGTCGGGTGAGCTCACCCAGGCGGAGATCGCGCGTCGCACCGGGTTGGCTCCCGCCACCGTGTCCAACATGGTCAAGGAATTGACCGCGGCCGGGATGGTTGCCGTGCCGGGCGGCGACCACCCCGGCCAGCGGGGCCGCGCGGTGAGACTGACCCGCAAGATGGGGCTCGCGGTCGGGATCGACTTCGGGCACCGGCACCTCACCGTGGCCGTCGCCGACATGGCACACCAGGTGCTCGCCGAGGAGCGCGTCGAACTCGGTGCGGGGCACCGCGCCGAGGACGGCGTGGTGCTGGCGGGCGCTCTTCTCGACGCGGCCCTCGATCGACTCGGCTGCGACCGTTCGTCCGTCCTCGCGGTCGGCATGGGTCTGCCCGCGCCGCTCGAGACCGACACCGGCGAGGTCGGCGGCCCGTCGATCCTCCCGGGGTGGGTCGGTGTCGACGCGGCGGCCATCGCGTCGGAGTATCTCGGCACCGCGGTGCACGTCGACAACGACGCGAACCTCGGCGTGCTCGCCGAACACATGTGGGGAGCGGGCCGGGGGACAACCGATCTCGCCTACATCAAACTGTCCGACGGTGTGGGAGCCGGGCTCGTCCTCGACGGCCGGCTGTACCGCGGAAGAGGCGGCACCGCAGGCGAAATCGGCCACCTGACACTCGACGAGTTCGGTCAGGTCTGCCGCTGCGGCAACCGCGGCTGCCTCGAGACCCTCGTCGCCTCGCACGTCGTGATCGGGCTGCTCGCACCGAGTCGCGGCCCCGATCTCACCATCGCCGACATCGTCGCGATGGCCGAGGGCGGAGACGCCGCCTGCATCCGGGTGCTCGCCGACACGGGGCGGCACGTCGGGGTCGCGGCGGCGAGTCTGTGCAACCTCGTCAATCCCGAACGGCTCGTCATCGGCGGCGAACTCGCGCTGGCCGGTGAACTGCTGCTCGGGCCGATGCGCGAGGTCGTCGGCCGCTACGCGGTGCCCAGCGCAGTTCGCTCCCTGGACATCCGCGTCGCCGAACTCGGCCCCCGGGCGCAGGTGCTCGGCGCCGTCGCGCTGGGTCTGCGATCCGCGCTTCCGGCCTGACCGTTCGCCGCTGAAGTCTCCCACCAGTTTGTGGGGTGAACTCTGCGCTCGTCACGGCAAGCGAGTTCATTCGTGAACATTTATACCGTGACACTCGTCTGTTTGTGTTCACATCTTGACGGTTCCCCGTTTCGTTGCCTACTGTGTTCCGCACCACAACGAATGCGCTCTCACGCAGGCCTCGGCTCGATCCGAGACCCGATCACCCCCTTGCTCACGAGGAGTCCCATGACTGAAAACGTCCTGTTGCCCGGCGCGGAATCGCCCGGCGACACAGCAGAGGGCACTTCGGTTCCCGTCCGTATCGCGGTGGTCGCCGCACTCGGCGGGTTGCTGTTCGGCTACGACAGCGCAGTCATCAACGGCGCGGTGTCGGCGATCGAGGGCAAGTTCCAGGTCGATTCCGCTCTCCTCGGATTCGCGATCGCCTCGGCACTGCTGGGCGCCGCGGCGGGAGCGATGCTGGCCGGGCGGATCGCCGACCGGTACGGACGCCTCGTCACCATGCGGGCCGCCGCGGTGATGTTCCTGCTGAGCGCCATCGGCACCGGATTCGCGGCCAACGTCGAGATGCTGGTGACGTTCCGAATCGTCGGCGGCATCGGTGTGGGTCTGGCCTCGGTCATCGCACCCGCCTACATCGCCGAGATCTCGCCCGCCCGGGTGCGTGGACGTCTCGGGTCGCTGCAGCAACTCGCGATCGTCACGGGCATCTTCGTCTCGCTCCTGGTCGACTACGCTCTCGCGGCCATCGCCGGCGGGTCGCAGGAAGAACTCTGGTTCGGGCTCGAGGCCTGGCGCTGGATGTTCCTCGCGATGTGCGTACCCGCACTGGCCTACGGACTGCTGTCGCTGACGATTCCCGAATCTCCCCGCTACCTGATCGCCCAGGGCCGCCTCGGTGAGGCCCGCGGCATCCTCGCGGTCCTGCTCGGCGAGAAGGGTCTGGACCTCAAGATCGAGAGCATTCGCTCGACGCTGGCCCGGGAGACGCAACCGTCGATCCGTGATCTGAAGGGCTCCGCGTTCGGCCTTATGCCGATCGTGTGGATCGGTATCGGACTCTCCGTCTTTCAGCAGTTCGTCGGTATCAACGTGATCTTCTACTACTCCAGCGTCCTGTGGCAGGCCGTCGGCTTCGACGAGGGCAGCTCACTGCAGATCACGGTCATTACGTCGGTGGTCAACATCGCCACCACCCTCATCGCCATCGCCTACATCGACCGGGTGGGCCGGCGACCGCTGCTGATCATCGGCTCCGCCGGTATGGCTGTGACACTCGCGACCATGGCGTTCATCTTCGGCACCGCGTCCACCACCGTGGTGGACGGCGTCACGACGCCGCAGCTGACCGGACTGCAGGGTCCGATCGCCCTCGTCGCCGCCAACCTCTTCGTGGTGGCCTTCGGAATGTCGTGGGGCCCCGTGGTGTGGGTCCTGCTCGGCGAGGCGTTCCCCAACCGCATCCGGGCCGCCGCCCTGTCGCTCGCCGCGGGCGCCCAGTGGGCAGCGAACTGGCTGATCACCGTGACGTTCCCGTCCATGAAGGACTTCTCGCTGGGAATTTCGTACGGCTTCTACGCGGTGTGCGCGGTGCTGTCCCTCGTCTTCGTGTTGCGCTGGGTCAAGGAGACGAAGGGCGTGGAACTCGAAGCCATGCATTCGGATTCGGTCGCGTAAGACCTACCGCGCAGCGCAGGAGACACCCGCGAGTACCTCACTCGCGGGTGTCTTCTTCGTCCTTCATCTGCTCGACCGCCGTCGCGGATTCGCTGACGATGGCGCGCATGGCCGTCTCCGCCGCGTCGGCGTCGCCCATCTGAATAGACGACGCCACGACGCCGTGCAGGCGGATTGCTTCCGTCTCGGCGACGTGCGGCATCAGTGAGTGCCGGGTGCGGCCCTCGAGCACTTCCACGACGATCTGCGACATCGCACGCAACAGCGGATTCCCCGACGCAGTCAGCAGTGTGCGGTGAAAGTCGGAGTCGTGGGCCAGGTAGGCGTCCGTGTCCGCGGCGCGGGACGTCGACGACATTCCGATGACGGCGGCGGTCAGCGCCCCGCACTGTTCCGGCGTCGCCCGTGTCGCCGCGAGACGCGCGGCGAGCGGTTCGATACCCGATCGCAGCTCGCTCAGGCTCGACAGCTGTTCGAACCGCTGCGGGCCGGCCAGTTTCCACCGAATCACGCTCGGATCCAGTGAATTCCAGTGCTCCTCGCCCAGGACGGTGATCCCGACGCGCCGTCGGACGGCCAGCAGTCCGAGGGATTCGAGGACGCGGACCACTTCGCGGACGACGGTGCGGGAGACGGAGTACTGGGTGACCACGTCGTCGGCGGAGATCCGGGTGCCGGGTGCGACGACACCGGCCACGATGTCGCTCCCCAGCCGATCGAGCACCGTTTCGTGCAACTGCCGGTACTCGCCGCCGTCTGCGTTGGTCATCCGCCGATGTTCCCACGGTTGCCCCCATTGAACACACGTTGGCGCGCGATACTGACTCTAAGTAGTACTTAATCGAGTACAGCCTTGAAATCATATGGTTTATGAGGCAGAGTGATTTGAGTCACGAACAAGGGTCATTCCATCACCGATCTCCCTGGAGCAACAGAATGAGTACCGCGTCACTACTCGCAGCGGCCGACAGTGCCGGCCACGACGCGCGGCTGATCACGGCTGCCGTCGTCGGCGTCGCCGTCATCATCGCGCTGATCACCTGGCTCAAACTCCACCCGTTCCTCGCGCTGTCGATCGGCGCCGTCGGCGTCGGTATCGCCGCAGGTCTGGGCGGGCAAGACTCGGTGAAGTCTTTCGTCGAGGGCTTCGGGGCCACGATGGGCAGCGTCGGAATCCTCATCGGATTCGGTGCCATGTTCGGCAAGCTGCTCGCCGATTCCGGTGGCGCCGACCGCGTCGTCGACACCCTCGTCGGACGGGCAGGTCCGCGGACGCTGCCGTGGATGATGGCGCTGGTCGGCGCAGTGATCGGCCTGCCGATGTTCTTCGAGATCGGCCTCGTGCTGCTGATGCCCGTCATCATCCTGGTCGCGCGGCGTTCGGGACTGTCGCTGATGCGGATCGCGATTCCCACGCTGGCAGGTCTGTCGGCCATGCACGGTCTCGTTCCGCCGCACCCCGGGCCCCTGGTCGCGGTGGCGGCCCTGAACGCCAACCTCGGACTCACCCTCGCGCTCGGCGTCCTCGTCGCGATCCCCACCGTCGTCATCGCCGGACCGCTGTTCAGCAAGCTGGCGGCACGCTGGGTGGACGTCCCCGTCCCCGAGCTCTACGTGACCGTCGAAGACCGGGAAGGCGCCGAGGCTGCCGCCGAGCGTCGCCGGCCCAGCTTCGCGGCCACCCTGTCCGCGATCCTGCTGCCTGTCGTCCTGATGCTGGGCAAGGCGATCGCCGACGTCATCGCCGCCGACTCGGAGTCGCCCGCGAAGGCGCTGCTCGACTTCCTCGGTACACCGGTCGTGGCCCTCGGGCTCGCGGTGCTCGCCGGGATGGCGCTTCTCGGCCGCGGTGGCGGCATGGACCGCAAGGCCATCGCCGTCTCGCTGGAGAGTTCGCTGCCCCCGATCGCCGGAATCCTCCTCATCGTCGGCGCCGGCGGCGGATTCAAGCAGGTCCTGATCGACACCGGCATCGCCGATGTGATCGCCGACGCGATCAAGGACAGCGCCCTGCCCGTTCTGTTCCTCGCCTGGCTCGTGGCCGTGCTCATCCGCGTCGCCACCGGATCGGCCACCGTCGCGACGGTCACCGCGTCCGGCATCCTCGCGCCCGTCGCCGCCGAACTGACCTCGACGCACGTGTCGCTGATGGTGCTGGCGATCGGCTCCGGCTCGCTGTTCCTGTCGCACGTCAACGACGCGGGATTCTGGCTGGTGAAGGAATACCTCGGCGTCACGGTGGTACAGAACCTGAAGACGTGGACGGTGATGGAATGCATCATCTCCGTCACCGGTCTCGCCGGGGTCCTCGCACTGAGCGTATTCATCTAAAGGGGGCTGAGAAATGTCGAGTGAGGTTGGTGAGATGCACGTGAGTACGCGCGAACCTGCAGGACGCACGCCGCAGACCGTAGACCCGGTCCTGGTGCTCATGGGGGTGTCGGGGTCCGGGAAGTCGACGGTCGCGGGAATCATCGCCGGCGCCATGGGCTGGGACCTGCAGGAGGGAGACGCCCTGCACCCACCCGCGAATGTCGCGAAGATGGCGTCGGGGCAGCCGTTGACCGACGAGGACCGCTGGCCGTGGCTCGATGTCGTCGCGGGGTGGATTCGGGAACACACCGAGAACGGTCTTCCCGGGGTCATCACCTGCTCGGCGCTGAAGCGCAGCTACCGCGACGTGTTGCGGGGCGACAACGTCGTCTTCGTGCATCTCGCCGGGTCGCGGGCGCAGATCGGGGAACGGCTGACCGCCCGGCTCGACCACTTCATGCCCCCGTCGTTGCTGGACACACAGATCTCGACGCTCGAACCGATCGAACCGGACGAGGATGCGATCGTGGTGGACGTGGGCGGATCGCCCACCCAGGTGGCGACCGAGATCATCGCTCGGCTGGAGCAGCGACTGGGTCGGTGAACCTCGGGCAATCGGACGAAATCGGTCGAAGTCGCTCGGCAACGGGCGACTTCGACTTACCGTGGCGGGGGGTCTCGGGGAGCGGACGTGAGGAGTTTCGGGTGCGTTTCTCTCCGGATCGCCCTAGGGTGTCCACTTGGCTGGACAAGCGTCCGATACAACGGAGGGCAGTATGCGAACGCGTGAATCGATCGTGTGGCACTGGGATGTCAGTCGCCGGGCGCGCATGACGTTCTGGTTTGCCAGGGCTTTCGTCAAACCGCTGTTCACGATATGGCCGACTACGGACCGCGGCATCGAACTGCTGGCGACCCTCGACGAGCTCATCGACCGGCTTCCCAAGCCGAAGGGCCTCGACATCGAGGCGATCTCGCTCGGCGGGGTGCCGTGCGAGAAGATCACCCATCCGCGCCCCACGATCATGTCGATGGACGGCGCCACCATCCTCTACTTCCACGGCGGCGGATTCGTGTTCTGCGGGCTCGCCACCCACCGGGCACTATGCGGACTGCTCGCCGCACGTTCGGGTGCGCCCGTCGTCTCGGTCGAGTACCGGCAACTTCCCAAGGGTGCGATCGGTGCGTCGCTGGTGGACGCCATGACCGCGTACACCGAGGTGCTGAAGGTCTGCGACGACCCCAGCAGGGTGATCGTCGCGGGGGACTCGGCGGGCGGATATCTCGCGATGAAGGTCGCGGAAGTTGCAGCGTTGCGGGGCCTCACCCGCCCGGCGGCCGTCATCGGGTACTCCCCGCTGCTCAACCTCGACCTCGAGGATCACGACCCCGATTTCATGAAACGCGACGCGTACCTGCCGATGTCGCAGGTGGCCAAGCTGAAGGATCGCTGGCTGGCCGGGCCCGATCAGATTCCGGGCGCCCAGTCTCCGGTGAACGCGGATCCGGCGCTGTTCCCGCCGGTCTTCCTCACCGCCGCCGAATACGAGATCATGCGGCCCGACGTCGAGATCATCACGGACAGGTTCGATCGGGAGGGGCGGCAGATCGAGACCCACATCTGGAGTGGGCAGATCCACGCGTTCCCGGTGATCGGCAAGGTGCTGCGGGAGAGTCGCACGATTATCGGACTCACCGTCGACTTCGCGTCCCGCGCGCTCACGGACTCGAAGCGGCACTCGGCCTGAACGACGTGAACGGCAGAACGGGTGGGCCTGTGCCCACCCGTTCTGCCGTTCGGGCCTCACGCGGGGTTGAGCACCCTGCGCAGCAGCGGTGACAGCGTGATCAGCAGTCCCAGCAACGCGACTCCCGTGACGAGTACGAGGCCGGAGTGGAACTGGTGGAACCCGGTGCCACTGATACCCGTGGCCGTGTGCGAGCCGGCGGTGACGAGTGCGGTGGTGAGTGCCAGCACGAGTGCGGCACCGACCTGCGCGGACGTCTGCACGAGGCCCGACGCCAACCCCTGCTCGGAGTCGTCGACGCCCGACGTGGCCTGGGCCATGATCGACGTGAAGCCCAGTGCGAAACCGACGCCCAGCAGCAGCACGCTCGGCAGGATCGCGACCGCGTAGTGGGGCTGGTCGCTCCCTGCGAAGAGGAACCACAGGTAGCCCAGGCTCAACGAGGTCAGTGCCGCGATGATCATGCGTGCCGTGCCGAACGCGTCGATCAGGCGCCCGACGAACGGCGATCCGAAGGCCACGATGATGCCGGCGGGCAGGAGGCCCAGCGCCATCTCCAGTGGCGACCATCCGAGCGCCGACTGCAGGAAGATGGTCATCATGAACTGGAAGCTCAGGTAGGAGCCGAACAGTGCGACGATGCTGAGGTTCGCCCGCACGATCGAGCCGACGCGGAGGATGCTCAGACGCACCAACGGGTGCGCCACCCGGTTCTCCACGACGAAGAACGACGCCAGCAGGGCCGCGGCCAGTGCGAACGAGCCCAGCGTGAGCGGATCGGCCCAGCCGCGGGCCGGTGCCGACACCACGGTGTAGACGGCGAGCAGCATTCCCGACACCAGCGTGGCGGCGCCCACGATGTCGTGTCCGCCGTTGTCGGCGGCGCGGTCGCGGGGGATCAGGACGGCGCCCGCGACCAGGGCGAGGACCGCGAAAGGCACCGGCATCAGGAAGGTCCAGCGCCACCCGGCGCTGGTCAGCAGTCCGCCCAGGATCAGGCCGGACGAGTAGCCGCTGGCTCCGAAGACGGAGAAGATCGACAGCGCCCGGTTGCGGGCGGGCCCCTCCTTGAACGTGGTGGTGAGGATGGACATCGCGGTCGGTGCGGTGAACGCCGCGGCGAGTCCTTTCACGAAGCGGCTCGCGATCAGCAGCGTGCCGTTGTCGACGAGTCCGCCGACCAGGGACGCGATCGCGAACACGGTGAGTGCGATGAGGAAGACCCGGCGGCGGCCGAGGAGGTCGGCAGTGCGTCCGCCCAGCAGCAGCAGACCACCGAATCCGAGTACGTATCCGTTGATGATCCATTGGAGCGAGGTGGTGGACAGCCCCAGCTCGGTTCCGATGGAGGGCAACGCAACACCCACCATCGAGACGTCGAGACCGTCGAGGAACATGACGAGGCACAGCACGGCCAGGACGCCCCAGAGGCGGGGTGTCCAGGCCTGGTCGGTCGACGGGGTCGCGGTGGCGCCCGACGAGATGGCGAGGTCCGGGGTGGCGTCGCTGATAGTCACAGGGAGAATGTAGATGCACGTGCAATCAATGCGCAAGCACTAATTTCGTTTGCATTTAATTCGCTTGCACCTTTTGCGTACGCGCGCTAGGGTGCGGGACATGAGCTCTGAAGCAGACCTGCGCGGCACGTGGCGGCTGCTCGCGAGCAGATACAACTCCATCGCCTGCGAGTTGGATCGTGAGATGCAACACGCCCACGGCCTGAGCATGAGCGATTTCGAGACGCTCGATCGACTCATGGACGCCACCTGCGAGCGACCCAGGATGCAGGACCTCGCGGCCGAGATGTACCTCAGCCCCAGCGCCCTGTCCCGGAGCGTGGCCCGGCTGGAAAAGGCGGGCCTGGTCGCGAGGGCGCTGTGCGAGGCGGACCGGCGAGGCGTGTTCGTCGACGTCACCGACGCCGGCCGTGAGGTGCACGCCGACGCCAAGAAGATTCAGGTGGGCGTGCTCACCGAAAAGCTTTCGGACGCAACCTGACCCGTCAGGTCAGCGAGGTGGGTGTCGCATAGTCGTCATACGGGAACTCGCCGTCGACGACAGCGGTCACCACGGTGTTCTCGAGCGTGATCGCCCCTCCGTGATTGTCCAGGAACGCGGTGTCCGCGGCGTCGCGACCTGTCGCGATCCGCAGGAGTGCCGAACGCGGAGCCAGTCGGGTCGCGTCGACCACACGCCATTCGTCATCGACGAACGCCTCGACGACAGCATGGAAGTCCATCGGATCGCACCCCGGCGCATACACGGCCACCAGCCTCGCCGGAATGGTGACGGCCCGCAGAAGCGCCACCGTGAGGTGGGCGAAGTCACGGCACACGCCCGCCCCGGACAGCATCGTGTCGACGGCGCTGTCGGTGGATCTGCTCGAACCCGCCTGGTACAGCAGTCGCGATCCCACCCACGAGGTGATGTCCTGCAGTAGTTCCGGCTGCGGCTTGGACAGATTGAATTCGCCGCCGGTGAAACCGAAGAACTTGTCCGCCTCCGCATATCGGCTCGGGCGCAGATACTTCGACAGGTCGTAGTCGGTGACCGGAGGCGAATCGGCCTTACCCACAACCGAAGCCGAGTACTCGACGCGCAGCGAGCCGGGAGCACTGTCCAGGAGGTGGACACGAGTACCGTGCTCCGCCACCATCTCTCGTGCCTCGACACGGTTACCGTCGAGGGTGAACGTCAACGATTCCGACAACTCCGAACCCGGGGTCCGGGCCACCGCGATCTTGAATTCGAGACTGGTGGCGTCGGTGACCTCGATATCGAGAGTGGCGCTGACGTGACGTTTCATCAGCCCATCCTGGCATCCATCGTCCACGGGTGCAGAACACCCCCGACGAAGTCAGGCCTGCACGCGCGGCCGCAACCACTCGACGAGGTCGTCGAGTACCTCCTCGTTCTCCGGTTCGTTGAACACCTCGTGGAACAGGTTTTCGTAGATCTCCACCGTGAGATCCTCCGAACCGACGTACTCCGCGATCAGTTCCGTGCCGTGCACACTCGCGAGTCCGTCGTCCTGGCCGTGCTGGAGAAGCAGGGGAATCGTCAGCGACGGCAGACGTTCCGGCAACCGTTCGGCGGCGAGGATCATCCCGCGCGCAATCCCGGCAGGCACCTTCCCGTGGTGGACGAGGGGATCCTCCTCGTAGGCCGACACGACCGCAGGATCGCGGGAGACCAACTTCGCGTCGAGCGACTCGACGGGCACTCCGGGAAGGAAGCGACCCACCAGCTTGCCGATCTCCACCACGATGCGCGGCGTGCCGCTCGTCACGTCGACCGCAGGCCCGGACAGCATGAGTGCCTTCAGGTCCTGCTGGTGGTCGAGTGCGTAGGTCAGCGCGATGGAACCGCCCATGCTGTGCCCGAGGAGAAACCGGTCGGTGCCGGGCCAGTCCGTCGACGCGATGCCGAACAACTGGTGCAGGTCGTCGGTGAACTCGGTCCAGTCCTTCAGATGGACCCGTTTGCCGCCCGACCGCCCGTGCCCACGGTGGTCGGGCGCGTAGATCGCGAGGTCGAGTTCCCCGAGCCGTTCGATCACATGGTCGTACCGCCGGGCATGCTCGCCGAAGCCGTGGCACAGAACCAGCACGCCGCGCGGGCGCCGCTCGGGGAGCCACACGTCGTAGACGATGGGAATTCCGCCGACGCCGGCGAAGGATGATTCTCGATGCTGCATGATGCCCCTTCGTGGTCCGAATTCGACGACTCAGATCATTGCACGGTGAGGTACCCCGACACGCGACAAACTAGGGTATCGGTCCCGTCGACAACAGGTCGATCACGGCGCGCGACGTGCGCCACCGCAGCCACCCGCGCGGTCCGTCCTCGCCGAGCGCGGCGCGGTCTCCGAACGGGACGTGCCCGGCCCCGGGCGGAAGACCAGCTGCTGATGGAGTTGCGCCGTCCCGCCGTTGACGGCGCCACCCACGAGATTCGCGTCGGCCGCCTCGAGATCCGACGGGCGCTGGACGACCCGTCCGACGACCCGCTCCGAGAAACCCGGTGCATGCGCCTCGAGGACCTCGTCGACTCGTGCGGCCAGCAGGTCGGCGGACGCGTCGTCGGTGATGTCGCGCGGTAGATGCGTATACGCCCAGGCGCTTTCGGTGCCCTCCGCCGACCTGGGGGATCCGCGGTCGTCATCTGTCCGAACAGCAGGAACGGGCTGGCCTGGACGGTGCCGGTGGTCAGGTCGGCCATCCAGCGGACGAGTCCGTTGTCGTCGGCACCCAGGTAGACGGTGCCCGCACCGCTCAGGCTGGGCGAACGCCACGGAATCTTCTGCGACAAGGCGTAATTGACCTTCAGGACGGGCGTGTCCCACTCGAAGTGCTCGAGGTCGGCCCGCACGCAGGCGGGGACGGCGTGGTCCGGAAGCAGCGACCCGTACAGTGCGGGCGCAGAGACGTCGGCGATCACCGCCCGACGTGCCGTGTAGCGGACACCCGACGCCGTCCGCACCCCCACGGCGCGACCCGATCGAACGTCGATCCCGGTCACGGCGTCGCCGAGTGGAAGTGCGCGCCCGCGTCCTCGGCGCGCCGACCACGCGGCACCGTCACCAGGTTGACGGCGTTCGAGGTCGGCGGCCGTGTCCGCGGGGTCAGGATGGATCACCGGCGCGTCCTCGCCGGCGGCCGAGCGGGCTTGCCCGAGCGCGCGGGGCGCGTGACTCCAGCGCAGTCCGTGCGACTCGAGATCGAGACCGCGGAGCACCGGCGACACGGTGGACAGGGGATGGAACACGCTGAACAGGTCCGACGTGAATCCGGGGACGAGTTCCGCCGACCTCACCGCACCGCCGGGCGTCGGCTGCGCCTCCACTGACCGCCACATCCCAGCCCGCATCTGCCAGGGTCGCGGCCGCGACGAGTCCGTTGGGACCGGATCCGATGACCACTGCGTCGACGTTGTTCACCCGACCAGGCTGTCAGGAAAGGCGGCGCTCCGCTCAGAGGGACGAGGGCGTGAACGTCACCGGCATGTGCTTGAGCCCGTTGATGAAGTTGGAGCGCAGGCGCTGCGCCGGTGCGGTCTGTTCCATATCGGGCATGCGACGCAGAATCTCGCTCAGCATCACCTTCATCTCCGCGCGAGCAAGGTTGGCGCCGAGGCAGAAATGGTGACCGCCGCCGCCGAACGCAATGTGCTGGGAGTAGTGGCCGGTGGGTCGGTCGATGTCGAACGTGTAGGGGTCGTCGAACACCGCCTCGTCCCGGTTCCCCGACATGTGCCAGATGACCACCCGGTCGCCCTCGGAGATCTCGACGTCGTGCAGCACGGTGTCCGTGGTTGCTGTCCGGCGGAACTGCATGACCGGTGTGGCCCAGCGCAACCCCTCCTCGATCAGAGCGTCGAGCTTGGACGGATCTTCGAGCACCTTCCTGCGCTCCTCGGGATGCTCCATCAGCGCCAACTGGGTGTGTGAGATGGCGTTGCGGGTAGTCTCGTTACCCGCGACCGCGAGGAGCATGAAGAACATGTTGAAATCCAGTTCGCCCAGCTTCTCGCCGTGCACATCGGCCTGGATGAGAGCTGTCGCGATGTCGTCGCGGGGGTGTTTCTTGCGGTCCTCGAACATCTCCAGGCTGTACGCGAACATCTGGGCCGCCGCCGCGCGTTCCTGACCGTCCTCGAGATGGAATTCCGGATCGGACGAGCCGATCATCTGATTCGTCAGGTCGAAGATCAGCTTGCGATCCTCCTGAGGCACGCCCAGGAAATCGGCGATCGCCTGAAGCGGGAGTTCGGACGCGACATCGACGACGAAGTCGCACTCGCCGCGCTCGATCACCGCGTCGACGATGGTCGTGGCCCGCCGCGCGAGAATCTCGTGCAGTTGGCCGATGCGGCGGGGCGTGAAACCTTTGCTCACGATCTTCCGCAGCGCCGTGTGGTCCGGTGGGTCCATGTTCAGCATCATCAACTGCTGGCCCGCCAGGTCGTCCGGGCTCAGGTCGTCGATGTAGGTGGCGCCCCGCCACGACGAATAGGTCTCGGCGTCCCGGTTCACCGTCACGATGTCGGCGTGCCGGGTAACGCACCAGAACGGGTCGCCGCGCTCGTCGAGGTGCCGGTAGACCGGGGCCTCCCGCCGCAACACGGCGAACATCTCGTGGGGCACGCCCTTCGCGAAGGTGTCCGGGTTGTAGAGATCGACGTCGGCGAGCTGCACTGTCCCTCCTGAGGCCTCACGTACGAGAATACGTTCTAGTCCTGGAGGATGTGGAACAACGAAAAACGGCTCCGGAGAATTGAATCTCCGGAGCCGTTTCCACTGGTAGCGGGGACAGGATTTGAACCTGCGACCTCTGGGTTATGAGCCCAGCGAGCTACCGAGCTGCTCCACCCCGCGTTGCATTGACAACACTACACCCTTCCCGGAGTGCTCTTGACCAACCCCGGGGAGGGCTAGGTCACATCAGCCGGAACTGGACCATTTCGATGGCGTTCTCGATCGCCTCGGACACCTCCCGCAGGCGTTCGTCCGCGCCCGCAGCCGCGAGGATCTGCAGGCGGTCGGCGTCCCCCATCGGAATGTAGGTGGCGATCTCGTAGAGCCTCGTGCCGAGCGACCCGCGGAAACCGCCGATGACGGGAACGTCGGGCGGAACGTTGCCGGTTTCCGTCGCGAGACGGCGGAGGAGGCCGTACAGGAATTCGAGTCTCTCGATGAGGGAGGGGAATTCGTAGTCCGCTGTCTGGGTGCCGGTGTTCTCGTCCGGCCACACATCGACCTCGGCGATCGGATACGGGTTGTCGGGCAACCACTTCGACACCTTGATCCGTTCCTCCGTGCGGCAGAACAGCTCGTACCGCCCCTCGCCGATCGACGCGTGCGACTCGATCCGCGCGATAGTGCCGACATCGTGGCGGATGTCGCCGCCGCCCACCTCGTTGCCGCGGGCAATGAGAACGACACCGAAGCGGGGACCGTCCGGTGCGTCCAGGCAGTCGCGGACCAGCTCCTGGTAGCGGGGTTCGAAGACGTGGAGGGGGAGCTGCTGACCGGGCAGCATCGTCGAGCCCAGCGGGAACATGGGAAGCAGAGTCATCAGGGGATTCTCAATCGGGGTACGGGCGTCGCCGGCAGCGGGTCGACGCGATCGATCTCGTCCGTGAGGTGTTCCGACCACGTCAGGAGGCCGGCGATGTCGAGGCCGTGCGGCGCCTCCACCTCGTAATGCCGGATCCGGTCGTGGCCTTGGCGCAGCAGTGACCGCGCGCCCGTCTTGTTGCCCCGCATCAGATGGGTGAGACCCACCGCGAGCTGGGCGAGCCCCTGCCACAGTTCCCGCTCGTCCTCGGGGGCGATCTTCCACGTACCCTCGAGGATCTCGTGTGCATGGAACGGCATGCCGTGGTCGAGGAGCCGCTGAGCCTCGGTGATCGCCTCGTCGGGCGGTAACCGCAGGTCGTCGGGGATACGCGGTACACCCTCGGCGTCGTGCGGCAGGGGTCGGCCGAGTTCATCGCGGGGGCGTGCGTTGAGGGGTTTCCCCGTCCCGTCCCTGTCCCGATCGGTCATGGGACAAGGGTAACGCTCAGTTGCGGGTCGGCGAAGGGTTGGCGAGGGCCGCCGACACGCGTTTCGACAGCTCGTCGCGAACCAACCGGACTGTCGCGGACCGCAGGTGAACACGGTCGTCCTGGTGATAGAGGTACCGGCCGTCCGCTTCGACGTCGATCCACGTCAGTTCACCCAGAACGGGCTCGTCGAGCCCGCTGCGAGCACCCCGGATGCAGATGTATCCGATTCCGGTCCGCGGTCGGCCCACGATCCTTCGCAGGAGAGTGCCGTCGGAGGCTCGGGCGTTCTGCAGGACGGAAGTACCGCTGCTTCGGTTCTCGAGGTCGTCGGGGTGCGCGGTCAGGGACGGGGTCCGTCCGGGCGCGCAGCCGGGCAGGTCTTTCAGGAGTTGGGTGGTCAGCCAGTCGACGCCCTCGGTACCTGCGTCGATCCGGATGTCGCCGCGGCCCGGTGCCCCGCGCAGCTGTTCGGCGACGACGGCGACCCGGCCACGGATGCTGCCCCTCCGGCGAAGCCCCGAGTCGAGTTCGGGGGAGGGGGCGAACACCGTGATGGACAGGTGCGGGTCCCGGAGCGCCTGGATCGCGGCAATCATTTTCGGTTCGTCGAGCGCAGTCCGCCACTGCTCCAGCTCGCGTTGCTGGACGGCATACTGGTCTTCCGTCGTGGCCGCGGACCGGTACTGCAGCGGGTACGGCATCCGGTCGAGATCGGTTGCCTCCCAAAGGCACATGAATTGGGCTGACGTCAGCCGCCAGTTCATGCGCCGATCACCGGGGGTGCGACGGGGTCGAGTGTGCCGATCAGTTCGTTGCCGTTGTCGACGGTGATCAGGTAGCTCGGCGTCTGATGCTCCGTGTCACCATCGCCGTTGCCGCCTGCTCGGCCGGGTGCACCCATCATCCCGGGTGCCATACCCATTCCGGGTCGACTCATGCTCGGTTTCACCGGAGTCGCCGCGGCAGCAGCGGCAGCCGCTCCTGCGCCGGTCGCGGCACCACCGGACAGGATCGGGCCACCCGGAACCACACCGCTCGAGGTGGACTCGAAATCGCGCTTGTCATTCTTCCGGCGCGCGCTCGACGCCGAACCCCCGACACCCGATCCGCCGGCACCGGACCGTGAACCTCCGACGAGTCCGCCGCCATAACCCGCGGCGCCCGCGCCCGTACCCGACTGCGAACCCGCGCCGGCCGCATTCTGCGCATTCGCGGCCGCAGTCTGTGCGGCCGAGCCGGATCCAGCCCCGGCGCCCTGATTGGCAGCGGCTTCGGCATTCGCCGCCGACGTGGCCGCGGCATCATCCACTGCGGAATCCCCGTCCGCGGGGTTCTCCCCGTCCGCCGACGAATCGCCCTCGCCCCAAGCGGAAGAAGTATTGCTGTCGGCTGTGCCCCAGGGGTTCGAACCGGGACTGCCTGAGCTCGGCACAGTGACATTCGGGTCGACGGAATCGATCTTGCCGTTGGGTGAGTGTGGTGCCGGGAGGACCGGCACGTTCGTGCCGACGTCCTGGTAGTTCGGGACGTAGATGTTCTGCAGCTTCCGAATGGCCTCTTCCCTCGTCGCATCCCGCGCTGCTTCCTGTGCTTCGGCGGCGGTGGGTGTCAGGGGGAGAAGGCTCAGCGGTTGCTCAGACGTCGGTGCTGGAATGCTGTTTTTCACATCCTGCGCAGCACTGCTGAGAATGTCGAGCTTCACGCCAATTGCTTGAACCCCCGAGGTCAATTGGTCACTCGCGCCCGCAAGGGTATCCGTCGCCGCGAGCGCCGCGTCGGCGGCAGCGCCCTCCCACTTTTCGGCAATCGTGTTCTTGAGCAGGGCAAACCCGAACCCGATAGGTAGGGAGCCGACGATGGCATGGCAAGCTTGAGCGAGATCCCCGATGATGCTCGGATCCATATCCTGAGTCTTCGCATAAATATCCGAGTGCTGCCAGCCCTCGAAGCTCTCCATCGCGGTGATATAAGGCGGATCGATCGCATCCGATCCAAGTTGCTCCGCCGACCTCTGCAGCTTGCTGCGGTGTTGATCGCCGGCGCCATTCGGCAGCACGGCATCGAAGAAGGGAGCGAGCGGGTCCTTCGGTGCCATGGTCAGGCCCCCTTCGGAATGAGCGGCTCAATGATGCGGGCGGTGTCCTCCAGCCCCGCGCACCACTCGGCCTCAGGCGCGTCAACTCCGTGCCCTTGGAAAACACTGCGGTCAAGAATGAGCACTCCATACGAGGTTTCGATCGAGACTGCGCACGCGTTTGGTTTGTTGGCTTCCCATTTTAAAAGCGCTGGCCGCCCATTAATCTCGGTCGGGGTTGCGTATTCATTGGTTTTCTCTCGCTCCTCGGCGAAGGAGATATTTCCTGACAGAACATTCAAACCGTAGCGGCGTTGCTGCGTGTCGTAACTGCATCCGAGGAACGTGTAAGAATCAGGTGTGAAGTCGACGTTTATTTCGCTCGTGGGATCGTATCCAGCCGTTACCAGCGTTTCATCCGGGACGTCTAGGCAAGGGTCGAACGACACTGGTGGGCGATCGGACTGATCTACATGCCTGGGTATACGTGTTGTTGGGGTAGATGCACTATCGGGGCTCGATTGGCCGTCCGCTGGATGCGAACCGCACCCAGCTAAGAAGGCGAGTGCCAATACCGACCCTGTGCATGCGATGACACGGCTCATCGATTGACTTCCCCTTCAATTGTGCCCAAGGCGTGGCTAATCGCGCTATCGGCATCTGCGAACTCCTCGCCACCCGCGATGAATGTGTCGCGCATTACTTCGATAACTTTCCGAAACTGGTCCAGGCGCTCGACTACCGAGCCAGACCCGTTGCCCCCGTTCAGCTTCTCCTCATATCGCGATTGCAGCTGAATCGCGGAGTCGAAGCCGCCGAAGCCTGTGACGTTGCTTAGCGCTCTGGACTTCTTGAGCGCGTCATCGAGCTGCTCAATCATCGTGTTGCAGATGCCCACGCATCGTTGGATTGCGTCATCTTCCAGACGCAGTGTTTTGCTCATCCCCATCCCCCCAGTACTCGACAGGACCCCCACGGCCGCGTGCGGAGATGCTACCGCACAGGTGTGTCACTCGGTCTAGTGCGCAGCGCCCCGATGTTCAGGCCGCGTGGAGGTATTCGATGAGGATGCGTTCCACTGGTGAGCTGATCTGAACCTCACGGAGCGGCAACGGTTTCGGTAGTGGTGGTTCGGTTGATCGGTACCGATGTCCGGTGGGGGTGCAGATCTCGATTTTGTGCAGTCCGCCGGGCAGTTGGTGGGGCCTGGCGTTCCATCCTGCGCCTTGTTTGGCGTAGTTGCAGGCCGCGCACAGGCCGGCGCCGTTGTGTGCGGTGGTCGGGCCCTCGTATTCGCGGGGTTGGATGTGGTCGTGATGCCGGATCGGCGCATCGCACCATGGTGTCCGGCACGTTCGATCGCGCAGATCGATCATCCTCGCCAACCCGGCGGGGAAGCGGCGGGCCTGGGACTCGGTTGCGGTCAGGGCTCCGGAGTGCGGGTTCGCGTACAGGCGGCGCAGAGTCACCCGTGCCTCGTTCCCGGTTTCCGGATCGATCGTGGCCTGGACTGCCTCATGTATCCAGTGCCCTGCCAGTGCCGCGGGGACGGGACCGTACCCCTGCACGTAGGCGGGTTCGGACCCTCGGTCGAGGAGCGCGCGGTCGGAGATCACGAGGTTGACGGTGATCGGAGGTGCCGTCGCGGTGTGGGGCGCGCCGGTCACTCGGGAGACGAGGAGGTCGGCCATGATCTGCGACCGCGTGCGCTCGTCACCGGCGGCGAGGATGGAATCGGCGTCACGGGTGAGAGTCGCGTGCACCGCGACCCCTTGTGCCACCGGCAGTAGGGCGCTGACGTACGCCATGGTGTCCGGTGCGGGACGGGAGGTAACCCTCCTGTCCGATACCGCCTTGCGGGCCCGTCGCACCATGGCCTCGGCGTCGACTTCGGCGGCGGCCGCGCGAACTTTCGCGCACACCGCCTGGTCGCCGAGCCCGTCCAATGTTGCCGGGTCGGCGCACAGCAGGTAATCGAGTGCGGTGCGGTCTTCTCGGGTGAGGCACGCGGTTTCGCGGACGAGGATCGTTGCCCGCCACTCGCTGAGGACCCCTCGTTCGAGCAGTGCCAAGGTGCGGGGCATCTCGTGGACAAGAGCGGTGGCCATGCCGAGATGACGGCCACCTCGAAACGGTGAGTCCCGTCGCGCCAACGCCACCTGGTTGGCGATACCGCGCCCTCGATGTGCGACCGGCACTTGGCGGTCTGCTCGTGCGGTGCGGATGGAGGCGTCGAGGTCTGCGGTCACCCGGGCTTGCACGCCCGCACAGGCGGCTTTCACCTCTTCGAGTGTGCGAAGTACGTCGATGCGCGTCGCATCGTCGATATCCAGGTCGAGTTTCGGCAATTCGGCCAGAAACGCGTTCACCGCTGCTGAATCCACCCCGACCCCCCGGCTGCCGTCGATTCCCCCGAATCGAACGTATGTGCCCCTCCTTACGTTTGTGTGGGCAGTTTTACCTCGATTCCGCCGAGATTGAGATAGATCATCGCCGTGAGTGATTTTGCTGAATGATGACCGTAACCGCGGGCATTGATCAGTCTGATCTTCGAGTTGATCCCCTCGATAAGGGCATTGGATATCCCCAACTCGATTGCTGCACAGATTTGCTCGGATTTCTTGTCGATCATGCGCGCCAGTTGTACGAACGCATCGATCCCGCAGGACCGCGCTTCTTCGATCCACCGCCGTAGATACCGTGCAGCGTTCCGGGGCGCGATCTTGCGGTAGAGATCGCGGAACTGCTCCTTCAGACGCCACGCTGTCCCGACCTCGGTATCGGCTGCGGTCACCGTCCGCAGCAACGACTTGTGTTTCTTGGTGAGCCGATTCTTACCGAGCCGCAACACTGTGCGAGCTTGACGCCATTCCGGGGCTTGCATCGACAAGGTCCGGCGAACAGACGCCGCGTCGGAGAACACACGATCCAATGCTCGGTTCACCCACTGCATCACGTGAAAGGGGTCCATACACTGACGAGCCCGCGGGACGTGATCCTCTGCGGCGGCTCGGAAGGCGGGAGAGCCGTCCATCGACACCACCTGCACCTTGTCGCGCTCCTTCGCCGACTGTTGCTCGAAGAACTCCGAAAACGAGTCTCGGCCTCGGCCCTCGGTGATGTAGACGACCTTGCCGGTGTCGTGATCGCCGACGATGGTGAGGTACTTGTGCGGATGTCGGTAGCAGATTTCGTCGACTCCGATTCGATACAAATTCTCGAGCCTGCGCGAGTCGATCAACGCATCGACCGCCCGCGTGACGATGGAGGTGACCGTTCGCCATGCACAGCGCATCAAGGTCGACACCGAGGTCCGATCGGTGCGGGTGACCAACCACAGCACCATGTCCTCGAAGTCGCGTGTATGCCGTGCTGTCGGACGCGCCCACGGAATGTCCTCGGTCCGGACGCCGCAGGTCGGGCACTCGATCCGTCGGATCGGATACTTCAACCACACCTTGTGGCGGCCGAAGTCGAGATGGCGCCAGCGCCGCGGCGCGTGGTCGTAGGCTGCGGCGCTCGTGTAGCCGCATGGGCACTTCACACGGCGTGCTGCGAGCCTGAGGGTGACCTCGACGGAGTCGTCTGTGATCGACACATCCGACACCGATGCACCGGGGATTTGAAGCAGACGGTTAAATGCAGTACTGACGCGCACGTGTAGCGGTCCTCCGGGTTGAGGTTGGTGTAGGAACCCCGAAATCTAGAGACCCAACACGTGCGCGTCCCTCATTTCACCGGCAACTCGCCGACCACTGCGTCCAACAACACAACCCACCCTGAACAGCAGAAATGACGCCCACACAAACCTCAGGAGCGCCACGTATGTTCTACATTAGCCGACCCCACGGGACCTTGGCAATACCTAGCCGGCACCCACCATGCGCATGGCGAGGTCGGCGTAGAGGTCTGCGACGGCCTCGGGCTCGGTGTAGGCGCCGGCCGGGAACCAGCGGCAGATGTCGACGCACAGAGACATGAGGGCGAGGGTGACGCCTTCGCCGTCGGGGACCGTGAATTCGCCGGATGCGGCCCCTGCGTCGACGACGGCGCGGACGATGTGGGTGATGTCGCGGCGCAGTTTGACCACGTCGCGGTAGTGCTCGGGCGTGAGGGCGTTGAGTTCGTACTGCACGACGCGAGCCTGTGCGTGGTGCGTGGCCTGCCAGCTCGCGAATGCGCCGATCAGCGCCTGCAGCCTGATGGAGGGCGCCTCGTCGGGGAGGTCTGCACTCACGACAACGTCGAGCGCTGCGGTGTGGCCTTCGTAACTGATCGCGAAGAGCAGCTCTTCCTTGGATCGGTAGTGCGGGTACATCGCGGCGGGGCTCATCTCGAGGCGGGCGGCGATCTCGCGGGTGGTGGTGCCCCCGTAACCGCTGGTCGCGAACGCGTCGACGGCTGCGGCGCGGATGCGGGCGGCAGCCTTGGAAGGGCTGATCACCTGGTTCGGTGATTCGCTCATGTCTTTCTCCATCCTCGGCTGCGCGGCTGTTGACAATACCGCGCCGCACCCTCAGTATAAGCAAGCGCTTAGAAAATAAGCACACGCTTACATGCTGGAAAGCGTGGACACAGTCAGCTGGATTTCGACAAAGGAGCGGTCATGCGACGCACCCTGTACGGCCCCGATCACGAGGCATTCCGCGAATCGGCCCGGGAGTTCGTGAACCGCAACCTCCTGCCGGTGGCCGACAAGCTCATCGAGCAACGCTTCATCGACCGCGAGATCTGGCTCGAAGCGGGCCGCAACGGATTCCTCGGCCTCGAGGTCCCCGAGGCATACGGCGGAAGCGAGGCCGGCGACTACCGGTTCAATGCGGTTCTCGCCGAGGAGCTTTCGCGGGCAAGTGCCGCCGTGTCGTCGAGCTTCGGCATTCACGCCGACGTCGTTGCGCCGTACCTCGTGCAGCTCACGACCGAGGAGCAGAAGCAGCGTTGGCTACCCAAGTTCTGCACCGGTGAACTGCTCACCGCGATCGGCATGACCGAGCCTTCCGGTGGTTCCGACCTCGCCTCGCTCAAGACCACTGCGGTCAAGGACGGCGACGACTGGATCATCAACGGTTCCAAGACGTTCATCACCAACGGCTACAACGCCGACCTGGTGATCGTCGCGGCGCGCACCAGTCCCGAGAAGAAGTCCAAGGGCATCACCCTGTTCGCCGTCGAGACGGGCATGGAGGGCTTCGAGCGCGGCCGCAAGCTCGACAAGGTCGGCCAGCACGAGTCGGACACCGCCGAGCTGTTCTTCGAGAACGTGCGTGTGCCGTCGACGAACATCATCGGTGAGATCGACCGCGGATTCATCCACATGATGGAGATGCTGCCGCAGGAGCGTGTCGGCGCCGCCGTCTCGAACATCGCGCACGCCGCGCCGATCCTCGAGGAGACGATCCAGTACGCCAAGGACCGCAAGGCATTCGGCCAGCCAATCGGCTCGCTCCAGTGGAACAAGTTCCTCCTCGCGGACCTTGTCACCCGTGTCGAGGTCACCCAGGCCTACGTCGACAACTGCGTCGCCGCACACGCCGACGGTGAGCTCACCGCAGTGGACGCCGCCAAGGCGAAGTGGTGGACTGCTCAGGTGCAGAACGAGGTCCTCGACCACTGCGTGCAGCTGCACGGTGGCTACGGATTCATGACCGAGTACCGTGCCGCCCGTGCATGGATGGACGCCCGTGTCACCAAGATCTGGGCCGGTTCCAACGAGATCATGAAGGAACTGATCGGTCGCGACCTCGGCCTCTGAAACCGTACCCCGTAGCCCGACGACAAAGGAGTCGCTTCGTATGTCCGTTCTCGACAAGTTCAGCTTGACCGATCGGGTGGTCGTCGTGACCGGTGCGTCGTCGGGTCTCGGGGTGGCGTTCGCGCAGGCCGCGGCGGAGGCCGGCGCCGATGTGGTGCTGGCGGCGCGCCGCACCGACCGTCTCGAGAAGACCGCCGAACTGGTGCGGGCCGCCGGACGTCAGGCGCTGTGCGTTGCGACGGATATCGCAGACCCGGCTCAGGCGCAGAACATGATCGACGCGGCCATGGAGAAGTTCGGCCGGGTGGACGTGCTCGTCAACAATGCCGGCGTCGGTACGGCAGTCCCCGCGACGCGGGAGACGCCGGAGCAGTTCCGGCAGGTCGTCGACATCAACCTGAACGGTTCCTACTGGGCCGCGCAGGCGGCGGGGAAGGTCATGAAGCCGGGCAGCGCGATCGTGAACATCGCGAGCGTGCTCGGTCTCACCACCGCGGGACTTCCGCAGGCCGCGTACGCCGCGAGCAAGGCCGGGGTCATCGGTCTCACCCGCGACCTGGCGCAGCAGTGGGGTGCCCGCAAGGGCATCCGGGTGAATGCGATCGCTCCCGGATTCTTCGAGACGGAGATGACGGACCAGTACCAGGACGGGTACCTCGAATCGATGAAATCGCGGCTCGTTCTCGGTCGCCTCGGTGACCCGGAGGAGCTCGCCGCGACCGTCGTCTGGCTCGCTTCGGACGCTGCCGCGTACGTCACCGGTCAGACGATCGCGGTGGACGGCGGCATCACCATCACCTGAGCGTCGGGTTGGGCGGGGCTGCGGTGCTGGCGTATAAGTAGGAAATGACCACGCGCACCGTCCATGAAGAGTGGGACGACCAGCCCGCCCCGTCGATGGCGGCCACCGATCTGTTGCGGGAGCCTCCGGCGACACCGCGTGGTGCACGCACGCGCGCGGCGTTGGTGGCGGCCGCGCGGACGGTGTTCGAGCGGTCCGGGTACCTCGATGCCCGGCTCACCGACATCACGAAGGAAGCCAACTGCTCGACGGGGTCGTTCTACACCTACTTCGACAATAAGGAGCAGGTGTTCGCCGCTGTGCTCGAGGTGGCGCAGGAAGACATGATGCACCCGGGCATGAAGCGGGTGCAGGACACCGACGACCCGTACGCCGTCCTGGAGGCGAGTAACCGCGCCTACCTGGAGGCCTACCGGCGTAACGCCAAGCTGATGGGGCTGCTCGAGCAGGTCGCGCACATCGACCCGGCGTTCGCGGACCTGCGGCGTCAGCGGGCCGACGCGTTCATCGCGCGGAACGCGCGGGGCATCGCGGAACTGCAGGCGCGGGGCATCGCCGACAAGGAACTCGACCCGATGCTGGCGTCGCGTGCGTTGTCGGGGATGGTCAGCCGGTTGGCCTACAACGTGTTCGTGGCCAGCGTGAATGGGACCGACGGCACTCCCGTCGACTTCGACGACGTCGTGTTCACCACGACGCGCATCTGGGCAAACGGGCTGAGGTTCCCCGAGCGGAGCTGAGCGCCACCCGACGGCGTGAGGGCGTGGGGCACCCAGGTCAACGAAACTGAATCCGACACCGGATTCAGGTGATTTCTGTGGAAGACTGGGATCACATCCGTGTCCCCTCGAGGAGGAATCTCGTGCAGGTTGCGCAGAAGGTCGCCATCGTCACCGGTGGCGGAGGTGGAATCGGCGGCGCACTCGCGGAGCGGCTCGCCGCCGAGGGGGCCAGGGTCGTCGTCACCGATCTCGATGCCGCATCGGCCCAGGCAGTGTCGGACCGGATCAACGCGACGCGTCCAGGGGCCTCGATCGCCCGCGGTGCCGACGCGTCCGACGACGCACAGATCGGCTCGGTCATCGACGCTGCGGAGAAGGCTTTCGGCGCCGTCGACCTCTACTTCGCCAATGCGGGCGTCGCGGCGGGGGAGGATCTCGAACCCGACGACGCGGTGTGGGACCTCGCCCTCGACGTGAACGTCCGAGCGCACATCCGGGCGGCACGCCGGCTGGTCCCCGGCTGG
Source organism: Rhodococcus jostii RHA1 (assembly GCF_000014565.1). Classification (NCBI taxonomy): domain Bacteria; kingdom Bacillati; phylum Actinomycetota; class Actinomycetes; order Mycobacteriales; family Nocardiaceae; genus Rhodococcus; species Rhodococcus jostii. The sequence continues at coordinate 2,471,851 of NC_008268.1, read as the reverse complement.
ATCGAGCGCGGCGAGGGGTACTTCGTCAGCACGGCCTCGGCCGCCGGGCTACTCACCCAGATCGGTTCCGCCCCCTACTCGGTGACCAAACATGCGGCCGTCGGATTCGCCGAATGGCTGTCCGTCACGTACGGCGACAAGGGCGTCCGTGTCAGCTGCCTGTGCCCGATGGGCGTCAACACCAAGCTGCTCACCGACGACGCCGCCCTGTCGGCCACTGCCGCACGCGCCGTCACCACCGCGGGTACGGTTCTCGAAGCGTCCGAGGTGGCCGAATGTGTGCTCGCCGCAATGGAAGCCGAACAGTTCCTGATCCTTCCGCACCCCGAAGTGCTGGAGATGTACCGGCACAAGGGCGCCGACTACGACCGATGGATCCGGGGAATGCGCCGCTACCAGGCCTCGCTCCTCGCCCAGCCGTCCTGACCCGACCGCACGAGGAGCCCGCATGTCGCTGTTCGACCTATCCGATCGCGCCCAGCAGTTGCAGACCGATCTGCTGGAGTTCATGGATTCGCATGTGTATCCGGCGGAGGCGGTGTACGAGGAGCAGATGCGGGAGTCGGGGGATCCGCATTTCCAGCCGCCGGTGTTGGAGGAGTTGAAGGCGGAGGCGCGGCGGCGGGGGTTGTGGAATCTGTTTCATCCGCATCCGGGGACGGGTGCGGGGTTGACGAATCTCGAGTATGCGCCGTTGGCGGAGATCATGGGGCGCAGTCATATTGCGTCGGAGGCGTGCAATTGTAATGCGCCGGATACGGGCAATATGGAGGTGCTGGAGTTGTTCGGTACGGCCGAGCACAAGGAGAAGTATCTGACGCCGTTGCTGGAGGGGACGATGGCGTCGGCGTTCGCGATGACGGAGCCGGCGGTGGCGAGTTCGGATGCGACGAATGTGGAGTTGTCGATGGTCCGGGACGGTGACGAGTATGTGCTGAACGGGCGGAAGTGGTTTGCGTCGAATGCGTTGCATCGTAATTGCCGGGTGTTGATCGTGATGGGGAAGACGGATCCGTCGGCGGCGCCGCATCGGCAGCAGTCGATGATGGTGGTGCCGATCGATGCGCCGGGGGTGACGGTGATGCGGGGGTTGCCGGTGTTCGGGTATCAGGATCGTGAGGGGCATGCGGAGATCGATTTCGCGGATGTGCGGGTTCCGGTCGAGGATGTGCTGAAGGGGGAGGGGGAGGGTTTCGCGATTTCGCAGGCGCGCCTGGGTCCGGGTCGGATTCACCATTGCATGCGGGCGATCGGGATGGCGGAGCGGGCGTTGGAGTTGATGTGTCGTCGGGCGTCGTCGCGGGTGACGTTCGGTAAGCCGGTCAGTGAGAATGCGAATGTTCAGGATTGGATTGCGGAGGCGCGGATCGAGATCGAGATGATTCGGTTGTTGACGCTGAAGGCGGCGTATCTGATGGATACGGTGGGGAACAAGGAGGCGCGGACGGAGATCGCGGCGATCAAGGTGGCGGCTCCGAATATTGCGCTCGAGATTGTGGATCGGGCGATTCAGGTGCACGGTGGGGCCGGCGTGACCGACGACTTCCCCCTCGCCATGATGTACGCCCATCTGAGGGCATTGCGTCTCGCGGACGGACCGGACGAGGTCCACAAGATGTCCATCGCGAGAAGAGAACTGCGTAAATACCGCACGAAGACCGAGAACAACCAGCATGGAGGAAACAAGTGAGCCAGGAACGTAGAACCGCCATCGTCACCGGATCGGCCCGGGGAATCGGCGCCGCCGTCGCGAAGCGGCTGGCCGAGGACGGCTACGCGGTCGCCGTCCTCGACCTCGACGAGTCCGCATGTGCCGGCACCGTCGACGCGATCACGTCCGCCGGCGGAAAAGCGCTGGCCGTGGGCGCGAATGTCGCCGACGAGGAGTCGGTCGCTGCGGCAGTCGAGCGGGTGGCGACCGAACTGGGCGCCCCGACGATCCTGATCAACAACGCCGGGATCACCCGCGACAACCTGCTGTTCAAGATGACCGTCGACGACTGGGACGCCGTGATGAACGTGCACCTGCGTGGTGCGTTCCTGATGTCGCGGGCCGTGCAGAAGTACATGGTGGACGCCAAGTTCGGGCGCATCGTGAACCTTTCGAGCACCTCGGCGCTCGGTAACCGCGGGCAGGTCAACTACTCCGCCGCCAAGGCGGGCATGCAGGGCTTCACCAAGACGCTGGCATTCGAGCTCGGCAAGTTCGGTGTCACCGCGAACGCGATCGCGCCCGGCTTCATCGAGACCGAGATGACCGCCGCGACCGCCGAGCGGGTGGGTGTCGGATTCGAGGACTTCAAGAAGGCCGCGGCGTCGCAGATCCCCGTGAACCGCGTCGGGCAGCCCGAGGACATCGCGCACACCGCATCGTTCTTCGTGAGCGAGGGCGCCGGATTCGTGTCGGGTCAGGTCGTCTACGTCGCCGGTGGACCGAAGGACTGATCGATGAAGGCGTGGCGTGTACACGAATTGGGCCAGCCGCGGGACGTTCTGACGTTCGAGGACGTCCCCGACCTCGAACCGAAGCCCGGCGAGTTGCTGGTCAAGGTGCTCTCGGCGGCCGCCAACTTCCCGGATGTGCTGTTGTGCCGCGGCGAGTACCAGATCAAGCCGCCGCTTCCGTTCACTCCCGGTGTGGAGCTGTGCGGCGAGGTGGTGGGCCTGGGTGAGGGTGTCACCGAGTTCGCCGTCGGCGACCGGGTGATCGGCATGCCGAGCCTGCCGAACGGCGGGTTCGCCGAGCTGGCCGTCATGTCCTCGGCCACCGCGTTCCCCGCTCCGGAGGCCCTCGACGACGCCGAGGCGTCGGCGCTGTCGATCGGCTACCAGACGGGATGGTTTGCGCTGCACCGCAGGACGCAGATCCAGCCCGGCGAAACGCTGCTCGTGCATGCTGCGGCAGGTGGTGTGGGCAGCGCGGCCGTGCAGCTGGGTAAGGCGGCAGGCGCCAAGGTGATCGGCGTCGTCGGCGGACCCGAGAAGGCGGCGTATACGCGGGAACTCGGAGCCGACCTCGTGCTCGACCGGCACAGCGAGGACTTCGTCCAGGCCGTGAAGGACTTCACGGACGGCCGCGGTGCCGACGTCGTGTTCGATCCGGTGGGCGGCGACTCCTACACGAAGTCGACCAAGTGCATCGCGTTCGAGGGTCGCATCATTGTGATCGGGTTCGCGAGTGGCACCATCCCGTCGCCCGGGCTGAACCATGCGCTGATCAAGAACTACTCGATCATCGGGCTGCACTGGGGGCTGTACAACGCCTACAACCCCGCTGCGATCCGGGAGTGCCACGACGAGCTGACGAGGATGGCCGCGGCAGGCGAGATCAAGCCGATGATCAGCGAGCGGCTCGGACTCACCGACGTCGCGGACGGCATCGCGAGACTCGGCGAGGGGACAACGGTCGGACGGCTGGCTTTCCTGCCCGGACGCTAGCGGTTGCGCTTCGCGTACAGCTCCTCGAGGTTGTGCCGCAAGGTCACCTCGGTGTTCTTCACGGCCGTTTCGACGAACGGTTCGACGATGAGGCCGAGGGCCTTGCCGGCGAGACCGCCGGGGAGTTTGTACGCGAAGTCCACGCTGATCTCGGTCTTGTCCTCACCGTGAGCGGTGAACTCCCAGGTAGAGGAGTTGGCGGCGCCGTCGAGCGACGCCAGGGTGATGACCCGGTCCTGTTCCCACTCGGTGACCTCTAACCGGGACCGCAGCGTGCTGGGGCCGATGTGGATCGCGGCGTCGAATGTCGACTCCATCCCCTGGTCGAATTCCCCGATCGGACGGAACTCCGAGACTCCGAACATCCAGTCGGGGACCGTCCGGTAATCGTCGATGTACGCGAACGCCACATGGATGGGCACGGCTGCGATCGCGGAGTGGCGGACGTGGATCATCAGGTGGTCCCTGGCTCTCTGTCGGAGAAGGCTGTCGATCTGGGCGACCTCGTTCGACTCTAGTCAACTCCCGCGACCGCAGCAGGGGAGCGGCGGGTGCCTGTTCTACCGTAGGACCCATGACGGTAGAGGGCACCCAGCGCGGCAGTTCCTGGCGTGAGTACACCGACCAGGGCTTGTCCAAGGTTCTGGCCGCGGCGCTGGCGGCGTTCGTCGAGAAGGGGTACGACGGCGCGTCGATCCGTGAGATCGCGTCCCGCGCCGGTCTGTCGGTCCCCGGTCTCTATCATCACTACCCCTCCAAGCAGGCGCTGCTGGTGGGGTTGACGAACGCGGTGATGCGCGAACTCCTCGATCGCAGCCACGCGGCGGTGGCCGAGGCGGGCCCGACACCGGGCGAGCGGTTCGACGCGGTCGTCGAGTCGTTGCTGCGGTTCCACATGTACCGGCGCGAGCAGGCGTTCGTCGCGTCCCGGGAGACGCGGAGCATGGAACCGGAGAGCCGGAAGGCGTACATCGCGCTGCGCGACGAGCAGCAGGAGATGCTGGACGACATCGTCCGCGAGGGGGTGGCGGCCGGGCTGTTCCGGACGCCGTTCCCGGAGGACGCGAGCCGCGCCGTCGTCACGATGTGTGTCGCGGTGTCCACCTGGTACCGGGAGGACGGGCCGCTGTCGCCCGACGAACTGGTCGAGCGGTACCTGGCGATCGCGAGGAGCACGGTCGGCGCGTCCGGCTGAGTCTTGACCGGCCTTCGAAGGTGTGGAATTGTCGGGGACGACTTCGACCGAGCGAGTGATCGGTCGGTACCGGAGTCGTCGTACTGACTGGAGGTAGTTGTGGCGATCGATCTGTCCTACGCACCCGAGGTGACCGCGCTCGTCGAGAAGACCGAGGCGTTCATCCGCGAAGTCGTGCTGCCCATCGAGGACGAGCACGGCGGCGACATCACAGCTGCCGGTGGCGACACCCTGCGCGTGGAGCTGCAGAAGGCAGCCAAGGACGCCGGAGTCTTCGCCCCGCACGCACCCGTCGAGTACGGCGGGCACGGCCTGAACATGACCGATCGCGCGCCCGTCTTCGAGGCTGCGGGCTATTCGCTGTTCGGTCCGACGGCCCTGAACATCGGGGCACCTGACGAAGGCAACGTCCACATGCTCGCGCACATCGCCAGCCCGGAGCAGAAGGAGCGGTTCCTCGCCCCGTTGGCGCACGGCGACATGCGGTCGGCGTTCGCCATGACCGAGCCGTCGCCCGGAGCCGGCTCCGACCCCTCGGCGCTGACCACGCGCGCCGAGAAGGTGCCGGGCGGGTGGAAGATCAACGGCCACAAGTACTTCATCACCGGCGCCGACGGCGCGGGATTCTTCATCATCTTCGCCCGCACCTCCGGCGTGCCCGGCGACCGCGGCGGCGCCACGATGTTCCTCACACCGGCCGACGCCGAGGGGCTGAGGGTGGGACGCCACATCGACACCCTCGACCGGGCGATGATCGGTGGGCACTGCGAGGTGTTCTTCGAGGATCTGTTCGTCCCCGACAGCGGGGTTCTCGGCGAGGTGGACCAGGGATTCGCCTACGCCCAGGTCCGGCTCGGGCCCGCCCGGATGACACACGTCATGCGCTGGCTCGGTGCGGCGCGCCGCGGCCACGACGTCGCCGTGGCACACGTCGCGCAACGTGACGGTTTCGGAGGCAAGCTGGGCGATCTGGGCATGGTCCAGAAGATGGTCGCGGACAACGAGATCGACATCGCCGCCAGCCGGGCGCTGTTGACGCGGGCATGCTGGGAACTCGATCAGGGCGGCCACGCGAGCAACTCCACGTCCATCGCCAAGACCTACGCATCGGAGGCCATCTTCCGGATCGTCGACCGCTCCATCCAGATGTGCGGCGGTCTCGGCGTGTCCGGCGACCTGCCCCTCGCCCGGCTGTCCCGCGAGGTGCGACCGTTCCGCGTCTACGACGGACCGTCCGAGGTGCACCGCTGGGCCATCGCCAAGCGTGTCGTGGGTGCCGCGAAGAAGGCCGCGCGGGAGGCGGGCGCATGAGCGAACATCGGGGGCTCGATCTCGTTGCGCTGCGCAAGTTCCTGTCCGAGTCGGGCGTTCCTCTCGACGGTGACTTGCGGGCCGACCTGATCGCCGGCGGCAAGTCCAACCTCACGTACGCCATCTTCGACGACTCCTCGCGGTGGGTGCTGCGAAGGCCGCCCACCGCGGGGCTCACACCGTCGGCGCACGACGTTGCCCGCGAGTTCCGCATCACGTCGGCGCTGCAGGGCACCGACGTCCCGGTGGCCGCCACCGTCGCACTGTGCGAGGACGACAGTGTGATGGGCGCGCCGTTCACGGTGGTGGAACATGTGACGGGTCAGGTGATCCGGACCAAGTCGGATCTCGAGGCGCTGTCCGGCGACGACATCGACTCGTGCACCGACGAACTGGTCCGTGTGCTCGGTGCGTTGCACAACGTCGACTACGACGCCGTCGGCCTGGGCGAGCTCGGCCGCCCGGACGGGTACGTGGCCCGGCAGGTCAAATTGTGGGCGAGTCAGTGGGGGCGGGTGAAGACGACGGACTCCGCGGACGTCGACCGCCTGCATGCCGCGCTGGTCGAATCGATTCCGCAGCAGTCGGAGTCGTCGATCGTGCACGGCGACTACCGCATCGACAACACCATCCTCGCGTCCGGCGACGTGAGCACCGTCGCGGCGGTCGTGGACTGGGAACTGTCGACCCTCGGCGACCCCCTCACCGATGTCGCCCTGATGTGCGTCTACCGGCATCCGGCTCTCGACCTGGTGCTCGGCGAACCGGCGGCCTGGACGAGCCCGCGACTGCCGTCGGCCGACGACCTCGCGCAGCGTTACACCGTGGCGTCGGGGCGCGAACTGGTCCACTGGAACTTCTACCTGGCGCTCGCGAACTTCAAACTCGCCGTCATCGCCGAGGGCATCAACCACCGCTACCGTGTCGGCGCCACCGTCGGTGAGGGGTTCGACAAGGCGGGCGACGCGGTGCCCGAATTCATCGCGGCCGGCCTGCGCGCCCTGAAAGGACAGACCGTATGAGTCGCACCGCACTGATCACCGGTGCCTCACGTGGTATCGGACTCGGCATCGCCACCCGTCTCGCCGAACAGGGGTACGGACTGACGATCACCGCCCGCGATCGTGATCGGCTCGAGTCCGTGGCCGCCGACCTGCGGACCGCAGGCGCGAAGGACGTCGTCGTGGTCGCCGGTGACCTCGCTGACGAGGAATCCGCGGGACGCGTCGTCGAGGCGCACGCCGACGCCTACGGTTCGCTGAACGCGCTGGTACTCAATGCCGGGGTCGGAACCGCGGGCCCCATCGGCGAGTTCCCACTGAGCCGATTCGACAAGAGCCTCGGAGTCAACCTGCGGGCGCCGTTCAGCCTGTTGCAGCAGTCGCTGCCGCTGCTCCGGACCGGTGCGGCGGAGAACCCGGGGCGCGGGTCCAAGGTCGTGGCCCTGGCATCGATCACCGGCGTGTACGCCGAGGCGGGGCTCGCCGTCTACGGGGCGACCAAGGCCGCGCTGATCTCCCTCACCGAGACGCTGAACGTGGAGGAGTCGGGCAACGGCGTCTCCGCGACCGCGCTCGCCCCGGCGTACGTCGACACCGACATGTCCGCGTGGATCCACGACACGATCCCGCCCGAGGCGATGATCGAGGTCGACGACATCGTCGAACTCGTCGACGCCCTGCTGCGGCTGTCGTCGCGCGCGGTGGTCCCGAAGATCGTCGTGGGACGCGCCGGAACGGACGGCTACCGCGCGTAGTCCTCGTCCTCCTGGGCCTCGCCGCGCTTGCGGAAGAACTTGAACCCGGGGACGCCCTGGATCGCCTGGCGCACGCCCTGGACCTCCTCGAGGAGTTGGTGGATCTCCGGCGACACGGTGTCGAGGGTGGCCAGGATCGGCAGCAGCCCCTCCATGCGGAGGGTCAGCTCGGGCAGGTGGTTCACCAACCCGATCGCGGCGTGAATCTCCTCCTCGGTGAGGTCGTCGACGAACCGCTGTGCCAGTGGGGCGGCCTTCGTCGCCAGCGGCTCGTACAGGCCGATGAGGGTCTGCGCCGACGCGGACGCGTGGTCGGCGGTGGAGACGACGGTCGCCGCCGATTCCGCCACCGCGTTCGCCCTCGACACGGCGATCTCGGCGCCGTCGCTGATCGCCTCGATGCGTGCAATCAGCACTTCGACCTGGTCCAGAAGGGTGCCGATCCGGCCGGGAAGGGAGACGACGAGTTCAGCGGTGTCCGCCGACCACCGGACGATCCCGGTGACGGTACGCACCAGGTCGCGGGTGCCGAGTTGTACGAGAGCCATCGGCCCATCCTGCCTGATGCTTTTCGCACCTCACGTTTCGGTCGTGGCAGACGTCTACCTTTCAGAGGCCCGTACACCTGGAAGGATTGGCACCGTGAATGCCGACCGAGCAGCACACACAGTCATCGATTCACCGATCGGCCCCCTGACGCTGGTGAGCGTCGACGGGGTGCTGAGCGGCATCTACATGGTCGAACACCGGCATCAGCCCAATCCCGCTACGTTCGGGGAACGCGACACCGCAGGTTTCGACGAGGCCATCACCCAGCTCACCGAATACTTCGACGGCAGGCGAACCGAGTTCACCGTCCCGCTCGCCGCGCGTGGCACCCTGTTCCAGCAACGAGTGTGGGACGCCCTGCGCACCATCCCGTACGGCGAGACGTGGACGTACGGTCAGCTGGCCGACTCCCTCGGCACCCCGACCGCGGTTCGTGCGGTGGCGGCGGCGAACGGCAGAAATCCGATCAGCATCATCGTTCCGTGCCACCGCGTCATCGGGAGCAACGGCAGCCTGACGGGGTACGCGGGCGGGCTCGACCGCAAACGGTTCCTGCTCGAACGCGAAGCGGAACGGGCGTCCGGCTGAGCCGATGACCCTGAAACCGTTCGAAGACGTCGTGGCCGAGCACGGCCCGACGGTGCTGCGGGTCTGCCGGGCCGTGGTCGGTCCGGTGGACGCCGAGGACGCCTGGTCGGAGACGTTCATCGCCGCGATGCGGGCGTACCCCGACCTGCGTCCCGGGAGCAACGTCGAAGCATGGCTGGTGACGATCGCGCACCGGAAAGCGCTCGACCACATACGTGCGCGTGACCGGCGGCCCGTCCCCACCGACGAGCTTCCCGAGCAGACCACCGACCGCGGACTTCCCGGCGGTCACGACGCCGAGTTGTGGAACTCGGTCGGCGCCCTGCCGATGAAGCAGCGGGCTGCGGTGGCGTATCACTACCTGGCCGGGCTGCCGTACACCGAGATCGCGGTGATCCTCGGCAACTCCCCGGACGCGTCGCGGCGGGCGGCCGCCGACGGCATTGCGGCGCTACGCAAGACCCTCTCGATCTCTGTGAGTGGAGACATCACATGAACATCCCCGACATCGTCTACGCCCTGTCCACGTCGGACTCCGCGGTCGAGCAGAAACTGCGTGAGCGGCTCGCCGCCCTCGCCGCCGAGGCAGGTCTCCTCGACGTCGCGTACCGGACACTCGACACCCCCGTCGGTTCGCTCCTGCTCGCCGCCACCGATCGCGGGCTGGTGCGGGTCGCCTTCCCCAGCCAGGATCACGACGCCGTACTGCAGACCCTCGCCGAGCAGATCAGCCCCCGGATCCTGCGCGCACCCGCCCGACTCGACAGGGTGGCCCACGAGATCGACGAATACTTCCTCGGCGAGCGCACGAGTTTCGACATCCCGCTGGACTTCAGGCTGTCCAAGGGATTTCGGCTCGAGGTTCTCCACCATCTTCCCGAGATCGACTACGGGCACACCGCGAGTTACGCCGCGGTCGCGGCGGCCGCAGGCAGTCCGAAAGCTGTGCGCGCGGTCGGAACCGCCTGCGCGCTCAACCCGCTCCCCGTCGTGGTTCCCTGCCACCGGGTGGTC